>JAFAVT010000115.1 GCA_019242275.1 Alphaproteobacteria bacterium
ACAGAGACAGAGACAGAGACAGAGACCGGAAACCGAAACATGAAACCGGAGACGGGGCAGGGAAGGACGGATTGGACGCGGCAGGTGGCGCGCAACCGGCGTCAGGTCGGGATCGAGGCGCTGCTGCACTACGCCTATGCCGAGCAGTTGGTGCATGAAGCGCGCGACATGCCGGTTGAGATTGCCGTCGGCGGCGGACCCTTGGCGGCGTACTCGCCCTTGTGGAACGAAGGCGTGCCGGTGGAAGGCTCTGGCCGGCGCGGCTTTGATGCCAGCGATGATGCTCGCGCTGTTCACGCCCAGGTGCTGCGCCTGGCGCGGGTGACGGTGGATTGCGGCCATGATCTGGCGGCGGCGCGCTATCACGCCATTCCGCGCGGCAGCCGCAGCATCGAGCCGCCGACCGGCCGCGCCGCCGATGCCGACCATTGCGGCGATCCTTGGCCAACCAACGGAATCCTGGTGCTGGACCTGCGCTCGCTGGTGATGATCCATGCCCTCAAGCGCTCGCGCCCCGAGCGGCACGCGGCGGCTGACTTTCGCCTGAAGCCTGGCCCGGTGGTCTGGCACCCCAAGCGCAAAAGCCACCACTATGCCCGCGGCTGGTATTGCCATGTCGTGGCCGATGGCGTGCTGCCTGGCGAGGCGCTGGAGGCCCATATGCGCTATGCCGCATGGTTCGCCGCCCTGGCGCTGTTGCGCGATGCGCTGGCGGCGGCGCGGCTCACCATGTTTTCTGTCACCGCCGCCATGCCCCTGCCTCCCAAATATCCAGGAAGGCTCTTGACGGGGGAAAAAATTTGGAGGATGGTCTGCTCACCCTGAAAAGGCCCGGACGCAAAGACAGCGCGCCGGGCCTTTTGCTTTTGGCCTGACGGCTGATGCCGACCAGGCCGCCCATCTTCCAGCCTCGCGGCAAGAGCGCCGCTGATCGCATCCGCGACTATGACCGCGAGCGCGGCAGCGCTGCCGAACGTCTGTACGATTGGCGATGGGGCAAGGCTGCCAAGGCGTTTTTGGCGCTGTATCCGCTGTGCCGCTATTGCGCACTGCATGACCGCGTGACGGTTGCCACGGTGGTGGACCACTTCTGGCCGCATCGCGGTGACCGCGTGCTGTTCTGGCGGTCTGAGTTCTGGGTGCCGGCCTGCGATAGTTGCCACAGCGGCCTCAAGCAGGCGGTGGAACGCAAAGGTATGGCTGCCCTTCGCGGCCTCGCCGCCCGCCTCGGCCTCGCCGAACCATGACGGGGCAGGGGGGGGTGGGTCAATCTCAGCCGCCCCCGCCGCCAAGACCGGCGCCCAAAAGCGGAAGTTTCGCCGGAAAATTCCGCGAATCTTTTTTTTTCACAATCACTTAGCTTGGAGGGCCGGCGCTGATCGGCTTCAGCGATGCCAAGAGGCCGCAAGGGCCGCAGTCTGAAAGCCCGCGCGGCCAGCCGCAGCGACTTTCGCGCCCCGGACAAACCGAAAAAGCCGAAACTCCGTTCGGCTGAAGACCGCGCCGCGCTGCTTGCCAGTTGTGGCCCGTCGGAATCGCTGATCCCGCCGGACTTCATGGCCGAGCGCGTTGAGTTCGATGGCGCCATCGCGGTGTGGAAGGAACTGGCGCCCGACCTGGAACGCATCGGCGCCTTGGCCAAGCTCGACCGCTACACCTTCGCCATCTACTGCGTCCACATGGCGGACTGGATCAACTACACGCGCGACATCGCCGCGCATGGCGAAACGCAGAAGGTCAAGACCGTCAGTGGCGACCAAATGGAGCGCCTTCGCCCTTCGGTGAAGATGCGTGAGATCGCCGAGCGCCGCCTGATGGACATCAGCGAACGCTTCGGCCTCAACCCCGCGGCCCGCTTCAAGATGCTGCGCGATGAAGCCCTGGTGCCCGACGATCTCTTCACCCGCCGCAGCGACCAGCCGCAGCCTGATACCGGCGCGGCCGGTGCCTTGAACCGCGCGGCCACGCCGCCGCCTGGTCAGCGCCCGAACTGAAACGATCATGGACGCAAAGGTCCATGCCCTGCCGCCCTGGCTTGAGGCGGTGCAGGGCCTCGCCATTTATGCCTGGGCCATTCGCGGCTGGAATATCGCCGCCGCGATCCCAGGCAACTGGTTCGATCACGCGCTGGCCGACAGCGTCGTCCAGTTATGGCCGACCCTGTTCTGCCACACCGAAGGCGAATGGGCCGGAAAGCCATTCGTCCTGGCGCGCTGGCAAGAAATCGTCGTCCGCCTGCTGATTGGCTGGCGCGATGCCTGCGGCTATCGTCACTTTCGCCGCCTGCTCTTGTGGGTGGCGCGCAAGAACGGCAAGAGCGAATTCATGGCGGCGCTGGCGCTGCTGTTCTGGATTTGCGACGGCGAGATCGGCGGCAAGGGCTACTGCTTCGCCCGCAACGAAAAACAGGCCGCCATCGTCTTCGACAAAATGAAGACCATGCTGCGCATGTCTCCGGCGCTGCGAAAGGACGTGACTCCGAAAAAGCGCGAACTTTGGCACGCCCATTTGGCGGCGAAGTTCGAACTTCTCTCGGGCCAGGCCGAAGGTAAGCACGGACTTTCCGCCTCGGTGATCGTCGGCGACGAGGCGCATGAATGCCCGGACGATGTGCTTTACACCACGCTGCATCAGTCCACCGCGGCGCGCACCCAGCCGGTCGAACTGATCGGTTCCACCGCCGGCCACAAGAATCGCGGCTGGGGCTGGAAACTGTGGGAGGAATGCCAGGCCATCCTGGAAGGCCGGCTGAAACAGCCGCGCGATCTGGTGGTGATCTTCGCCGCGCCCGCCGATGCGCGGATTGACGACGAAGCCGCCTGGTCCGCCGCCAATCCCAATCTCGGCGTCTCGCCGCGGCTGGATTATCTGCGCGATGAATGCGCCAAGGCGCTTGAAAATCCGCGGCTGGAAAATGATTTCCGCCGCTATCACCTGAATCAGTGGACCGAGCAGGTCACCCGCTGGATTCCGCTGGCCAAGTGGGATGCCAACAAGGGCGCCGTCAACTGGCGCGACCTGCGCGCCAAACTGAAAGGCCGCACCTGCTTTGGCGGTCTTGATCTTTCCTCCACGCGCGACATCACCGCGCTGGTCTGGCTTTTTCCGCCGGCCGAAGGCGAACAGCACTGGATCATTGCCCCGCGCTTTTTCGTGCCGGCGGACACTATCGAAGAACGCAGCCGCAACGACCGCGTCCATTATGACGAATGGGCCAGGAATGGCGCCCTGGAAACCACGCCCGGCAATGTGGTTGACCAGGACGCCATCTTCGAGGCGGTCATGCAGGGCGGCCGGGACTTTGACGTCCAGCAGTTCGGCTATGATAGCTGGAACGCCACGCAACTGGCGCTGCGGCTTCAGGATGAAGGCGTGCCGGTCATCGAGATACGGCAGGGCATCCCGTCGCTGGGTGAGCCGTCCAAGGAATTCGAGCGGCTGATTTATGGCGGCGCCTTCGCCCATGGCGGTCATCCGGTGCTGCGCTGGATGGTCGGCAATGTCGCGGTCGAAATTGATTCGAACGGCAACTTCAAGCCCAGCAAGAAGAAATCGAGCGAAAAGATTGACGGCGTCGTCGCCACGATCATGGCGCTCCGGCTGGCAATCGGCCGCGACGAAGCCCCGGCCAAATCGCCGTGGGATGACCCCAACTTTACGCTGAACCCGAAAACGGATGACTGATGGCCCTTCTTGATCTTTTCCGTCGCCGTGCCGAGCGTCGGGATAATATCCAGGACCCGACCGTTCCGGTCAGCGCGTCGAGCTTTCTGCAATTCTTCGGCCTCACCGGCGCCAATTTGCAGCCGGTGACGCTGGAATCGGCCATGACGGTGCCGCCGGTCTTTGCCGCCGTCACCTTCCTGTCCGGCACGCTGGCGGCACTGCCGCTGCATGTCTATCGCAAAAAATCGGAAGCGGCGCCGGAACGCCTTGAAGGCGGCCTCGACAGCCTGGTCGGCGATGCGCCGAACGATGAATGGACCAGCTTTCGCCTGCGCCAGTATTTCTGGTCGCAGGTTTTCACCCATGGTCGCGGCCTTGCCTATATCGAATGGGGGGGCAACGGCCAGGTCGCCGGCCTCTGGCCGATGGACGTGCTGCGCACGCGGGTCGAGCGCAACGGCTTTCGCAACGTCTATGTCTATGACGGCCGCCAGCGCTTCGATGCTGCCGACGTGATTGATATTCCGTTCCTGCTGCGGCACGACCAGATTTCGGTCTTTGGCCCGATCATGCAAGGCGCCAAGACAATCCAGCGCGCCCTGGCGATGATGGATTATGCCGCCGGCTTCTTTGCGGGTGGCGGCGTGCCGCCGCTGTCGGTCTCCGGTCCCTTGCCGACCGGCGCCGACGCGATGCGCCGCGCCGGCGATGACATTCAGCGCGCCATCAAGCACGCGCAGACCAGCAACACGCCGATTGTGCAGTTGCCCGCGGGCTTTGAATTGAAGCAGATCGGCTTCGACCCGCAAAAAGGCCAGATGAACGATGCCTGGCTGGCGATCATCCAGGACTTTGCCCGCATCTGGGGCCTGCCGCCGGTGGTGCTGCAAGACCTTTCGAAAGGCACCTTCACCAACACCGAGCAGCAGGATTTACACCTGGTCAAGCACGTCATTCGTCGCTGGGCGGTGGCGTTTGAGCAGGAAGCGAATTTGAAGCTGTTCGGCCGCAAGGGTGGCGGGCGCTTTGTCGAACACAATCTCGACGGTCTGCTGCGCGGCGATCTGGTCTCGCGCATGACCGCGCTGGCCCAGGGCGTGCAGAACGGCCTGGTGACGCCGAACGAAGGCCGCGAACTCGACAATCGCGGCGCCATGGCCGGCGGCGACCGCCTCTACATTCAGGGCGCCACCGTTCCGCTTGATAACGCAGGAAGCAGCAATGGAAAAACGCAGTCTGGTTCGCCCGCTTGAGGTTCGCGCCGCTTCCGGCGGCCGAACCGTTGCGGGCTATGCCGCCGTCTTCAATGTGCAGGCCGACATCTGCGGCTGCTTTCAGGAACAGATCGCGCCCGGTGCCTTCTCCGATGCCCTGGCCGGCGATGTCCGCGCCCTGATCAATCACGACACCGGCCGGGTGATCGGCCGCACCAGGGCCGGCACGCTGCGCCTGGCGCAGGATCAGGTCGGCCTCGCCGTCGAGATTGATCTGCCCGATACCGCCGACGGCCGCGATCTGGCCACGCTCATCGAGCGCGGCGACATCAGCGGCATGTCCTTCGGCTTTGAAGTGACCAAGCAGACCTGGGATGAAACCGGCGACACGCCGATCCGCACCATCCAGGCGGTCAACCTTTTCGAAGTCAGCGCCGTGGCCTTCCCGGCCTATGACGACACCAGCATTGCCATGCGTTCGCTGGAAGCGGCGCGGCGCGATGCCAAGGCCAGAAATTTCAATGCGGCGGCAAAACGCCTTCGCATGAAAGCACACCTCGACCTCGCGGCACGCCGCCGCGTTGGCCGGGAGTAAAGCCCGAACGGGCCCAAAGCACCCCTCGCATCCACTCAAACCGCCGCGCCACTCGCGGCAGAAGGAAGAGTATTACCATGAGCCGCCTCATCGAATTGCGTGAAAAGCAGGCCCGCCTGATCAGCGAAGCCCGCGAGCGCCTGGACGAGATCAAGGCCGATACCACCGAGGCCCGCGCCAAGGAACTGGAAACGGCGCATGACGCCGCCATGGCCGAGCATGACCGCATCGGCGCGCTGATCGAGCGCGAGGAAAAACTCGCTGCGGCCGAAAAGCGTATCGCCGATGCTCGCGCCGCGCGCCGTCCTGGCGCCGGTGACAATCACAGCGCCGATGCGGGCGATGAAACCGCCAAGGCGCCGGAATATCGCGATGCCTTCTTTGCCATGCTGAAGGCGGGCGGTGATCTCAGCGAATTGTCGCCCGAGATGCGGGCCCTGCTGCGTCAGGGTGCCTCCGAATTCCGCGTCCAGTCCACCTCCAACGCGGCCGGCGGCTATACGGTGCCGACCACCGTTGCGGCCCTGGTGATCAAGTCCATGGCGGCCTGGGGCCCCATGTATGACCCCGGTGTCTGCACCGAGATCGTCACCGGCGGCGGCGAAAGCATCAAGCTGCCGACCGTGAACGATACTTCCGTGACGGCCATCGCCAACACCGAAGGTTCGGCGCTGACCGACAGCGGTGCCAAGGACGTGACCTTCGGCCAGAAGTCGCTGGACGCCTTCTCCTTCGACACCGAGTTCGTCCGCTGGTCCTGGCAGTTGGCGCAGGACTCCATCATCAACATGGAGCAGTTGCTGGCCGATCTGCTGGGCGAACGCCTGGGCCGCATCGCCAACAGTCAGCTCACCACCGGCACCGGCTCGTCCGCGCCGAACGGCATTGTCACCGCCGCCTCGGCCGGCAAAATCTCGGCCTCGGCGACCGCCATCACGTCGGACGAGGTCATTGACCTGCAGCACTCGGTGGACCCGGCTTATCGCGCCTCGCCCAAGTGCCGCTTCATGTTCCACGACACCACCCTGCAGGCGATCCGCAAGCTGAAGGATGGCCAGAACAACTATCTGTGGCAGATGGGCGATGTCCGCTCCGGCGCCCCGGCGACGTTGCTCGGCAATCCCTATCTGGTGAACCAGGCGATGGACAGCATTGCCGCCAACAAGAAGGTCATCGTCTTCGGCGACTTCGGCAAGTATTTTGTCCGCAAGGTCGGCGCCCCGGTGATCGGCGTGTTGCGCGAGCGCTTCTGGCCCGATCTCGGCATTGCCGGCCTGATCCGCTTCGACGGCGAATTGGGCGACACCGCCGCCGTCAAGTATCTCAAGACCTCCAACACCTGATTGGCTGGGAATGGGGCGGCCGATGGCTGGGCCGCCCCATTTTTTCCGCCGCCAAAGGTTGTCATGCCTCGCAACACGTCCGCCACGGTCAAGGTGAAGATGCTGGTCAGCATGGCCGGCATTCGTCTTACCCTTGGCCCCGGCGATATTCACGAATGCAGCGCGGCCGAAGCGCAGCGCCTGATCGCCGCCGGCATCGCCGCGCCGGTGAAGGTGTCGCGCGAAACCGCCATGCGCACCCCGCCGGAAACACGCTGATGTGGTATCCGCCCGTCGTCACCGTGGCGCCGACCAGCGAGCCGGTCACGCTGGCCACGGCCAAGACCTGGGGCCGCCTTGACGGCACCGATGACGACGTCCGCATCACCACGGCGCTGACGGCTGCGCGCGCCCACGTCGAATCTCTGACCGGCGTTCTGCTGGCCCAGCAGACCGTCGCCATCAAATGCGATGCCTTCTGCGATTTTGAAGCTGTGCCGCTGGCGCCGCTGCGCTCGATCACGTCCATCACCTATACCGACAGTGCCGGCAATACCCAGACCCTCAGCACGTCGGTCTATGAAGTGCGGGCGGAAGGCTTTGTCGCCGCCATTGTTTTGAAATACGGCCAAGCCTGGCCGGCGATCCAGCCCGGCTCGCGCATCACGGTGACCGCCGCCTGCGGTTATGCCGATGCCGATCTGCCGCCCGCGTCCCTGGCGGCGGTCCAGCTTCTGACCGTCGCCATGGTTGACACCGGCGGCTTTGACCAGCCGACGCTGGATTGCGTGGCCGCGCTGCTGGCCAACCAGCGGCGCTTTATGTGAGCCTGCCGCATTGGTGGAAGGATTGGCGCGGCGAGACCGTGCTGATCATCGCCTCGGGGCCGAGCGCAGCCGCCGCCGACATCGGTGCCGCGCAGGGACGTGTGCGCACCATCACGGTGAATAATTCCTGGGAACTGGCGCCCTGGGCTGATGCGCATATTGCCTGCGATGCGGTGTGGTGGGAAATCCATCGCGGCCTGCCGCAGTTCGGCGGCCTCAAACTGGCCGGAGATCTGGAAGCAAAAGACAAGTTCGGCATTGACCTGATGCCGATTGACCGGGCCAGTGTGGACCGGCTGGTTCTGGACAAGCCGCAACTCGTCAGCGGCAATTCCGGCTTTACCGCCATCAATCTGGCGGCGCATTTTGGCGCGCGCCGCATCCTGGGCGTCGGCTTCGACTGCACCTGCGCCCATGGCGTTCACTGGCACGGCCTGCATGGCCCGGTGCTGGCCAACCCGGACCAGGACAAGACCGACCGCTGGCGGCGCATTCTGGATGATGCCGCGCCTGCCCTGGCCGCCCACGGCGTGGCCTTCATCAACTGCTCGGAAAAATCGGCCCTGACCGCCTATCCGAAAATGTCCCTTTCCGCGGCTCTGGCCGCTTTTGCGCTCTAACCGGGAGAAACCTCATGTCCGCACTTTCCATCACCGCCGCCAACGTCGTGCCCGGCACCGACGCCGACATCGCCCATGGAATTGCCGGCGAAACCATCACCGCCGGCCAGCCGGTCTATCGCAGCAGCACCGACGGCAAATGGTACAAGGCCGACTCCAATTCCGGCACGGCCGAAGCCCGCGTGCCGCTCGGCATCGCACTGTGCGGCTCGTCCGCTTCGCAGCCGGTGTCGGTGCAGAAATCCGGCACCATCACCATCGGCGCCACCGTCACCGCCGGCACCGT
>JAFAVT010000022.1 GCA_019242275.1 Alphaproteobacteria bacterium
TTCTTCGGCATCACCACCGAGGCGATGGCCAAGGCGGTACAACATATTTTTGGCGATCTGGGACAACCCGATGCCTACATCAAGGGCGATGAAGGCGGCGGCGCCTTCGTGGTGGGTTTCCGCTATGGCTCAGGCTGGCTGATCCGCAAGGACCGCGAGCCGCAGAAAGTTTACTGGCGGGGGCCCTCGGTCGGTTTCGACGCCGGCGGCAACGCCTCCAAGGCCTTCACGTTGATTTACAATCTGCGGGAGGACAAGCGGCTGTATCAGCGCTTCCCAGGCGTCGAAGGCAGCATCTATGTCGTGGCCGGGCTGGGCGTGAACTATATGCGCTCCGGGGGGGTGACCCTGGCGCCCATCCGCACCGGCGTCGGCCTGCGCGCGGGCGTGAATGCGCACTATCAGGTCTATTCCGACCGCAGAGACTGGTTTCCCCTGTGAGCGGCGAGCAGCGCTAAGCCGAAGCGTCGGCCGTCTTGTCCTGGCTGACGCCCTTGCCGCCTACGGGCGGCAGATAAAGCAGCAACGCGGCGGCGACATAGGTCGAAGAAAATGTGCCGACCAGAATGCCGATCAGGATGGCGCGGCTGAAATTCAGCAGCACCGGCCCGCCAAACAGCAGCGGTATCACCGACAGGGCGGTCGCCAGCGACACCAAAGTGGTCCGCGTGGCAATGTGATTGGTGGAGAGGTTGATCAGGTCTGGCAGGCTCATGCGCTTGTACTTGCGCCGGTTCTCGCGGATACGGTCAAACACCACCACCGTGTCGTTGATGGAATAGCCCGCCAACAGCAGCAGCGCCGCCACCGTGTTAAGGTCGAATTCCCATTGGAAAATGGAATAGAAGCCCGCCACCACCAGCACGTCATGGCCGGTGGCAATCAGCGCGCCGATGCCATACTGCCATTCAAAGCGGAACCAGACCCAGACCGAAATCAGGATAACGGCGATAATGGTGGCCTTGATGCCGTCACCCAACAGTTCACCAGAAACCTTGGGACCAACGGTGGCGACACCGCGGTTGGCGTAGCCGGCTCCCAATTTGGCGCGAATGGCGTTTATTACCGCCTGGCTGGCGGCGCCGGCATCCTGGCCCGCCTTGACCGGGGGCTGCACCCGGATTCTGGCGCAGCTTCCCGCCGGCTGGTCGCACACCCCGCCGCTGACGGTAGTGATGGCAGGAATGCCGTAGCCGAGTTGCTCGACCTCGGCGCGCATCTTGCCGACATCAATAACCTGCGCCGCCTTCACTTCCAATTGTACGCCGCCGGTGAAGTCCAGGCCCTTGTTGAGGCCCAGCGTCAGAATCGAGACGATGGACATCACCAGCAAAAGGCCATCAATAGAGAAGGCCAGCCAGCGCCATTTGACGAAATCAACATTGGTGGTTTCAGGAATGATACGCAGCAGGGGCATGGCCAAGCCTCGAAGGACGCAGCCAAGCGGCTGCAAAATATAGCGTTTCTTCGCGCCGGACACCGGCGGAAGCGCCTTTTAGCGTAGCAGGAGCGCCGCCGCCAGTGGCGGCAAATGCGCCGGCTAACCCGCCTTCACCATCTCCACGCCATGGGCTTCGGGACCCTTCCACAACAGCAGCGAAATAATCACCGCCACCGCCAGGGGCACGCTGGCCAAAGCCCAACTATAACTGCCGGTACTTTCCTGAATCCAGATCTGCATCGGCAGGCAACCCGAGGCGAAAAGGTTGCCCAACTGATACACCGTGCCCGGGAAGGTGCCGCGCGTGCCGGCCGGCGCCAGTTCGTTCAAATGCGCCGGGATCACGCTCCAGCAGCCCTGGACAAAGAAGTTTATGCCGATCGTGCCTAGGATGATCAGCGACACGTCCGACGAAAAAGCCCATGGCAGCACAGTGGGAATCGCCAGCAGCGCCGCGGTAATCATGGTGCGCCGGCGGCCGTATTTCTGGCTCAGCGAAGCGATCAGCCAGCAGCCGATGATGCCGCCAATGTTATAGAGGATGGCGATGGTGCCGAGCAGCCCCGAACTGAAGCCGCGGTGCTGCATGTAATTCGGATAGAAGTCCTGGCTGCCATGGCTGAAATGGTTGAAGGCGGTCATTAGTACGATGCAGTAGAGCGAAACCTTCCAATTGTCGCGCAACATGGCGAAGATCGAAACGGAAGCCGGCTTCGTGCCCAGGTCTTTATACAGCGGCGATTCCTGAACAGCGAAATAGACGTAAGGGATCAGCACCATGGACGGTACCAGGCCGACCAGGAAAATTCCCCGCCAGCCGACATGCTCGAACAGGAGTGCAAATACGGCCGAGGCAATCAGATAGCCTGAGCAATAGCCCGACTGCAGCAGCCCGGAAACAAAGCCGCGCGACTTGGGATTGATGGTTTCCATCGAGAGCGAAGCGCCAATACCCCAAACCCCGCCCATGCCGATGCCGAAAAGCGAACGGACGACGAAGAACATGGTGAGATTGGGCACAAAGGCGGTGGAAGCGCTGAAGATCGAATAGATCGCAATATTCAGCATCAAAATCGGGCGGCGGCCATAATGATCGGCCAGACGGCCGAAGATGAAAGCGCCCAAGGGCCGGAAAGCCAGCGTGAGCGTGGTCGCAAGCGCCACGGTCTTGCGATCCGTGCCGAATTCCGCCGCGATCTGGTTAAGAACGAAAATCAGAAAAAAGAAGTCCATCGCGTCCAGCGTCCAGCCAAGATAGCTGGCGGCGACCGCATGCTTCTGCCTGGAGGTCCAGCCCTTGAGCGCGTCGAACATGTCCATCCCCTTTTTGATATGAAGGCTCGTCCCGTCTGGCGCGGGGATCGGCCCGGTTTGCTATGGCATATTTACTGCGGAATCGGAACCGCGACGCCGCCGGCCTTCCAGACCGCCTGCGCTTCCGGGCTTACCAAATAAGCGAGAAAGGACGCGGCCAGGTCCGGATTGACTGCCTTGGTAAGAACACCGCCGGCGAAATCAATCTTCAGGCCCAGCGAGGCGGGAACCTCGGCAATGGTCTTCACGCCCGGCGCCGCCATGATCTGCTCTGGCACCACGCCGACCACGACATAGTCCTGCGGCCGGGAGGCCAGCACCAGCGCGGTGTTGTTGGGCTGCGGGTCTTGTTTCACAGTCTCAAAGCCTGGCTGGTCAAGTACCTGCTTGACCATGCGGCCGCTGATGCTGGCGGTGGGATTGTTGATCAACACGGTCTTGCCGGCCAGTGCAGCTTTGAGGTCATCGGCGGTATTGATCTTTGGCGCAACCTCACCGCTGCGCATCCCAACCCCGAACAGGACGCGGCCGATCGGATGCTGACTGCCGGCGCGAAACTCGGCGCTGTGGGTCGCCATGTCGGCCACCGGAAGAATGACGATATCGGCCGGCTGCTTGGCGATGGCATCGGTAATTACCCCCAGCGGCGCATTGGCCAGTGGAATCGGCATATTGACCTTGTTGCCGGTCTTG
>JAFAVT010000054.1 GCA_019242275.1 Alphaproteobacteria bacterium
AGGCCGCCCGCGACGTTCAGATAGACATCGTGACCGCTCATTCCAAGACCGCCACGCGCGTCCAACACGGCAAGCAGCATGGCCAGCCGTCCGGTGTCCCAGCCGACCACGGCGCGGCGCGGCGTGCCATAGGAAGACGGCGAGACCAGGGCCTGGATTTCACACAACAGGGGCCGCGTGCCTTCAAGGCCGGCGAACACCGCCGTGCCCGGCGCAGCCGAGGCGCGATCCCCCAGGAACAACGCCGACGGATTAGCAACTTCGGCAAGGCCGGCGCCCGTCATTTCGAAAACACCGATCTCGTCGGTGGCACCGAAGCGGTTTTTTACCGCCCGCAGCACGCGAAAATGATGGCCGCGCTCGCCTTCAAAATAAAGCACCGCATCCACCAGATGTTCGATGGCTTTCGGCCCGGCAATCTGGCCGTCTTTGGTCACATGCCCCACCAGCAGCAGCGCTGCGCCGCTGGCCTTGGCGTAGCGGACCAGATCGAAGCTGGCGGTTCTGAGTTGCGCCACCGTGCCGGGAGCGGCGTCAAGCGCCCCGGTCCACAGCGTCTGAATGGAGTCTATGGCGACGATGCCGGGCGCCCCTCTTCCATTTGAAGAATCCGCTTCCAGGGTGGCAAGAATGTCTTCCACATTGGTGGCGGCGCCCAAATGCAGCGGCGAGTCCGAAAGGCCAAGCCGGCTGCCGCGCATGCGCACCTGCGCCAGCGCCTCTTCGCCGGAGATATAGACGGCGCGCTGGCCGCTTTGCGCGTATTTGCCCAGCGCCTGCAAAATCAGGGTGGACTTGCCGATGCCGGGATCGCCGCCCACCAGAAGGGCCGAGCCGGGCACCAGCCCGCCGCCGGTGACACGGTCGAACTCGGCAATGCCGGTGGGACGGCGCACGGGCGCCGGCTCATCGCTTTTGAGGTCTTCCAGGGCAAAGCGCCGACCCTTGAGCCGCCGGCCGGCACCGGCGCCGATGGGCGGGGCCGCCCCCTCTTCCACAATGGTGTTCCAACCGCCACAAGCCTCGCATTTCCCAGCCCATTTGCCGGTAGCAGAGCCGCAAGACTGGCAGACAAAGGAGGCGGAGGATTTGGCCAATTTTATCCTCCCCTTGAGGGAGGGTCGAATTGCGACAGCAATTCGGGGAGGGGTCGAAATCCGCGTCGCGGATTTCGCGCGACTGCACCGCTGCTGCGCAGCAGCCCCCTCCCCGAAAAATCCTGACGGATTTTTCGACCCTCCCTCAAGGGGAGGGTAGGAAGAATCGCCGGGCGGATCGCAGCCATGCCTATGGGTACAAAAAGAGAACAAAAAAGGCAAGGCCCCTCTGGTATAGAAGGTTATGGGTGACGCTCCGTGCGAATGCGGCTGGAAGGTTGGACGGGATGCATGCCGTGCCCGTTTCAACGAATTGATAGCGCGGGATTTTTCCGACCTCGTCCTCTTTCGAACCCACCGCCTGTTTGTCGATGTGTATGCCTTGCAGCATCCCGAAGCGTTTGGGCTTTCCGCAAAAGGGTTGGCGGCGCATCTTGGCGACCTCTGCGCCATTCTCGAACACGGTGCCAGCATGGCTACCGGCCTCGAACTTTTGAACCATGGGTTGAACGGCGCTCTCGCGTTGGAGAGGCCGCCACTGCCCTCGCATCGTGGTGACGTCACGCTGGGCGATGTGGAGAATGCCGATGCGGCGCTCTGGCCGGATGAATTGCAACGTTGGGGCACCGCTGTGTGGGCGGCCTATGGCGATCTCCAGCCCTGGGCGCGAAAGCTTCTGACGGACCTTTCTCGTTAGCGCCCTTCATTCTGGACTTGTCATCCCGGGCGCGGCGCAGCGTGAAACGGTGCGCCGCAGACCCGGGACCCATTTTTCAAGCGCCACGATGGGTCCCGGCTCGCGCGATGCGTGCCGCATCGCTTGGCCGGGATGACAAAGGGGGCTTACGCTTTCACCGCCATCTTTATGGGCCCCTCGGCTCGGCCATGGATGAACTGATCCACAAACTCGTTGCCGCTATTATCAATCTGATCCGTCGGCCCCTGCCAGATGATTTTTCCGCCATAGAGCATGGCGATGTGGTCGGAAATCTTGCGCGCGCTCGCCATATCATGGGTGATGGAAAGGGCAGTGGCGCCGACATCCTTCACCGTGGAGGCGATCAGATTGTTGATCACATCGGCCATGATCGGATCGAGGCCCGTGGTCGGCTCGTCAAAAAAGATGATTTCCGGATCGGCGGCGATGGCGCGGGCCAGCCCCACCCGCTTCTGCATGCCACCGGAGAGTTCGGATGGTGACAGGAACGCCACGTCCTCGCCAAGCCCCACCTTTGCCAGCTTGGCGATGGCAATGTCGCGCGCCCTGCCCCGCGCCATGCCGCGGCCCTGGATCAGGCCGAAAGCGACATTTTCCCACACCGGCAAACTGTCGAACAAAGCCCCGCCCTGGAACAGCATGCCGAACTTCTTCATCAGGGGGTCGCGGTCCGCGCCCTTGAGATGCGTGACGTCCTCTCCGTCAATCAGCACCTGGCCTTCATCCGGGGTGATGATGCCGAGAATGGATTTGATGGTAACCGACTTGCCGGTGCCAGAACCGCCGATGATCACCAGCGAAGTATGAGGTTCAATGGCCAGGTCCACGCCGTCCAGCACCACTTTGGAGCCGAAGCGCTTCTTGACGCCGATGAGCTTAATCTTTGCGGTCATGCGGTATGGAACAGCAAGGCAGTGAGGACAAAGTCGGTGGCAAGAATGAGGATGCAGGACGACACAACGGCATTGGTGGTGGCGGCGCCCACGCCTTGCGCCCCGCCCCGGGAATTAAAGCCGTTGTAGCAACCCATCAGCGCCACGATGAAGCCGAACACCGCCGCCTTGATCAGGCCGGAATTGATGTCGGCGCTGGTGGCAAAATCCACCGTATTCTTGAGATAGACCGAGCCGGTAAAGCCCAGATTCTGCGTCGCCACCAGATAGCCGCCAAAGACGCCGATGGAATCGCCCGCCGCGGTCAGGATCGGCATCGAAATCACCGCCGCCACCAGCCGCGGCACCACCAGATATTTCACCGGATTGGTGGAAAGCGTGGTCAGGGCGTCAATCTGCTCAGTCACCCGCATGGTGCCGATCTCGGCGGCAATCGCCGCTGCCACCCGTCCCGCCACCATCAGGCCGGCAATCACCGGCCCCAGCTCGCGGGTAATACCCAAGACCACGATCTGCGGCACGATGGCTTCCGCGCCATAGCGGTTGCCGCCCAGATAGATTTGCAAAGCCAGCACCGCGCCGGTGGAAAGCGCGGTCAGACCGACCACCGGCACGGAGAGATAACCGATGCGGACAAATTGCTGCAGCGTCAGCCGCAGATAAAAAGGCGGGCTGGCCAGCGCCTTGAGGCTGCGGCCGGTGAAAAGCGCCAGCCGCCCGATTTCCGCCAGCAGGCTGAGGACGGCGCGGCCTATGGCGGCGAAAGGATTCATTGGGTCCCTTCATAGACGCGGGGCAGCCGCCGGCTCAAGCCCGTCAGCAATTCATAGGAAATCGTGCCCCATGCCGCCGCCGCTTCGTCCAGCGGCAAGGCCGGTCCGAACAGTTCAGCTTCGTCTCCCGCCGCCACGCCTTCGACATCGGTGACGTCCAATCCGATCAGGTCCATCGAGACCCTGCCGACGAAAGGCGCGCGCCGGCCGCGGATGACAGCACAGGCGCGGTTGCCGGCGCTGCGCAAAACGCCGTCGGCATAGCCTAGCGCGAGGGTGGCGATGATGCTGGGGCGCGCCGCATGGAACGTGCCCCCATAGCCGACGCTTTCGCCCGCCCCGATGCGGCGCAGTTGCAAGATCGTGCCGGTGAGCCTGACCACGCATTGCACGGGATTGGGCCCGTGTCCGGGCTGGGGATGGCCGCCATAAAGACCGATGCCCGGTCGTACCAGATCGAAGTGATAGTCCTTGCCCAGAAAGACGCCGCCGGACGCCGCCAGACTGGCGGGTGCGGTAGGAAGCGTCGCCAACGCTTCGCGAAAGCGCGACAATTGCTCTGCATTCATCGGCGAATTGGGATCGTCACCGCAGGCGAGATGGCTCATCACCAGCACCGGCGCGCGATCCTTTAGCCGGCGTGCGGCTTCCGCCACACCTTCCGGCGGCAGGCCCAGCCGGTTCATGCCGGTATCCACATGCAATGCCGCTTCGCCTTGCCAGCGAGAAATCTCGTCCAAGCTGCCCAGCACCGGAATCAGGCGATGGGAAGCAAGCGCCGGCCCGGTGCCTTCCGGCACGCCATCCAGCACAAAGATTCGGGCTTGCGGCGCCAGGGCGCGCAAGGCCATCCCTTCCTCCAGCCGCGCCACGAAAAACTGCGTGCACCCTTCCGCCAGCAGTGCGGGCACGACGCCGCCAAGTCCCAGGCCATAGGCATCGGCTTTCACCACCGCAGCGGCGTTACCGCCCTGCCGGCGCATCCGGGCAAAATTGGCGGCCACGGCCTTCGGCCAGACGCGGATGCGCCCCGTCAATGCCATCAGGGGAGACCGGGAATTTTGTTGACGCAGGGCACGTTGAGCATCATCGGACAGTCGGTCTGGGCCCGCTCCACTTGCAGCCGCTGCGCATCTTGGCCGCTGATATGATATTCCGGCAGGGGCGGAGCAAAGCGGTTGGTTTCCGCCGGCCGGTTCAACACAATGGTGCCGTTGGGCGTCATGGCACCCTCCCAGGGGGCGCGGCCGCAGCGGGTACGCTGCGCTTCGGTCAGGTTTTCGTAATGCCCGGGGCTGCAAGCGATCTCCCGTCCCAGATCGCCTAGCACATCGCCTTTCGGCTGACCGCCTTGCGGGGTCGCAGGCGCCTGCTCGATCAGCGGTGTCGGGGGCGGCAGCATGGGCGCGGTATTGGTTTCCGGCGGCACCCCCACCGGCGCCTGGGGGATAACCATTTTGACGTCCGGCCGGTTGCTGTCCCGCGAACCGGTGAGATCTAGCATGGTTTCCTGCTGCACACCGCCGTGCCGCGTCACGTTTATGAATGTCGGCGAGAACAGCAGCAGGTTCAGGATCAGCAAGTGAACAATGCCAACCGCAATCCAGCTTGCCGCTTTGCGCTTGGGAGCCACCTCGCGCGATGGCCGCGCGGCATAGAGGGGGACGTCAGAAAGAGTTTCGATGCTCATGAACTTCCGGCCATGGAGCCGGCGCGTCCCCCGCGACGCGACCAGTCTCGTACGCTTCGGCCGCTATCCTAGCCCGGCCCGATTTTGCCTCAAACAGGGGCCCTGAATAGCCTATCCCCATGAAATTGTACCGGATTAATCTTTAAAGACATCCAAGGCCCGAAAATCAGCCAAGCCCGCCACTCTGGGCGGGCGCCATGCACGATCAGCGCACCGGAGCCTGATCGTCCGCCAAATTGCTGAAGCGGGTGTACTGGCCTTCGAACATCAGGTCTATGCTGCGGGTGGCGCCGTGGCGGTGTTTTTCCACCAAGACTTCGGCACGGTTGGTGACCCGTTCCATCTTTTCCACCCATTTGGCATGGTCTGGCGTGCCGGCTTCCGGCTCGCGCGTGGCGAGGTAGTATTCCTCGCGATAGACGAACATCACCACATCGGCATCCTGCTCGATGGAGCCGGATTCGCGCAGGTCCGACAGCACCGGCCGCTTGTCGTCGCGGGCGTCCACACCCCGCGACAATTGCGACAGTGCCAGGATGGGGATGTCCAATTCCTTGGCCAGGGTCTTGAGGCCCTTGGTCACTTCGGTGATTTCTTGCACCCGGTTTTCGTAATTGCGCGACGCCGCCACCAGTTGGATATAGTCAATCACGATGAGACCGATATTCTTCTCCCGCTTCATGCGGCGGGCGCGGGCGGCAATCTGAGCAATCGAGATGCCGCCAGTGTCGTCAATATAAAGCGGCAGGGTCGCAAGCTCCTGCATGGTGAGAACGAATTTCTCCCATTCGCTGTCCGAAAGCTTGCCGTTGCGAATCTTCCACATCTCGATTTCGGTCTGCTCCGACAGGATGCGGGCGGAAAGCTGCTGCGCTGCCATCTCCAGGGAAAAAAACAGCACCGGGGCGCCGCTGGGAAACTCCGCGCCCGCTTCGGTGTCACGGACATATTGCCGGGCGGCATGAAAAGCCATGTTGGTGCTGAGCGAAGTCTTGCCGCTGCCGGGCCGCCCGCCCAGGATCAACAGATCGGAGGGCTGCAAACCGCCCAACAGGCGGTCAATCTCGATAAAGCCGCTGGTGACGCCCGAAATCTGGCCGCCCCGGGCCTGGGCCTTGGTGGCCAGTTCCACCGTTTTCTGCATCGCCTGGTGAAAATCCAGGGCGCCGTCGCCATAGCGATTGCTTTCAGAGACCGCGTACAGCGCCTTTTCCGCTTCCTCGATCTGGGTCTTGGCGCCGCCACCGCCGGCCGGAGCTTCATAGGCAGTGTTGACGATATCCTCACCAATGCGGATCAAGTCGCGCCGCGTCGCCAGATCGCGCAGGATGGCGGCATAGTCCCGCACATTGGGAAGGGCTGGCGCGGCCTTCGTCAGCGCGTCGAAATAAGCCTGGCCGCCAACCTCGATGACGCCCGGGTCGGCCTTCATGGTGGCATGCAGGGTGAGCGGTGTTGCCACCACGCCGCCCCGCTCCACCATGCCGATCAGGGTTTCATAGATGCGACCATGCAGCGGATCGTAGAAATGCTCCGGCTTGAGATTGCCGGAGACGCGCTCCAGGGCGCGATTGTCCTGTAGCACCGCGCCCAGCAGCGCCTGCTCGACATCAATGTCATACGGGACGTGGCGATAGGCTTGCTGTTCCATGGCGTTCTTTAAGTCCGCACTATCGCGGGAACAGCAATGAAGACACCGGCACCCCAACCGACAAGCGCAATCCGGTCGCGTGCCGATTTGCTCACAGCTTCCCGTCAATCCGGCAGGGCGCAGAGTCTAGCCTTAGTGGTGTCAAATCGTTTGGCCTCAATTCACGCCGCTTTCCTGTGGGAAGTTGCGAGTTTCTTCGCCGCCTTGAGATCGGCGACAAAGGCCGCAAAGCCCGTCCGCCGCGCCGCATCGTCCGGCGCTCGCAGCAGCGAAGACGGATGCACCGTGATAAAGCCGGCATGCCCCGGAAAAAGATGGGCACCGCGATTCTTCAAGACCGGAATCGCCTTGCCTTCCAGTGCGAGCACGGCGGTGGCGCCCATTGCCACTACCAGTTTCGGCTGCACAAAATTCAATTCCTTTTCCAGCCAGCCGCGATAGCGTTTGACTTCGCCGGCATTGGGCCTGGCGTGCAGGCGCCTCTTGCCGCGCGGTTCAAACTTGAAATGCTTCACCGCGTTGGTGACATAAACCTCGCTGCGGTCAATGCCGGCCTCTGCCATGGCCCGGTTGAGCAGCGTGCCGGCGGGGCCGACAAAGGGCCGGCCCTGAAGATCTTCCTGGTCGCCGGGCTGCTCACCCACCAGGGCGAGGTCGGGATGCAGCGGTCCCTCGCCCAGAACGGCCCTGGTGCCGCCCTCCACCATGGGCTCAGCGGCGGCAATCAGGCGGTTCAAGGCTGTCAGGCTTTTGGGATTTTCCTGCTTCATGGCAGGAAAACGCGCCAGCCGCAGCCGCGTTCATAAGGCAGCGATGATGGCCTCGGCGGCGGCGGGGTTGCGCGCCTTGGCGCCGGAAATCACGAAAAGAAATACGTCCCGCTTCTTTTTGGGCGCGGCTTTGGCGAGCAGGGCGAGGTCATCCGGCGCCCCACCCGCTTCCCATGTCTTCGCCCGCTTTGCCCAGCGCGCAATGGCGGCCTTGGAATAGCCCGTCTTCTCTTTCTCCACTGTGCCCATGGCGCGGACATAGACAAAGTCAGCACTGACGTCGGCGATACAAGGAAATGCGCTGTCACAGCCGGCGACGATGGCGACACCATGTTTGCGGCACAGGGTTACGAACGCTTCACAGGCAAAACTCTCATGCCGTACTTCCACGGCATGTCTCAGCGCGATTTTATCGGCGCTTTTTGGCAGCAGCGCCAGGAAAGCTTCAAAATCGGCGGCATCGAACTTTTTGGTGGCCATGAATTGCCAGTTGACCGGCCCCAGTTTGTCCTTCAGCCGGGTAATGCCGCTTTCGACAAAGCGTGCAATGGATTCGCCCGCTTCGGCCAGGACGCGCCGGTTGGTGGCAAAACGCGGTCCTTTGAGGGTGAAAACAAAGTCTTCCGGCGTCTCGTCATGCCAGCGGGCGAAACTTTCCGGCTTTTGGGAGCCATAATAGGTGCCGTTGATCTCGATGGCGGTCAGGCGGCGGCTGGCATATTCCAGTTCGCGTTTTTGCGAGAGACCTTTGGGATAGAAATTGTCGCGCCATTCGTCGAAGACCCAGCCCCCAACACCGACATAAATACTCATTGGTATAGACTTTCCCCCTCGGTATGGTTGCGGCGCTTCGAGGGCCCTCTATGTCCTTTACCACAAACCGCCTAAGGCCGCAGTTCGAGGAAGTTCGTCAACTGCGGGCGCAAGGGCAAGCGGCGGTGGCCGAGATGCTGGCGCGCCAGATTGTGGCGGCCGTGCCGGCCGGTGTGGATGATCTTTATTGCCAGGCCAGTCTGCTGCTGGAGTGGAATCGGCCTGCGGATGCGCTAAGACGCTTTGATGAAGCGCGGGCACGCGGCATGGTCCCCCCCGAACTGCTGGTTGACCGCGCTGTTGCCCTGAAGCGGCTGGGCCGTGCCAACGAAGCGGTGGCCAGTTGCGATGCGGCGCTGAAGCTGGCACCGCGTTTTGCCCCAGCGCATCTGATCCGGGCGGAAAGCCTGTGGGCGCTGGAACGCCATGACGAAGCGCTGGCGGATTATGACGCGGCCCTGGCGGCCATGCCCGATTTTGTGCATGCGCGCAGCGGCCGCGCTGCTCTGCTGATGGCCTTGTCGCGGCCCGCCGAAGCGCTGGATGACTTGTCACGCCTGCTGAAACAGCAACCAACCGATGCCCAGTTGCATAATCGGTTTGGTCTGGCGTTGGCAGAACTGTTGCGATTTGACGAAGCGTTGACCGCTTTCGATCGCGCCCAGGCGCTGGCGCCGCGCGATGCCGGCATGTGGCACAATCGCGGCGTCGCCTTGTGGAGTCTGGAACGCTACAGCGAGGCGGTGGAAAGCTATGACAAGGCGTTGGCGCTCAATCCCGGCCTTTTCGTCACCTTGAGTAACCGTGCCAACACCCTGCAGGAAATGCTGCGGCTGGACGAAGCCATGGCGGCCCATGACCGGGTGGTGGCCACCTGGCCGGATTATGTTTCCGGACACTGGAATCGCAGCCAGGGCCGCATGCTGCAAGGCGATTGGAAAGAGGGCCTCACAGAATTTGAATGGCGCAAGCGCCGCCCCGAGGTGAAAGCCGATTATCTCGCAGAACGGCAATGGAGCGGTGCCGAGGATCTGGCCGGCAAAACCTTGCTGATCCGCGCCGAGATGGCGCTGGGCGATACCATTCAGTTTGTCCGTTATGGCGCCTTGGCGCAGGACCGCGGCGCCCGCGTGGTGCTGGCAGTACAACCGCCGCTGCTGCGCCTGGTGTCTGAAAGTCTGACGCCACCCGCCGATATGGTGATTGCGAAGGACGACGAACCACCGCCTTACGATTACCAGATTGCCAGCATGAGCGCGCCGCTGGCTTTTGGCACCACGCCGGACAACGCGCCCCATCGCGTGCCCTATCTGAAAGCCGAACCGGCACTGGCAGCGCGCTGGAAGGCGCGGCTGGGCGATCAAGGTTTCAAGATCGGCATTTGCTGGCGGGGCGGCAGGCCCGGCAACGACATGGGCCGCACCTTTCCACCTGCTTTGCTGGCGCCGCTGGCGGCGCTGCCCGGCGTGCGGCTGATCTCACTGCAAAAGGGTGAAGGCGAAGCCCAGCTTGGCGCGCTGCCGGCCGGCATGATCGTCGAGACCCTGGGCGAGGATTTCGACGCCGGTCCCGACGCGTTCCGCGACACCCTGGCGGTGATGCAGAGCCTGGATCTGGTGATTTCCTGCGATACCGCCATCGCCCATCTGGCCGGCGCCGCGGCCCGGCCGTTGTGGATGGCCACCAAGAAAGTGCCGGAATGGCGCTGGCTGCTGCATCGCACAGATAGCGTCTGGTATCCCACCGCCCGCCTCTTCCGCCAGCATGAAATTGGCGACTGGTCGAACGTGTTCGTCGAGATGGAAAACCAATTGCGCAAACTGCTTGAGGATCACGCATGAAGAGCCGCGCCGCTATCGCTTTTGAAGCCAAGAAACCGCTGGAGCTTGTAGAAGTTGATTTGGAAGGCCCCAAAGCCGGCGAAGTGCTGGTCGAGATCATGGCCACCGGCATCTGTCACACCGATGCTTATACGCTCGATGGTTTCGACAGCGAAGGACTCTTCCCCTCCATCCTGGGCCATGAAGGCGCCGGGGTGGTGCGGGAAGTCGGCGCCGGCGTGACGTCCGTCAAGCCTGGCGATCACGTCATTCCGCTGTACACGCCCGAATGTCGCCAGTGCAAAAGCTGCCTGTCGGGCAAGACCAACCTATGCACTGCCATCCGCGCC
>JAFAVT010000107.1 GCA_019242275.1 Alphaproteobacteria bacterium
TGAATCGCCGCGATCCGGTCCGACAGCTTGGCGGCGATGACCGGGCCGGACAGACCGCGGGCGGCCAGCTCGGGCGGCACCTGGAAGACATCAATCACCAGATCGTTGCTGTTGGCCGCGTTCCAGACGAGATAGGAGAGGCCTGCCGCCAGTGCCAGCGCAAGCAGGCCTGCAGAGAATTCGAACGCGGCTTTCGCCCAATCGGAAAAGCGGCGCAGGCGGAAATGCGACAGCTTGTAGGGCTCTTCCGCCCGCATCTCCTCCATCTGAAGCAGGGCAAGCCTCGTTTGTTCCCGCAAATAGTGCTCGGCTTCAGCAGCGGTGCGTTCGCTCTGTGCCGCAAATCCGAGCGCCACAGAAGAAGCCGAAGTCCCGCTTGCGGTATGCGTTGCCGGGCCGTCTGATTTCTCAGCCATGGTTCACCCGTGCCAGTTCGGCTTTCTCAGAAGGCGTCATGTCAAGTTGCGTGGCACGGGCCAAGTGCGCCTTCGCCTCATCCGGTTTTCCGGCCCACACCAGCGCCTGGCCCCATTTGAGATGCAGACGACCCCAATTGGGGCCGTATTTCTCGGCCTCCGCGAATTTTGCCAGTGCCAGGTGCGACTGGTTCTTCGCCATCAACGCCTCGCCCCAGCCTTCCAGCGCGTCGGCAAAGTGGGGGCCTTTGTGGTTGGAGAGCTTGAATTGCGCGATGGCATCATCGGGCTTGCCGCGCGCCAGCAGCGAACGGCCCCAATCCTCATGCGCCAGGGGAATGGACGGCCCATCACGCACAGCCTGGGCGAACCAGTAATCGGCCCGGCCCCACGCTTTCGCTTCCGACGCGATCGCACCGCGAATGCGGACACAGTCATAGCAATCGCCGGGCGTGGCGGCGATGTCGTGTTCGGCCCCTGCGATATCGCCGGTCTTTGCCCTGGCCAGCGCCAGCAACGGCCGTATCTGAACGGCAAGGATCGTGGCGACGTCGCGGCGTTCAGGGGCGGCCCCGTTGCGATAGGCCCGCTCCGCCGCCGGCGCGGTCGAGATCACGTCCGCCCATTGTTGCAGCGCCGCCTGCACCTGCACCTGCAACAAGGGACGAACGACAATATCCGCCGGCAGTGTGGCGGGCGGCATCTGTTCAAACCAGTCGCGGACGGCGCCGCCGTCATGACGCGATGCCAGCGCCAAGGCGACGATCCGGCGGCCCTCATCCTGGCGGAGGGGCCGGCCGCGCATCGCCACAAGGCGCCCCTGCCGTTCCATTTCCAGAGTGTCGCCCAGCAACTGCATTTGATGCGCCCTGAGGCGCCCGGGATTGTCCACCAGAACATTCGGCAGAATATGGGCGGCATTGCCGGCATAGGCGGCCAGCGCCGCCGGCACCTGGGTGAGGCCGGCTTCATCATGACCGAGGCTGAATTCCGATAAGGCGAAATTGCCTGCGACGGCGGGGCTGCCAGGGTCCAGGGCCGCGGCCCGACGAATCAAAGCCGCAGCCCCGCGCAGGTCGGCCATGAAAGAGGTGTGAATGGTGTAGAGACCATTCAGAGCGGCGGCCCGATCAGAATCCGGCCGCGATGAATCGGCCGCCAGCCGTTCGTTCAAGTCACTGGCCTCCGCCACCCGCGGCGGTGTCAGCGCGACCAGATACGTGGCATAGCGGTTTGGCTCGCTGACTTCCACCACATGCTCGGCCGCCTTGAGCATCAGGCCGTCGAGATCAGATTCCTTTCCGGCAAAGCTGGCGCCATTGCGTCCATCAATCCGGACGGCAACTGCGATGCCGGTGTCCGTTCGCACCACTTCGCCGGTGACATGGGTTTCATGGCCCAGCCAGCCGCGCAGGAAGCGCCAGGCTTCACCCAGCGAAACACCGGTTTCGGGAATTTCCACCTTGATGGCGTCGCCGCTGGAAGACAGGGCCCGCCCCACCGTGGTCGTTCTGGGGCTGGCAGTTTGAACAGCGCTGATCTTATCCAGCAGGCGACTGGCCATCACCTCGCCGCTGTTGCCCTTGGCCGCCAGGTCCGGCGCAGCGGAGAAGCTTTCGATCACCAGACCATCTGCGTGCGCCGCATTCCAGACCATGGCGGCGGCTCCGCCGACTAGCGCCAGCGCCAGCAGGCCGGCAGAGAATTCGAACGCGGCCTTGGCGTAATCACTAAAGCGGCGCAAACGGTAGTGCGAGAGCTTGTAAGGTTCTTCGGCCCGCATCTCCTCCATCTGGAGACCGACCAGACGGCGCTGTTCCGTGGCAAGCTCGGTTTGCTCCCGCAAAAAGCGACCGGCATCATCGGGATGTGCTCCTGTCAGACCCATCGCAATGGCAGCAGCATTGGCACCGGCGCTGCCTGCTTGCGGCCCCGTCCCTGACGACGAGCTATCCTCCCTTTCTTCAGCCATGGTTCAGCCCCGCCAGTTCTGATTTTTCGGATGCCGTCAGATCAAGCTGCGCCGCGCGGGCGAATTGCGTCTTGGCCTCATCGCGCTTACCGGTGTAGGTCAGCGCCTCACCCCATTTCATATGCAAGCGACCCCAATTGGGGGCGTACTTCTCCGCTTCCGCGAATTTCGCCAGCGCCAGGTGCGATTGGTTCTTCGCCATCAGCGCCTCGCCCCAGCCTTCCAGCGCGTCGGCGAAGTGGGGGCCCGTTTTGTTTGCCGCGGCGAATTGCCCGATGGCATCATCGGGCTTGCCCCGCGCCAGCAAGCTGCGCCCCCAGTCTTCATGCGCAAAAGGAATGGATGGCCCGTCGGCAACGGCTTTGGCGAACCAGTAATCCGCCCGGCCCCATTGTCTGGCCTCGGAGGCGATCTGGCCGCGTATGCGGACACAGTCATAGCAATCGCCCGGCGTGGTGGCGATCAGACTTTCCGCGCCGGCACTATCGCCCAGTTTGGCCTTGGCAAGCGCCAGCAATGGCCGAAGTTGAATATGAAAGTCATCGCTTTCGTCGCGTGTGGGATAATCAGCGGTTATGCGTTTCTCAACCAGCGCTTCCGACGCCACGACGTTTGACCAATTTTCCAGCGCCGCCTCGACCCGCAACGGCACGGCTGGCCTGGTGTTTTGTTTCAGCCAGGCGCGCGCGGCCGCGCCGTCATGCTGGGCCGCATAGGCAGTTGCCATGAAAGCAATGAAGATACTCGGGGAATCAAAGCCTTTCGGATCAGGCGCTTCGAGAGCGTGGCCCGCCTCACCGGCCATGGTGTTATAGTCGCCCAGCAATGCTGCGATGCCTATGGCCACTTCTCGTCTGAATCCGGCAATGGAATGTTGGTCAATGTCCGGGACGGAACGGCGGTTCAACAGACGCGAGGCCCTGCGCAACGCCGCGAGTGCTTCCTCGCTGTGACCCAAATCGCGTTCATAAATGTATAGGCCTCTGTGAGCGGGTGTGAGATCGGGATTCCTTGCGAGAGCTTTTTTTGCCGCCGTCAATGCCGCCCTGGTCTTTCCCAGGCCAATGTAATTTGTCGCCGAAAGCCCATGCCAGGCCCAGGCTTGTTCATTGGCGTCAGGATCGCTGGTCAAATCGGTATAGATTTTCTGCGCTTCGGCCACCTTCTCTGCTACTAGGGCCCGCGTACCGCCTAATGGATTGACGCGGCGATAAAGATAGTCGGCATAGCGATAGGGTTGGGTACTTTTGTAAACATACTCGGCGGTATTCTGTAAGAGCGTGTCGAAATTCGCTTCCGGCGCTGCAAAACTGGCCGTGTTGTCGGCGCCCGTGCGCACCGCGATCGTGACGCCGCTGGTGGTGCGATAGACTTCGCCAGTGACATGGGCCTCATGCCCCAGCCAGCCCCTCAGGAAACGATAGGCTTCACTGATAGAGACACCGGTCTCGGGGATTTCGACCTTGTATTCACCCTCCCGGTTGCTGGAAAAGGTCCGCTGTGGACGTAGCGGGGTGGTCTGGTTCTGCATCGCCGCCATCTTGTCCAGCACCTGGTTTGCAATGGCCTCCCCGGTCAGTCCGCGCGCCGCCAGATCGGGCGGCACCGAAAAACTTTCAATCACCAGTCCGTCGGCATGAGCCGCGTACCACACTGCGATGGCGATGCCCGCAACCAACCCCAGCGCCAGCAATCCGGCAGAGAATTCGAATATTGCTTTCGCCCATCCGGAAAAGCGGCGCAGGCGGAAAAGCGACAGCTTGTAGGGCTCCTCCGCCCGCATCTCCGCCATCTGCAGATCGGCCAGGCGAGCCTGCTTGCGCAAAAATGCGTTTGCTTCTTCGCGGTCAGCACCTGCAAGACCAATGGAGGTGGCCGCGGGATTGGCACCGGTCCTGCCGCCCTGCGACGCTGTCCCGGCAAACGCTCCTTCTTCCTGTTCTTCCGTCACCCCAGACCCCAACCCGTGCCAATTTGTACGAATTCAGACAGATGTCGGTGGCGCTGGCAACTTTGGGAGATTTCGGCCCTTTTCTAAGGCTTTCCGGGGCTCATGGGCTGAGAATCCCAGTCTCGTCGCGCCTTATCCAACGAGTATCTCACCCCGGCGCCCCATCGCATCGGCGAGCGCGCCCAAACGCTTCTGCACCGGCTCGCTGGCAATCGCTTCGCGCCGGCGCGGCACTTCCAGCACCACCTTCGCCGGGGTCAGGCGCAGCCTATAGCTGGCAAGTTCCCCCGCCGCACTGGCCGACAGCGAAAAAGCGAAACGCCAGGTCAGGCCCAGAATCTTGGCGCGCTTCTCATCATCCTTGTCCAGCAACCCGGTAACGGCGAGTTCGCCCGGCACATCCTCATCGCCGGAATAGCGGTGGAAGATCGAGGCGGCGATCAGAGCGCGGGCCCGGTGGTCGGCGCCGGCAAAAGGCGCCGTCAGCACCTGGCTAAAGACGCCCAGCGCACGGTCATCGGGATGGCGGCGCCAGCCAATATCAGAAAAGAAGGCGGAAGCCTCACGCAGGCGGGCGTCGGCGCCGCTTTCCCCGTCAAACAGCACCGCCGTCCAGTCGAACATTTCCTGGGCATGGGTGGGAGTGCGGGCAAAGCGGGCGTTGCTGGCGCGGGCAAAGGCGGTCAACGGATCGGCGCCACGCTCAGCCGGCGAAAGGCGGGAGTACAGCAGACCTTCGCGCAAGCCATAGGCGGAGATCACCACCTCCTTCATGCCGCCGGCTTCAAGCAGCCGCTCCAGCACCACGGCGCCGTAAGGCAGGCTTTCGGCGCGGCGCCTGGAGACAATCTTGATCTTGCGGATGGAATCTTTCGACAGGCCCGCCAGCAGCCGGCACAAGCGCAAGGCCCGGCCGCGGGGAATCACATATTGCTGCAAGACATGAAGCGGGTAGTGCTGCTCTTCCATATCCAGCCGGGCAAAGGCGCGCCAGATGCCGCCCACCGCGTACAGCGCAGTGGCATCGAGGTCGGGAAGGCCCTTCAGCCCTTTGTCAACAATATCGCGCGCCTTGTCGGGATCGCCCTTGCTTTGGTCCATCAGCCGCAATGGCCCGAACGGCAGGGTATGGGCACGCCCGGTCTTGCCGTTCTTCACGCCCACCATATCCAGACTGCCGCCCCCTAAGTCAGCAACCAGCCCGTCGGCCTCGGGAATGCCGGCAATCACCCCTTCGGCGGCGATGCGGGCTTCGTCCTC
>JAFAVT010000184.1 GCA_019242275.1 Alphaproteobacteria bacterium
CTGCTGCGAGCTTTTGTCCGCGCCGGCCTTGCCAAACCAGCGCAGGCGGTTGTCGGCCTGGCCGTGCAGCACGCCGGCCGGGTTGGAAATGTTCGGGCTGGTCAGGATGCCTTGGGCACGAAACTCGAAATCCGGCGTGTAAAGCGCCATCACCCGGTCAGTGCTGTTGGAATTCCAGGCGTCAATCCAATGCCGCGCCAGGGCATAAGTCTTATCCAGGCTGAGCAGGCCTTCGCAGCGTTGCATCAACGCCGCATCGCCGGGCTGGACCAGTTCGGGCGGCGCCGGCCGCAGCGGCGTCTGCGCCAGGACGGGCGCGGAAGCGACCAACAGTACCATCGGCAAAAGCCGCTTCATGAATGCCTCCTGTATTAGTATGAATAGTATTACTATTAAATCCGCACCCAATCAAGCAAGCGACGGAAAGTTGTTTTGCAAGAAAATCAGCGGCCCAGGCCTCGCCCGGCATGCTTGCCGCCGCGGTCAATCACCCGCTGCATGGCGGCGCGGGCGGCCCTCTCATTGCGGTCCGCGATGGCCTCGACGATAGCGGCATGGCGGGTGGTCGAACCGCCATGGCCCTTCTCTGCCTGTTTCACGCCGGCAGCGCTGAGCGCGATCAACCCACCCAGCGCCACTTTAATGACCGGACCGAAGGAGCCAACCAGCGGGTTGCCGGAAGCTCGGCCCAAGGCAAGATGGAAGGCGACATCAGCCTCAGCATAGCGGGCAGTGTCGCCTTCCGCTGCACGCATCGCTGCGATGCAGGCGCGCAACTGACTCAAGTCTTTCGCCGTGCGATGCCGCGCCGCCAGCGCCGCTGCAGCCGGCTCGATGGCGGAACGCACGGCGACAATCTGTTCCAGGAAGGCGCGATCTAGCCCCGCCTTCAGACGCCAGCCCAGCACTTCGGCATCCAGCCAGTTCCAGGCCGCGGGCTCGCGTACCACGGTGCCTACCTTGGTCTTTGATGCTACCAGACCCTTGGCGGTAAGCGTTTTGATCACTTCGCGCACCACCACACGGGAGACGCCGAAGCGGGCGTTCATTTCTTCCACGGATGGCAGGCGGCTACCGGGCGAGCGGGCGCCGGAAAGGATTTCGCTACCCAGTGCCGCGGCAATGGCCGCGTGGGAATATCCGGCCGCCAAGGGTGGCGCGATGTTCTTTTCCATGCGAGCCATTGCCCAACCTAGCGTCACGATGCCTTGAGGAATAGTCCGATGGTAAGCGCGACGCCGATGCCGACAATCACCAGGCGCAGCAGCTTTTCATTGACCCTGTTCAGCATATGGGCGCCGGCAAGGCCCCCAATCAAGGCGCCGACGCAGGCGATGGCCATCTGCAACCAGTGCACCTGGGGCGAAAAGACAAAAATCGTCACCGCCGCAAAGTTCATCGCTCCGGCCAGCAGGTTTTTGGTGGCACCGGCATTGCGGATGGCCAGGCCCGCCGCTGTCAGTGCCGCCAGCATCAAAAAACCGATGCCGCCGCCGAAATAGCCGCCATAGACGGCGATACAGAATTGCACCGTCGCGGCCCCGCCGGCCCTGAGCCGCGCGCCGCCTTTTTCACGCTTGGGTCCGAAACTGCCCCAGGCAAACATCACTGTGGCGAACAGCACCAGCCAAGGCACCATGCGGGCAAAGATGGTCGAAGGCGTCAAAAGCAACAGCACCGCGCCCAGCACGCCCCCGACCAGGCTGATCGCAATCAGCCAGCCGCGCGAAACGCCCGCGGCGCCGCTGGAGTTTTTCCAGCCATGGATGCCGGTCGCGGCCTGGCTAGGAAACAGCGCCACCGAGGAGGTGATGTTGGCGGCCAACGCATCCATGCCGGTGAACATCAGGGACGGCAAGGTGATGAAGGAGCCGCCCCCGGCCAGGGCATTCTGGCAGCCCGCCCACATGGCGGCGAAAAACAGAACAACAAGAGTCATCGTGGGAGGCATCGGGGGAACCTAGGGGCTGATCGCGGCAGGCGCTACCGCTCTGATGAACGGTATGACAGAATTGCAATGTGACAAGGGACGAACCGGGATTGAAAGTCGGCGCATGCCACGTCCTTTGAT
>JAFAVT010000007.1 GCA_019242275.1 Alphaproteobacteria bacterium
TCCATTCGCTGTCGTCGCCGGGCATATTGGCGGCGCCGACCCAGCCGCCGGTGGAAGAAGAGAAAGTCTTGGGCGGCGTGCCAGCATCCTTGAAGTCCTTGTAGTTGGCATCCACTTCGCTGCCGGCGGCAACGCCGACAAAGCCGACATGCAGATAAAGATTGGATTCGTCTTTCTGGATGCCCTGACGCTCTACCGCGCCATAAGGATATAGCGTCACCGGCTTTGCCCCGCCATTGGCGACGCTGTCAGCAACGGTGAACATGTATTTGTCGTCAATGGCGATGACGCGGGTGAAGACCAGACCTTCGCCATTATCCCAGGTCAGGGTCACCGGTTTTCCGGGCGCCAGTGTGCCGCCGCCGGTCTGTTTCCACACACTGTTGTCGTCCGGCGTCTTCACGCCCTGGCCGACCCAACCAAAGCCGGCATAGTAAGGGTAATCGGTGCTCTTGGGCGCCAAGAGCACGATCTCCGGACTCTTGGGATCAATGGTCTCGCGATAGGTCTTCAGCCGCAGATCATCAATCTTGGCGCCGGTAAGGCGGATCGAGCCGTCCGCCATGGGCGTGTCAATCCCAATGCGCGGGCCGCCGGCTTTCAGGGCCGCTTCGCGCGTCATGTGGCTGGCCGGCGCCGCCACACCCGGCAGGCTGGGCGCCGCCGGCGCGGCAGTTTTTTCCTGCTTGCTGAGATGCGCCTGGCGCGCCTGTTCCGCCTTTTGCTGCGGCGTGACGACAAAATACTGCCAGCCGGCAAAGACCAGCAGCGACAGCACCATGGCGATGATCAGATTCTTGTTGTTGCCGTCATTCATGTCTGTGTGCACTTGGGTGGGAATGGGGAACCGGATCAAAGCCGGACGAACCGCCCAGCCAGGTCAGGGGATGGCAGCGCGCCAGCCGCCGCAGCGCCAGGGCAAGCCCTTTCAGCGCGCCATGTTCGGCGATGGCTTCCAGCGCATAGGCCGAGCAAGTGGGCGTGAAGCGGCAGGTGGGCGGCAGCAGCGGCGATAGAAAGCGGCGGTAAAAGCGGATCGGCGCCGCAGCTAGCCGCGCGCCAAAGCCTGCCCTTCTGCTCGCGGTCAAATTGCCTCTCCTGCCATCCGGTCCAGTTGCCGGTGCGCGGCCTTGAGGGCCGCGGTCACATCGGCCAGCAGGGCGTCGAAGGCCCGCGTTCCGGTGCTTGCCCGCGCGACCAGAACATAGTCATGCCCCCCCCGCCCCAAAAGGGGCAGAAGCTGCGACGCGGCGGCACGCAGCCGCCGTTTGGCGCGGTTGCGGGCAACGGCATTGCCGATCTTGCGGCTGGCGGTGAAACCCACGCGAGGGGCGCCACCCGGGGCAGCGCCATCGGGCGTCTTGCAGGTTTCCAGGGTGACAGCGCCTTCCACCCGGCGCACCCCCTTGGCGGCCCTGAGGAAATCGGCGCGTTTTTTCAGGGTTTGCATGCTCCGGGGAAGCCCGGATGGCGGGCTTTAGGCAGAGAGTTTCTTGCGGCCGTGGGCGCGGCGGCGGGCGATGACCTTGCGGCCGCCGGCGGTGGCCATCCGGGAGCGATAGCCATGGCGGCGTTTGCGCACGAGTTTGCTCGGCTGATAGGTGCGCTTCATGGCGAGGCGGCTCCAAATAATGGCGGTTTTCCGCCAAAAACCGGCACGACGACCGGCGAAAGAGCGCGGTTTCTAAAAGCCGGCTCGGGGCCTGTCAACCTGGGGCCCTACTGCCCGATAACGACTCCATCCCGCCTTGGATCGGCCCCCCCCAGATAGCCGCCCGGCACCTTTTGGATGGCATGCAGACCGCTGCCTTCGCCGCCGGCGGTGCGCACGCTATGGCCCATCGCGGTCAGTTGCGGGGCGATCTGGTTGGCCCAGGGCGACGGCTCCAGGGTGGTGCCGGAGTTGGTATTGAGGTGCCGCGGCAGGCCGATCGCTTCCTGCGGCGACAGTCCACCATCCAGAATGGCCACCAGCGACTGGGTGACATATTCGATGATGGACGGCCCGCCGGGCGAACCGATCCCCAGCACGAATTTGCCGTTCCGGTCGAAAACAATGGTGGGCGACATGGCTGACAGCGGCCGCTTGCCCGGCGCCGGCGCGTTCGCCACTGGCTGGCCGTCGCGCATCGGCTGGAAGGAAAAATCCGTCAGCGTGTTGTTGAGGATAAAGCCCTTGGCCATGATCTCGGCGCCGAAGGTGGTTTCCACCGATGTGGTCATGGCGATCACCTGGCCGGTTTCATCCACGATGGTCATGTGACTGGTGCCGTAATTTTCCGGCGAGACTTGCGGCGCATATTGCGCATGTTTCTCCGGCGGATTGCCGGCCTGGGCGGTGCCCATGTCCTTGGCCGGATCAATCAGGGCGGCGCGGCCGGCGATGTAAGTCTTGTCGAGCAGGCCCGTCACCGGCACCGCCACCACCGAGGCATCGCCCAGATATTTGGCGCGGTCGGCGTAAGCCAAACGGCTAGCCTGGGTGAAGAGGTGAGTTTCCAGCAGCGAATTGGGCTTCAGATCGCTGGAGGGAAAACGCTGCAACATCTCCAGAATCTGCACAATGGCGACGCCGCCGGAGGAGGGGGGCCCCATCGAGCATAAATGATAGATGCGATAATCGCCGCACACCGGCTCCAGTTCACGGGCCTGGAAACCGGAAAGATCGGCCAGCGTCATGCCGCCCCGGTTCTTGCCCGGTGCGTGCTGCACGGCATCCACAATCGCTTGCGCAATGGGCCCGGTATAAAAGGCCTTGGCGCCGCCTTGCGCGATGGCGCGGAAGGTCGCGGCCAGTTCAGGATATTTGAGAATCTCGCCTTCCTTCATCGGCGTGCCGTCGGCATGGAAGAAGGTGCGGGCGATGTCGGGCATGTTCTTCATCCGCTCCGCCCCGGCGATGGTGCGCGCCAGCTTGGGGCCGATGGGAAAGCCGTTCTCGGCGATGCGGATGGCGGGCTGGAACAGCTGCGCCCAGGGCAGCTTGCCGTATTTCTTGTGCGCCAGTTCCAGCATGCCGATGACGCCGGGAATACCGACTGAAAGCCCGCCCGGTATGGGATCAAAATGCGCGCGGGGCTGGCCGTTTTCGTCCAGGAACATGCCGGGCGTGGCCGAAGCCGGCGCCACTTCGCGGCCGTCAAAGCTGGTGGTCTTCTTGGCCTTGGGGTCATAGACCAGCATGAAGGCGCCGCCGCCTATGCCGGAGGATTCCGGCTCGACCAAATTCAGCACCAACTGGGTGGCGCTGGCGGCATCCACCGCCGAGCCGTGGGCTTTGAGCATTTCCAGCCCCGCCGCGGCCGCCAGCGGATTGGCGGCGGCGACCATCTCATGGGCAGCGAAATCGCTTTTGGGCTGCGCGGCGACGGGCAGGGACGCCAACACCAACAGGGCAAGAACGCGGGTGAATTTCATGGAAAGCCTCCGCTTCCCGACCATGTTAGGGACATTTGAGCCTGGGCGAAATCTCCCATTCTCTCCATGGGCGGGCTTGACCCGCCCATCCAACTTGCCGCTTGCAAGAAAGTTGGATGGCCGGCTCGGCGGCCGGCCATGGTGATTAGTAGATTTGTGGCAAGCAAATCAGCCCCGGACTACCGTGCGGAAAAAAGGCCGTCAGCGCACGAACACGCGCACTTCGCTGGCGCTGGTGGCCGGGTCGGTGGTCGAGGCTACGCCCATCCGCGTGGCGGGCACGCCCATATCGGTCATGGTGCGCATCACGTCCTGGGCATGGCGGCGGGCGGTGGTCTGAGCGATCTGCACCGCGGCGGCATTGCCCCTGCTGGGCGAGACCGCCACCACTTCAAAGCCGGCGCTGGGGCGGCTTTGCAGCGCCTGGTTCAACGCGGCGTAAAGCTGCTGCTGATAATCCACATCGGGGCGGTCAAACTTGATCACCACCAGGGGCTGGCCGGCCGAGGCCAGTTGCTGGCTGGAAAGCGCGCCTGACGGAACGGGGGTCGAAAGGGCGCCATAAAGCTCGCCCGCCTTGATCGAGTTGCCCAAGACCGCCAGGTTGGAGCGTTCATTGGCGGCATAGGCGGTCTGGCGCTGCACATTGTCGGAAATTTCCGATAGCAGCCGGTCCAGCACCACGATGGTCTGGCTGGTTTCATCTTCCAGCAGCACCAGTTGGCGATGATCTTCATCCACCGCGCCCGAGACATTCATGGTGGCGCTGATCTGGTTGAGGGCGAAATGGGCGCCCGAGGAATCATTGGTGACGTCAGTGCCCAGCGCATTAAGGGCATTGATGTTGGCGGCGAGCGAATCCAGCGAGGCCTGGGCTGAATTCCATTCTGCCACCAGTTCGGGGTTGCCGCGCGTGGTCCCGATTTGCAGCCGCGCCGTGATGCGGGCCTTGGAGTTCTGATAGGCGTTGGCGGCGCCGGCGCCTTGGTTGCGCAAATTGGCCAGGTTGGCGGCGTTGGTGGTGATCTTCTGCTGCAAGCCGGCCACCTGGGCGCGGATGGACTGGATGGTGCGGTTGACCTGGGTGCCGGTATCGGCGCCGCCGGCGATCACCACCGGGGTGATGGTGGCGATGGGGGCGGTGCCGGGGGCGATGGGCGCGGCGGCGGCCACGGGGGGCGGCGGCATGGGCACGCTGACATTGCCGGCGGTGGGAACGGCCGCGCCGGCGGTGGGCGGGGCGGCATTGGCAGCGGGGAAGCCGGCATCCGCGGCATTGACGCTGCTGTCATCGCCGAACAGGGCGGCATCGAGGTCGCTGCAGGCGGTCAGGGCGGTGGAACCTGTCAGCGCCAAAGCCAGGAAAAGCCCCGTGCGGAGCCTTAGCTTGACTGGAAATCCCCTCATTCTGCTCTCCGCTGCCCCGGCGCGATGTTCAAGCCTTGCCGCCATGCCGCCCTATCAAGGCCGGTCATGCCGGTTCGGCAATTGGCGCCATACCCCCAAGCTCCCACACCCCGTCGGGCGTGAAAGTCCTGGCGGTTTAGTCTTAACCAGCGGGGCGCGGCGCGACAAGGGACCAGAATGACGCTTCCCCAGACAAATTGGCGGGGAAATTGTGCCGGAACGTCCGAGGCTTGCGGGCGGGGCCGGAACAGCGAAAGGCCCAGCACATCGCCAGGCGGTGGCAATGCCTATTCTGGCGGTTCACTTCCCTCTCCCCTCGTGGGAGAGGACGCAAAATCCTGCACTTGGCGAAGCGTGAGCGAGCCAAGTGCTTGGATTTTGCTAGGTGAGGGGGTGAGGCGCGATCGCGCGAAGCGCGGCGAAATGGTCCTGCGGACCATTTCGAGCGGCGAACGCCCCGAGCTTGAGCGAGGGGCGGCCCGGCGGCGACCGCCCCCGCCTTTGCGGGCCCCTTTGACTTGCCTTTGCAAGGCCGGATCAATAGGTTCGCGCGCTTCAAACGCACCCGTAGCTCAGCTGGGTGAGGCCGGAGTAGCAAAAGGTCCAGTGGACCTTTTGCCCGGCCGAACGCCGCAAGGCCGCACGCCCAAGTGCGGCCTGAGGCCGGGCAGAAGTCCGGCGCCACCCCTTTGACTTGCCTTTGCAAGGCCGGATCAATAGGTTCGCGCGCTTCAAACGCACCCGTAGCTCAGCTGGATAGAGCACCAGACTACGAATCTGGGGGTCAGAGGTTCGAATCCTTTCGGGTGCGCCATCGCCTTTTGGTCCGTTCTGGACGCTTACTGCCCCCCAGCGCGGGCTTTCGCCACCGTGTCAAAAATCCGGGCGGCACGTTCCTTGACGGTGACAGCCAGACTGTCCAGGACAGCTTTATCAAAGCCCATTGCCGCTATGTCGTTCGCTATTGTCGGTGCTGCCGTATCAATGGCATGGGCCAGCTCTCCAACGCGACGGCGTATCAGGACGGCACCCATCGCGATATCTTCGCTGAAGTGTCGCCAGGTTTTTTCCGTGACCTGATCAATCTGGGCGGCCCCTCCGACTTTCATGGCGAGTTTGGGCGAAATCTCAGGGTATGCCACGGTGCAAAGAAGATCATAAAGAGGGGCAAGGCTGCGGCCCTCCGCTTCATAGAGCAGGCTGAAGTTCTTGCCGTGGGCATCAGCATTCCCGACCATGAGATTGAACAGCGCTGCATCAAGCAGTTTGAGCAGTTCGAGCGCGGGGCGCGCCGTGGATGACCGCAGCAGCGCAAAGCCGCTCTTGAAAGTGGGGCCGCCCTCTGCGGCATATTTCAATTCCGGGGCTATGCCCAACGCCTGGCAAAAATCTTCCTGATGCACGCGGCGTACGAGCCCGTTGGCGCTTGTGCGGTCATATCGCGTGACAAGCAGGAAAGGCCGGTCGCCCACGCGGCGGGGCTCTACCGCTGCGACGGGCAAGCCTGCGGCCGCGGCCAGGCGCATCGTGAACGCTTCATTCTCGGTTGTTCCGGGCAAACGCGGGATGGGCGGTTTCAAGATGTGCGTCGTGGGCTGGCCTGGTGCCGGCAAGGCGATGGCGCCCTCTATCAACACCACGGGAAGCTTGGCTTGCGCCCCCGCCAGCGAAAGCCGCAGTCCCTTTTCGCCCGCCAACAGCGGCCGGGTCGGCAATGTGTCGAGGACATTCCTCAGGGCATTATCGCCTAAGGGCTCGGTCGCCAAATCACCGTCATACAGGGGTGGTCGTTCCCCATCGGGCCACAAGGTGAGGGCGCCGGCGACATCACCACCCAATTTTTCAAGCAGGGCGAAATCGTTGCCTGGGGAGACGCCCAGCGTACGCGCCGCTTCTGCCCGCTGGACTTCTTCCGGAAGCAGACCTGCAAAGAAAGGGCGGCACTCCCTTCGATTGAAGGGTTGTTCGCGTTTGGGCAGCGACAGCGATATGGGCGGACAGCCGGGATCGTTCGTCCATCCCGGATCGTAAGCAAAACCGATATCCCCATGGGCATCGAGCCCGAATGTTCCGACGACCCGCGCATCCCACCAAACTGTCAGGCTTTTTTTCATCGGGGGTTGCGAACACCCGAAGGAGGAGCCAGCCCCACATCCACGCCGAGTGCTTCCAGAACCGCCAATGTCTTTCCCAGTTGGACTGTTGGCTTGCCGCGCTCCAGATCAACGATAAATCGCAGGCCGACATTGGCTGCACCTGCCAGCTGGTCTTGCCTGAGGTTTAGGGCGCGCCGGGCATTGCGAACAATCTGGGCTAATTGGGCAGGGGTCATGGTTTTCCCGACCGGGAATATTTAGAACAGAAAACAACTCTTGTCCATCACATTTTCCCGATCGGGAAAAAATATCGAGCCTACCATTTTCAAGTCCCCCTTTTTTACCGAACGGGAAATTCTAATGCTGCTCACTTGCAGGCGCACTTGGAAATAAAGGGATATATAGTACCAAAATATATGCCACTATTTTTCCTACTTTATGCCTTTTTCGGCCTAGCCCATCGAGCCTTACCAAAACAGCATTGGGGTCCAAGATTGGAGGACCCAATGAGAACCTCAGTTCACGCAGCTAAGCGCATGCGCCAAAGGGGGATTAAGCGAGAGTTTATGGGACGGCTGTTGGACAACGCTGACATCGAGCGATCCATCGGAGGGAACTGCCGCTTGTATCGTGTATCGCGTTCCCTCGCTCGACAACTTCGCGATGAACGACTTTCGCATTATGTCGCGATCATCAGTGATGATACCGGCAATCTCGTCACTGTGTTTCCGGATCACGGCAACAGAGCAGCAGCGCGATATCGCGTCCGTCACTAAGGAGCATTCTCCATGGACGACAATGTAATCAATCTGTTCAGCGAAGCTCAGGTGGCTAAGAACCGACGCCGCCTAGCTGATAAGCGTGCGGAGGAAGATAGGCAGTCTGATATTGACCATGCTCGCCTCCGCCAATTTGAACATGCTGGCAGCGAAAGAAAGGGTTTGGTTTTTAAAAAGCGCAGTGACCGAGTTGCAGCGGCCGAGGTCATAGACCAACTTGTCCGCGAGGGAAGGGCCCGCCATGGCATAACAGTTGAGGCCATTAAGCGGTGGCTCGAGGAAAGAAAACTCTCGCCACGGGTCCACCGCTATATGCTGTCTTCGCTGCGCGGTCTGCCTTCTCGACAGCGTGATGATAAGCTCATGCAAAAGGCGAGAGGTTATCTAAAGATCGCGGAAGCCATCGCAAGTCTCCATCCTCAATCAGACCAAAGGCTCATTGACGCCTTCAAGATACGTGTAGTGAAACCTACAACGCTCTGGACTACTCAAACTCCAATGGAATCTGATCCGCGGGCCGAAGGGTTGGCAGCACAGTTTATCGCGATGGGCGCGGCTATGGCGAAGCGGGAGCGGTTGGCCGACCTTTTCGACAAAGCCCGGCGAGTTCCGGGCCAATGGTCACTGAATACAGAACAGTTTGATGAATCTGCGCGAACATGCTTGTCCTCAGGCCGTTTGTCAGGACGTTTTGAGCATTGGACAGAAATCCCCGCTGTACCTAGCGTCCCGTTGGTTCGGCGTGTCCACTCCTATTTTCTCGGATCGTTTAGAATCGAGCGGCAGGGGAGAGAACGGCCTCTTGGCGGCCCTGAGGCTCACAGCTCGAAGTTCAAGGGAAAGAACGTCGGGGGCTGGCTGGAACTATCGCAGGAAATAAGATTTTGCTTGGCACCCGGTAGCGCGGACACCGGCATAGAATCCTTGTTTGAAAGCCGCGCACATGTGCGCGCATTCCTCGGAGATAAGGAGGCGCAGCCTCATCAGCTCCTACCGAACTGGACCCTTAAGCCCCTGGATGACGCGACAAGGTTCATGCCGCAATCAGTATTTCAAGTAAGAATTGATAATGCTTGGCACCGGATGGCCCTTGATGAAGGCGTGGATGGTTTTGAGGCCAACGTTCTGGGAAAAAACAGTGATCCGATAGATTGGAAGACTATTTCGTCTGATCCCGCAAATTCCGAAGTTGAACATTGGTATTTTTCCTGGGCACCAATCCAACCAAAGTATATCTCTGAATGGTTAGACAAACCTGTCGGCGACCGGCTTGTTTCCTATGTAGGCCCACTCTATTCCGGACCTTCGAAGGAAGGCTGGTATGCTCTGCCCTCAATTGCATCTGAGGTAGAGCGCTCTTTGGATGAAATCAAGAAGGCCATGCGCGGAGAAATCCTAAAGATTCGAGGTGCGCTGAATGAACGGGAAAAGGGGTGGATTACTAATAGGGAAGCGGAACACCTGCGGCGCTTGGCACAATGGACCGAGGAGCAATCAACCGATCCAGCGACCTCCGATTAGTTCTATGCCGCCTCATAGATTTGGTGCCGGTCCACGACACGCCCAAAGCGCCGCTAATCGGAAGCAAGCATCCGCCGCGCCAGCCAATTCCCCTGGCGGTGGGTGAAGCGCTCAACTGGCAGAAACAGCCACGCTGCCGCCAGGCTTGCCGCCACCGACAGCGCCGCGATTGCCAGCGCCACCGGCAAGCTCAGCATCTGCGCCGCCGCCGCCCGTTCAATCGCCCACGCCGTGAAAGAAATGAACACGGCGAACTGCACCAGATAGAGCGGAAACGAAATCTTGCCCAGAAACCGGCAGGGCGCCGAAGCCAGAACATCGCACAGCGGCCGATTGCAATAGATGAAAAACACCAGGGGAATGGCAAAGGTCGCCATATGGGCGGCGGGCCACAGCCGGCCGCTGGCCCCATACAGCATCACCAGCATGCCCAGCACCGATACCGGCGCCGCCAGCCGCGATGCCTGCAGGCGGCGAAACAATCCTTCTTGCCGCGCTGCGCTGAAGCCGATGCCCCCCAAAAAACAGGCAAGGTCGGCCGTGTCCACCCGTGTCAGCATGACAACGCCAATCAGCAACAGCATCGGCCACACAAACCGCACATGGCGAAAAATCAGAAGCACGAAAAAAACGATCAGCGAACCTTCCATCTCATAGCGCATGGTCCACAGGAAGGGATCAACCGAAGGCCGGCTGGCGTTCCAGAACACGTCGTAAAAGGCAAAGCGCAGAACTTCCGGAAAACGCAAACCGGCGATCACCGGCACGGTCAGCCAGTCCTGGCGCTGCACAATCGCATAGCCGTCAAACGTCAGATGACAGCGGATGATCGCGAAAATCACCAGAGAGATCGCCAGCACCGGGATCATCAGGCGGGGGTAGCGCTTGACCGCCAGCTTGGCGACGGAACGCTCGCCCCGGCCGGCGAAATAGGCCGCGCTCAAGGCATCGCCCGACAGCACAAAGAACACCGACACATCCAGGCCGCCATTGAGAAACAGCGAAGTCCAAAAGTTGAGCACTTGCGGAAAGCTGATGCGGAAACTTTCGACAAAGGCGTGAAAGCAGACCACATTCAGCGCCGCCACGCCCCGCAGACCGTCAATTTCATGCAGGCGCACGCGCGGTGTTTGCCCCTGGTCCGACGATGTGTTTTCTGGGCCGCCGGTTTGCATTTTTTCTTAGCGGTCTGCCCCCGTCCCGCTTCAAACGGCGCGAGGGCCCGGGCGGCGCGGAACTATTAGCACAAGGTAGCGTCGCTTGAAACATTGGCAGATCGCACTCACGGAGTGCCGGCTGGTAAAACCGACAGCGAACGCAGCTCCATTCCCAAGCGCCTGTTATCGTCCTCCCCCAGATCGGCCGGGCGTGCCGGGGCGGCGATGTGCAGACGCACCATGTTGTCGCCTTTGCGCAAAGCGGCCGGCGGGCAAGTGGCGCGGCTGGTTTGCATCTGCGTGCGCAACTGCAGCGTCCCGCATTGGGCTTCATTGACGAAGATGCGGACAAGCTGGCTATGATCCCGCGCCGCCGAGAAGCCGCGCGCCGTCGC
>JAFAVT010000062.1 GCA_019242275.1 Alphaproteobacteria bacterium
ACCAGCCATCGTTTTCAACATCCGCGAAGGCATTAGAGGCCGACAGGAACGCGAAAAAGGTGATAGATAAGATTTGAATGCGCATGGACCAAACTCCCCAAAAGAGAATATTCGGGACGCGACTGTGAAGCGCACTATCGATGGCGCTCCCAAGGGGAATCGAACCCCTGTTTCAGCCTTGAGAGGGCCGCGTCCTGACCGCTAGACGATGGGAGCATCCGTCAGGGTCGAGGCTTATACGGCTCGCTACCCGCAGCGGCAAGTTCCCGGTCCGGCGCCCAGAAACCAGCTAAGCCTTGGTGCATAAAGCAAACTTCCCCAAAAAACCGGACCGGAACGGCCGGCCCCGCCGCCCGTTCCTTTCCCGAAGACTTACCTAAGTTAAGGCCATGCCCCGCTTTTATTTCCATGTCCGGGACGGCGCCGATTTCAGCCGCGACCTGGAAGGCCAGGAGCTGCCCGATCTGGAAGCGGCGCGGCGCGAAGCCGTCAACAGCAACCGCGAGATGCTGGGGGAACGCCTGCTGCATGGCGGCGCTCTGAATCATCGCCGCATCGAGATCACCGACGAAAGCGGAGATGTCCTGGCCGCGGTCAGCGCTCAGGATGTGCTGTTCCGGCACGGCAGCTTCAGCAGCTATGAGGACGACGTCACCAAATCGGCTCCCACCATAACACCGCGCAAATAGACAAAGGCCGCCATTGCCCCGGCCGGCGTGGCGATCAGCCAGAAAAAATTTTCTTCCCCCGCGCCGTTGCGATCTTCGGTGGAAGGCTGCGCGGCGCCATCCGGATGGGAGTGATAGCAGCCGATCACCGCAAGGCCGGCCGCCCGCGCCGCACGCTGGGCGGCGAACTGGTCCGCGGGCGCTACTTCAAAGCGGTCAACTGCGGCGGCCAAGTTACGGGCGGCGTGAAGGCCCAAGGCGACGGCATCCTCGCCTTCCCGCCGGCCCAGGATCAGGCCGCAACATTCGGCCGGCGTGGCCGCCCGCGCCGCTTGCAGAATTTGCGCCTGGAAGGCTCCGGGCATGGTCAATTTCATGGCTGGGTCTTGATGCTCTGCACCGTCTTGCCGCTGGCCAGATCAATGATGCGCACTTCCTCGCCTTGCGGCGTTTGCAGCCGCAGCACCAGCCGCCCCGCTTCGGTGCTGGAAGACAGAATCTTCGCGCCCGGCGGCAGGGTCGAAGCATTCGCCGGCTGCTCGCGGCCGGCACGATGGTCCAGAAGGATGCGGCCCTGGCGGATGAACCCCCACACCACCGCGATCAGGGCAAGCGCCAGCAGCAGCGTCATGCTAATGACCAGCCCCCAGGCCAGCCGGCGCAGGCCGGGCCGGTCTGGCGGGGAAGGATTTTGCGGCGGCATGTCGGCAGAAGACACAAAAAACTCCGTTGACGGAACAATTCGCCGGGCCGTGGCGGAAGAAAGTCATGCCGGCTGGCGGCTGGACCGTTTTCTCACCACCGCCCTGCCTGAGTTCAGCCGCGCCCGCTTGCAGCAATTGCTGGGCGAAGGCGCGGTGACGCGGGCCGGCGCAAAAGTAAAAGACCCCAACCACCGCGTCAAAGCCGGCGACGCCTATATGGTTGCGGTGCCGCCGGCGCGGCCCACCCGCCCCCAGGGCCAGGATATTCCCCTCGCCGTGGTGTACGAAGACAAGGACCTGATCGTCATCGAAAAGCCGGCGGGGCTGGTGGTTCATCCGGCCGCGGGCAATCCCGACGGCACCTTGGTCAACGCCCTCATCGCCCATTGCGGCGAGAGTTTGAAAGGCATCGGTGGCGAGGCCCGCCCCGGCATTGTCCACCGGCTCGACAAGGACACGTCGGGCCTGCTGGTCGCCGCCAAAAATGAGCGGGCGATGATGAGCCTTGCCAAACAGTTCGCCAATCACACCATCGAGCGCGCCTATCACGCCCTGGTCTGGGGGGCACCGCGCGCCGCCGCCGGCAGCGTCGAAAGCCAGATCGGCCGCAGTCCGTTTGACCGGAAGCGCATGGCGGTGTTGCGCAGCGGCGGCAAGACCGCCCGCACCAATTATAAAGTGTTGGAGAAGTTCGGTCCCCCCGAAAGGCCCTTCGCCAGCCTGATCGAATGCCGGCTTCAAACCGGCCGCACCCACCAGATCCGGGTGCATCTCACCCATCTGGGTCATCCGCTGATCGGCGATCCGCAATATGGCCGCACCCGCCAGCCGCCCCGGGCCAGGACTCCGCAGGAAGAAGTGGCATACCAGGCCGCCGCGGGCTTTTCCCGCCAGGCGCTGCATGCCGCGATCCTGGGTTTCCATCACCCCAGCTTGCACAAGACTCTGCGTTTTCAGTCGCCCTGGCCGGCCGATTTTGCGGTGCTTGTGGCTGCCTTGCGGGGCTTGAACGGGGACTGAAACCACCCCACATCTTCCCGTTGCGGGCAGAAGGGGCGCTTTTCCGGCCAAAAGGCCGGTTCCGGCGTTACAATCCCTCTACCCACCCGGCGCCTAAAAGCCGGCGGAAAGGGGATGGCATGAGCAATCGCGGATTACCGGTCCTGGCAGGCGAAAGCGGCCTTGCCCGCTATCTCGCCGAGATTCGCAAATTTCCCCTCCTCACCGCCGAAGACGAATACATGTATGCCAAGCGTTGGCAGGAGCATGAAGACCCCGAAGCGGCGCGCCAGCTTGTCACCAGCCATCTCAGGCTGGTGGCCAAGATCGCCATGGGCTATCGCGGCTATGGCCTGCCGCTGTCGGAAGTGGTTTCCGAAGGCAATGTCGGCCTGATGCAGGCGGTCAAGCGTTTTGACCCTGACAAGGGTTTCCGCCTGGCCACTTATGCCATGTGGTGGATCAGGGCCGCCATCCAGGAATATGTGCTGCGCTCATGGAGCATGGTGAAGCTGGGCACCACCGC
>JAFAVT010000089.1 GCA_019242275.1 Alphaproteobacteria bacterium
CGCGCCGCCCTTGTCGGCATGAGACTTGACGGCCCGCATCACCGGCGACTGGCTGGCCATGGCGCCACAGCGCAGGTAATCGCCATAGGAAAAGCCGCCCGGGATGATTACCAGGTCCACATCAGGCAATTCGCTGTCCTGGTGCCAGACCATGTGCGGGCTGCGTCCGGTCATCTCCTCCAGCGCGACCTTGGCATCGCGGTCGCAGTTGGAAGCGGGAAAGACAATGACGGCAGACTTCATGGGTTCAGTTCGATCTCGTATTTCTCGATCACCGTATTGGCGAGCAGCTTTTCGCACATTGCCTTGATGTCCGCCTTAGCCTTGCCGGCATCGGCTTCCTTCAGTTCCAGTTCAATCAGCTTGCCTTGGCGCACTTCGCCGACCTGGGGAAAGCCCAGGCCGTTAAGGGCATGGCCGATGGCCTTGCCTTGCGGATCAAGAACGCCGTTTTTCAAGGTGACGAAGACGCGGGCTTTCATCGATCAATCAGGCCTTACTAGTCCAACGACTAGCTTCTCGCGGTGGCATTTGCAGCACGGTCCTAACTCTCGAATGAACCCTTCTCGATTTCCTAGAAAGCTCGATTGCTGCTGCATATTATGCCGATCTTTACCCAACAAGTCTCCGATACAGTCGTCACAGTACCTAGGGGACAAGAGTTCAATGACTTGGTCTCTGATGATCACGGCGCCTCCTTTTAAGGCTGCCCATTTCCTATATTCGCCAGCGCGTTCCTAGTTTAGAAAAGTTGTTCAGTGACAGCATGTCGCATGACCTACTTAACCAACACCGGCCCCTTGTTTTCGCCCTGCACCGATTCAGGCATGATTCCCAGCCGTTTTGCCACTTCGGAATAAGCCTCTACCACACCGCCCATGTCGCGGCGGAAGCGGTCCTTGTCCAGCTTCTCGTTGCTGTTGACGTCCCACAGGCGGCAATTGTCCGGGCTGATCTCGTCGGCCAGGACGATGCGCATATAGTCATTCTCCCACAGCCGCCCGAATTCCAGCTTGAAATCCACCAGCTTGATCCCGGCGCCCAGAAATAGACCTGAGAGAAAATCATTCACCCGGATAGTGAGGTTCACCATATCGTCCAGGTCCTGCGGCGAGGCCCAGCCAAAGGCGGTGATATGTTCTTCGCTCACCCACGGATCGTTGAGCGAATCGTTCTTGTAGTAATATTCAATGATGGAACGGGGCAGCGCCGTGCCTTCCTCGATCCCCAGCCGCTTGGACATGGAGCCGGCGGCGACATTCCTTACCACCACTTCCAGGGGGATGATCTCGACTTCCTTGATCAACTGCTCGCGCATGTTGAGGCGGCGGACGAAATGGGTCGGCACGCCAATGCCGGCCAGTTGGGTCATCAGATATTCGCTGATGCGGTTGTTAAGGACACCTTTGCCCTCAATGGTGTCCTTCTTGGCGCCATTGCCGGCGGTGGCGTCGTCCTTGAAATACTGGATGACGGTGCCCGGCTCGGTCCCCTCATAGAGGATCTTGGCCTTGCCTTCGTAGATGACACGGCGGCGCTTCATGGGGTGTTCCTCGAAAAAGGGCGGCCAACGCCTCGCGGCCCGTCGCGGCCAACTTACCGGATCGGCGCCGCCATCGGCAATCTTGCCAAACTGCATACCCACATCCATATCTGAACATGCCGTAAACCTGGCAGTGACCACGGCACGCGCTTGAAATCTTCTTTTCTTACAGGGAGTTGACGATGACGGGGCTGGATGAACGCGGCAAGGCCTTTGAGAACAAGTGGGCACATGACGCCGAGACCCGTTTCAAGGTCGAGGCGAAGCGGAACCGTGCTCTGGGTCTGTGGGCTGCGGGCGAAAAGGGCCTTTCCGGCCAGGCCGCGGAGGATTTCGTGAAAGCCGTCATTGCCGCCGACTTTGAGGAAAAGGGCGACGAGGATGTCTTTCGCAAGCTCAGGGGTGAACTGGATTCCGGCAAATATTCCGACGCAGTGATCCGGGCAAAGATGCAGGAAGCGCTGGAGGGGGCGATCGCTGCGGTGGCGAAGGCCTAACCAAACACTCGCTTGAAAATCGTGTCCACCTGCTTCAGGTGGTAGCCAAGGTCGAACATGGCGTCGAGCTTGCCGCCGGGCAACGCCTTGGTGACATCGGGATCAGCCTTCAGCAGGTCCAGCAAATTGCCTTCGCCGTTCCAGGCGCGCATGGCATTGCGCTGTACCAGGCGATAACTGTCCTCGCGGGAAACACCCGCTTGGGTCAGCGCCAGCAGCACTCGTTGGCTGTGCACCAGGCCATGGGTCGCATCCAGGTTCTTCTGCATCCGCTCTGGGTAGACCACCAGCTTCTCGATCACCCCTGTCATCCGTGCCAGCGCGAAATCTAGGGTTATGGTGGCATCAGGGCCGATATAGCGCTCCACCGAGGAGTGGCTGATGTCCCGTTCATGCCATAGCGCCACATTTTCCAGCGCCGGGATCACGGCTGAGCGCACCATGCGGGCAAGGCCGGTGACATTCTCAGTCAGCACCGGGTTGCGCTTGTGCGGCATGGCCGATGAGCCTTTCTGCCCGGGCGAGAAATATTCCTCCGCCTCCAGCACTTCGGTGCGCTGCAAGTGGCGGATTTCGACGGCGAGTCGTTCCAGCGAAGACGCGATCACACCCAGCGCGGCGAAATAGGCGGCATGGCGGTCGCGTGGAATCACCTGGGTCGAGACCGGCTCGACCGTCAGGCCCATCGCCTTGGCGACATGCTCTTCCACCCGCGGATCAATGTTGGCGAAGGTTCCAACCGCACCGGAAATGGCGCAGGTGGCAATCTCTTCGCGCGCTGTCACCAACCGCGCCCGCGCCCGGATGAATTCCGCATAATAAGTGGCGAGCTTGACGCCGAAGGTGGTGGGCTCGGCATGAATGCCGTGGCTGCGCCCGATGGTGGGCGTCAGCTTATATTCAAAAGCACGTTTCTTCAGCGCTGCCAGCAAGGCATCCGTATCGGCAATCAGCAGATCGGCGGCTCGCATCAGTTGCACATTCAGGCAGGTGTCCAGCACGTCGCTTGAGGTCATGCCCTGGTGCACAAAGCGCGCTTCCGGTCCCACGGTCTCGGAAAGATGCGTCAGGAAGGCGATGACGTCGTGCTTGACCTCGCGTTCTATTTCGTCAATTCGCGCCACATCGAACTTGGCGTTGCGGCCCTTTTCCCAGACCTTCGCCGCCGCTTCCTTCGGCACCACACCAAGCTCGGCCAGGGCATCGGTGGCATACGCCTCGATCTCGAACCAGATGCGGAATTTGGTTTCGGGCGACCAGATCGCCACCATGGCATCGCGGGCATAGCGCGGAATCATCAGGCCTCGCAGGTTGGACAAAGGCTCATAGCGCGAGACGAAGCGCGGCGGAAGGCCGGTAATTCTACAGCAAATTCAGCGCCTTGAACGAGGCATGGCCCTTGCGCCCGACCACCAGGTGGTCATGCACGGTGATGCCAAGCGCCGCCGCCGCCTTGGCGATGTCGCGCGTCATTTCGATATCGGCCCTGGAAGGCGTGGGATCGCCCGAAGGATGGTTGTGCACCAAGATGATGGCGGTCGCCGCCAACTCCAGCGCCCGCTTGACGATCTCGCGCGGATAGACCGGGGTGTGATCAATAGTGCCGCGGGACTGCACTTCGTCGGCAATCAGCACATTCTTGCGGTTGAGGAAGAGGACGCGAAACTCCTCCTTCTGGCCGCGCGCCATCGCGGCCGTGCAATAATCCAGCAGCGCTGCCCAGGACGAAAGCGCCGGCTGCCCGACCACCCGCGTTTGCGCCAGCCGGTGGGCTGCCGCTTCCACGATCTTCAGATGCGCCGCCACATTTTCGCCCACGCCATCCACTTCCAGCAACCGGTCGCCCGGGGCGGCGATCACCTCGGCAAAACTGCCGAAGCGGGCCAATAGCGCCTTGGCCAGCGGCTTGGTGTCCCGCCGCGGCAAGGCGGCAAATAGCGTCAGCTCCAGCAATTCATAGTCCGGCATCGCTTCGGTGCCGCCTTTGAGGAAACGCGCCCGCAAACGCTGGCGGTGACCGGCATGTGCGCTTTCGGCCACAAAAAGGGCGCCGGCATCTTCCATGCCGGCGGCGCTGTCTGAAAGTCTCTTGTCGCGGGTCCGCGGCATGGGCACATTGAACACGTCTGCTCGCGCTTCGCCAAGATGCCTGCCACGACGCGAGGGGGCAAACGGCACATTGGGGACCGCCATGAAGAAATTCGCGATGTCGGGAGTTTGTGCGCTGCTGTTGGCGCTGCCGGCACTGGCGCAGCCGCTCAATCCCTTCATTACGTTTACGCCCTTCCACGCCAATGGCCTTTACAAGGCAGGTGAGCGCTATGGCTGGACGGTGCGCGCACCCATGGGCATGAGCACCCAGGACCCGCTTAGCTATGACTACACTGTCCGCGAGAACAATCTGAATGTCATTGCCAGCGGCACCATTGATCTGTCGTCGGGCGCGGCCACCATCACGGGCATGCTGGACCATCCCGCCATGGTCTATGTCCGGCTTTCGCCCAACCGCGCCGGCATGGTGACTGCGCCTTCCGCGGCTCCGGCCCCCGCTGCCGGCCGCGGTCCGGCCGGTCCCAGCCCTGCCGACCTCGACAAGCTGACGGTGGGCGCCGCTATTGATCCTCTGAATTTCAAACCTTCCATCCCGCGCCCGGCGGACTTCGATGTCTTCTGGGCCGGCAAGCTGGCCGACCTGGCGAAGATTCCCATCAATCCGCAACTGACGCCGCTGGCGGCTCCCAAGCCCAATATTGATTTCTACAAGGTGCAACTCGACAGCGTCGGCAGCCATGTCCAGGGTTACCTCGCCACGCCCAAGGGCGGCGGCAAGCATCCGGCGATCCTGCTCTAT
>JAFAVT010000023.1 GCA_019242275.1 Alphaproteobacteria bacterium
GACCGGCTATCTGGTGATGGGGGGGCTGATCGCGCTGATCTCCACCGGTTTGCTGTTGGTGACCGAAGCGACGGTGCTGGATTATATTGATCCGACCGACATCGGGGCGCTGATCGCAATGTCGCCCTTGGTGCTGCTGGCCTGCGCCATCATTCTTACCGAAGGTATCGAACTGGCTGCGAGCATCTGGCGGGTAGAGCGGCGGGCTGTGGCGGCAATTGTGCCACTGAAAAGCCCCCGTGTTTCCATTCATATTCCCATCTATAACGAGCCGCCGCAGATGGTGGTGGAAACGTTGAACGCGGTGGCGCGGCTAGACTATGATGATTTTGAAGTCATCGTGCTGGACAACAACACGCCCGATGCGGAGGTGTGGCGGCCGGTGGAAGCGCATTGCCACATCCTTAACGCCGCGATGGATGTGGCGCGCTTCCGCTTTTTTCATTTCGAGCAACTCAAGGGCTTTAAGGCGGGGGCGCTGAACCGCGCCTTGGCATTGACCGATCCCGGCGCGACCCATGTTGGGGTGATTGATAGCGACTACCAGGTCGAACCCTTTTGGCTCCGCCGCGCTATGCCCTATTTCGCATCTCCCGCCATCGCCGTGGTGCAAGGGCCCCAGGATTATCGCGATGCGCGAGAGAATCTCTTCAAAGCCATGGCCTATGAGGAGTATCGCGGTTTTTTTCATATCGGCATGGTTGAGCGCAACGAACACAATGCCATTATCCAGCACGGCACCATGACGATTGTCGCCAAAGCTGCCCTTGAGGAGGTAGATGGCTGGTCGGAGTGGTGCATCACCGAGGATACCGAGTTGGGCCTTAAGTTGTTCGAAGCCGGCTATGATGCGGCCTACATCCCCGAAAGCATGGGCAAAGGTCTGGAGCCCGACACGCTCGAAGCCTTCATGTCGCAGCGCTACCGTTGGGTTTATGGCGCCATGCAGATGCTAAAACGCCATGCGCGCGACATCTTTCTGGGAGTCTCCGGTCTCTCCTGGCGTCAGCGCTACCAGTTTCTTTCGGGCTGGCTGCCCTGGATCTCCGACGGGCTGGGCATGGTAGTGACCCTCATCGCCATTGCATGGACGCTGGGGATATGGCTGTTGCCCAGCTATGTTGATGTGCCCACCCCGGCCCTCACGGCGGCCGCCATGTCGCTGTTCGGCGCCAAGCTGCTCAAGACCTTGGTGCTCTACCCGCCCAAAGTGAAGTCCGGCATGCGCGGTGCAATTTACGCCTCGGTGGCCGGGCTGTCGCTGACCCATACGGTGGGCAAGGCTGTGTGGACGGGTCTTTTCACCCGCGGCAGGCCGTTCTTGCGCACGCCAAAATGTGCTGACTCCGCGCGTTTCAGCCAGGTACTTCGGGTGGTATGGCAGGAAACGGTACTGCTTGCACTGTTGCTAGTCGCGACGGTCTCCATGGCCTTCGACCGAGGCTTTATTGATCCGGCGGTGACCATGTGGATGGTCATGCTGGGTGTGCAGGCGCTGCCCTACGCCGCCACGTTTCTTACGGCTTCGGTCAGCGCTCTCTCCAATCGTATGGTCGCCGTGCCGCCTGCTGCCTTGGCGGAAGCGGTGCCGAAGGCAGCCTGACCGCCACTTGTCAAAGGCCGGCCGGCACCCGATATATGGCAAGTTGCCGTTCCGGCAGGGGAGCTTCTTCGATGAGCTTTATCCTCTTTCTGGTCCTGATGTATTGGCTGCCGACGGTGATCGCCATCGTCCGGCAAGTGCCGTCAGTACTCGGCATCGCTGTCTTTAATTTTTTCCTGGGTTGGACCGGAATCGGCTGGTTCTTTGCCCTGATCTGGTCGCTGGCGGCCCACAACCGGCCACATGTCGTCATCATCGAAAACGGCCGCGTCGTCCGTTAGAGCTTCAGCACCGGCGGGACCAGTTTGCCGGGATTGAGGATATTCTTCGGGTCCAGCGCCGCCTTCAGCGCCCGCATCACCTCTAGTTCCTCATGGGACTTGTAACGCGGCAGCGCGTCGCGCTTCATCACGCCGATACCGTGCTCGGCACTGATGGAGCCACCGAAATCCCGCACCAGATCATGTACAAGCAGTTGCATTCCCTCCCAAAGGGCGAGGAACCGCTTGTCGTCACCACGACGGGGCGACTGTAAATTGAAATGCAAATTGCCGTCGCCGAGATGGCCGAAGCTGACCGGCCGGGCTCCGGGAGCGAGTTTCAGCACCGCCGAGACTGCCGCCGCCAGGAAATCAGGGACACGAGCCACCGGCACGGCGATGTCGTGCTTGATCGAGGCACCTTCGCGCTTCTGCGCCTCCGAAATGTTCTCCCGCAACGCCCAGAGCGCGGCAGCCTGCGCCTCGCTCGCCGCAATGACAGCATCATTCGCGCCCAGCAATCCGTTCTCGAACAGGGCTTGCAAATCCACGCCCTCACCGGCCGTTGCTTCCACCAGCACATACCAAGGAGAAGGAGAGGACAGCGGATCGCAGGTGCCGGGAATATGGGCAATCACCAGGTCAAGCGCTACGCGCGGGAGCAATTCGAAGGCGCTTACCAGCCCCCCGGTGCGAACCTGCATCTCGCGCAGAAGCTCCAGCGCGGCGGCCGGGCTTGCGACGGCGGCAAAGCCGACAGCACGGCTTTTCGGCTGGGGAAACAGTTTCAAGGCCGCAGCAGTGACAATGCCAAGCGTGCCTTCGGCGCCGATGAAGGCCTGTTTAAGGTCATAACCGGTATTGTCCTTCGGCAGCAGGCGCAGGAGGTCAAGCACGCGGCCGTCCGCCAGCACCACTTCCAGCCCCATTACCAGGGCGCGTGTCATGCCATAGCGGATGACATGGGTGCCGCCGGCATTGGTAGAGACATTGCCGCCGATAGTGCAACTACCTTCGGAAGCCAGGCTGAGTGGAAAGAACAATCCGGCGCCCATTGCCGCCTGCTGCACGCCGGCCAAGGTCACGCCAGCTTCAGCAACCAGTGCCGGGGTGTGTGAATCCACCGCGCGTATTTTGTTCAGGCGTTTGGTAGAAAGCAGGACCTCTCCATGAAATGGGATTTGCCCGCCGACCAGGCCAGTGTTGCCGCCTTGCGGTACCACAGGGGTGCCGGTCTCATGGCAAATGGCAAGCAGCGCCGAAACTTCGCGTGTGGTGGCGGGCTTAAGCAGCAATGGGGAACACCCGGAATATTTTCCACGCCACTCGGTGAGATGGGGCGCGATCTCACCTATGTCTTCGCTGAAGCCACCCGATCCCGCAGCCGTCTTCAATCGTTCAATCGTGCTCATCGGTGCGCCGCCCGGCGCAGGCGGTCATTGATGGCTTCGCCCAAGCCGTACTCCGGGATGGGCGAGACCGCGATGGCGCTCACCTGCTCATCCATGTCGCGCAGCATGGCGAAAAGGTTGGCGGCCGCTTCGTTCAGGTTTCCTATTGGACTGAGATTGAGCCAGGCGTCTTCTACCGGGCCGAAGCCCAGCAAGGCCTCACCATCTTGTACACTTATCGCGTTCAAGCGCAGCCGGGCCTGCGGCGCATAATGGCTCTGAAGTTGTCCTGGCGACTGGACCGTCGCTACGGGCGCTGCCAATGGCCCGGTGATGGCCTCGATATTGTCGCGGGTGATGGCGCCGGGCCGAAGCAACACGGCTTCTGGCCCTTCAAAGCCAATCACGGTGGATTCGAGCCCCAAAGGGGCGGCGCCGCCATCCAGGATCAAGTCAACCCTGTCGCACAGTTCCGCCGCCACATGCGCCGCGCTGGTCGCGGTGATGCGGCCCGAGGCATTGGCGCTCGGGGCGGCAAGCGGTAGGCCGGATGCCTTCAGCAGCGCCTGCGTTACCGGATGCGCCGGCACGCGCAACGCCACGGTGTCCAGTCCCGCGCTTACCAGCAGTGATACCGATGCGCCGGCCTGGCGGGGCAGCACCAGCGTCAGCGGACCCGGCCAAAAGTGCGCCGCCAGTTTTTCTGCGAGTGGGTTGAACTCGCCCTGCTGGCGCGCCGCCTGCAAGTCGGCCAAATGGACAATGAGCGGATTAAAGCGCGGGCGGCCTTTGGCCGCGAAGATGGCGGCCACCGCTTCGCCGTCGGTGGCGTCGGCGCCAAGGCCATAAACTGTCTCGGTCGGAAAGGCCGCCAGCTTGCCCCGGGCCAAGAGACGCGCTGCTTCGGCGACGCCGGCAGCATCGGCTTTCACGGTGCGGTTTGCCAAAATCTGCATCGGCTCTGTTTAGCGGTCCGGAACGCCTGTGTCAGCGGCATGCACGTTAACGCTGCTTGCGGCCGTGTTTGACCGGTTTCCAAGCCGGAGGCATAGAGAGGAGTTATGCGCAAAAACTGGTTCGGACTGGCCTTGCTGTTCGGTTTGGTTTCGGCGTTGGGCGTTCTGCCGGCCGACGCTCAGCCCTCCTGTGCCGGCGCGGTGGAGATTGCCAAAGCCCGCATCGTCCGGGTGGAACAAAATGGCGTTCTGGTGCTGTCCGATGGCCGCGCCATGGTGCTAGAGGGTGTGCGCCTGCCGATGGGGGTGGCCGACCATGCCCCGGCCCGGCTGGCCGACGAAGCTCGTGCTGCGCTACGAAACCTGACAAGCGAAGCGCCGGTCATGGGCCGGGCGGTACCACCCAAGGAAGACCGTTACGACCGAGTGCGGGTACAAGGCTTTGCTGGACGCTGGTTGCAGCAAGCGCTGCTGGAGGAAGGCTTGGCGCGGGTGGCGATTTTGCCCGACCGGGAGGAGTGCGCGGCGGAACTATATGGTTTTGAAGCCGCCGCCCGGCGTGGCGGCCGCGGTCTCTGGGCCCAGGCGGCCTATCGTATCCGCACCACAAACGACGACTGGCGGCCCGATCTGGGCACATTCCAGTTGATCGAAGACAAGCTGGGGCGGGTGACGGCGCGCGACGACGCCACGTTGCTGGATTTCAGCAGCGATGGCCGCAATGGATTGCTGGCGGTGATTTCAGGAGCCGACCGGCGCAATTTCCGTGGCGCCGATCTGGACCGCCTCGTCGGCCGGCGGCTCAGGGTGCGCGGCATCGTCCAGGAGATGGACGGCCGCCCGGTGATCGTGCTTTCCAGTCCTGCCCAGATCGAAATTCTGAATTAACGAAAAGCCCGGTGTTGCCACCGGGCTTTTGTCATTCAGTGCAAAACTACTTATGCGGCTTTCTTCGTCAGCATGCCTTCAACGCGCTTGACTGCGGTCGGCTCGTCGGTTTTTTCGACGGCGGCGACTTCGCGGGCCATGCGGGCCAGGGCCTTTTCATAAAGCTGACGCTCGGAATAGGACTGCTCCGGCTGGCCGCCGGCGCGGTGCAGATCGCGCACCACTTCGGCGATCGAGACCAGATCGCCTGAGTCAATTTTGGCTTCGTATTCCTGGGCCCTGCGTGACCACATGGTGCGCTTGATGCGTGCGCGTCCTTTGAGGGTGTTGAGGGCGTTACCGACGATTTCCGGCGAGGAGAGCTTGCGCATGCCAACCGATTTGGCCTTGGTAACGGGGACGCGCAGGGTCATCTTGTCCTTCTCGAACTCGATGATGAAGAGTTCCAGCTTGTAGCCGGCAACTTCCTGCTCGCCAATGCCGGATACCTTGCCTACCCCGTGGGTGGGATAGACGACATGGTCGTTGGTCTTGAATTCGTGCTTCTTGTTGGAGTTGGCCGGCACTTTCTTGGCCAAGGCGGCCACGGGGGCAGCAACCGTCTTGGCAGGGACAACAGCGGGCTTGGCGGGCACTTTGGCAGCGGTCATTTCATATCCTGGTTATGCGAAAAGAAGCGGCGCGCCGTAGGGGAGCGGCGGCGGGGCTTCAGCGCGATCTTGATGGCGAAGAGCCTATCACAGATTTGCAGGATACGGAAGAAAAATCAGCCAAACCTTTGAAATTACGGTTATTTTGCTTCCGCAGATAATGCCGCAGATTCAAGTGCTTGCGATGTTGACGGGCAAATATTGCGCCATACGCATGGCTGGCTCCAGCGAGCAGCGGATCGTGAGATCCGCGCGTATTGGTCTAACTTGCAGCTAGGAACCTTGACCAGGTTCGGGTGAG
>JAFAVT010000028.1 GCA_019242275.1 Alphaproteobacteria bacterium
GATGCGCAGCCTTTTGCTGCAACTCGGCATTGTCGTGGCGCCGCTGTTCGGTCTCTTGGCATTGGCGGCGCTGGCCGGTCATGTGCTGCAGAGCCGTCCTGGATTTGCGCCATCGCGGCTGGCCCCTGACTTTTCCAAGATTTCGCCGCTCGCCGGCTTTCAGCGCCTGTTCGGCCTGGACGGCTGGATGAATCTGCTCAAAGGGTTGCTCAAGATCGCCATTGTCGGCGCCGCGGTGTGGACGCAAGTCTGGCCGGCGCGCGGCATGCTGGAAGCCATTCTCGGCCAGTCGCCGGGCGGCGTGGTTTCCGACATGGGTTTGCTCTTGTTCCGGGTCCTGATGGCGGCGTTGGTTGCCTTGGCGGTGATCGCGGTGGGCGACTATGTCCTGCAACACATGCAGTTCATGAAGCGCAACCGCATGTCCAAGCAGGAGATCAAGGAAGAATACCGCCAGAATGAAGGCGACCCGCACATCAAGGCCAAGATCCGTCAGCTTCGGCAGGAACGCGGTCGCCGGCGCATGATGGCTAGGGTGCCGGAAGCAACCGTGGTTTTGATGAACCCCACCCACTACGCCGTGGCGCTGCAGTATGAGAGCGGCAAGATGGCGGCACCGGTCTGTATCGCCAAGGGCGTTGACGCGGTCGCGCTCAAGATCCGCGCCGTTGCCGAAGACCATGATGTGCCGGTGGTGGAAAACCCGCCTTTGGCGCGCGCGCTGCATGCCGCGGTCGAAATTGATGAACCGGTGCCGCCGGAACATTACAAGGCCGTGGCGCAGGTGATCGGTTATGTGCTGCGGCTGCAGGGCAAGATCAAGGCGAACTGATAAGGGCGCAGCCTTCTAAGGGCACAGCCTTCTTTGCCGCCGAAACCGAACAGCGTTAACGAATCATTCAAACTGTGGGCAAACCGCTTTTTGTTCGGTCCGAATTCGTTAACAGAACCAATGTCTTGTGTCTGGAAAGGATTGGTTAACCAAATCCTGTAGAGTGCGGCGCATGGACGCTAGCCCCTCCCTATCCGAGGCGCCCGTCGGTCTGCCTTTCGGCGGCTGGCGCTGGGCCGCCCTCGGTGCTTTCGCCGTGGCACTGGCAGCAGCGGGCGTCGGCGTCACCCAGCCCGCCTTGGCTGGCTGGGCGGGCTATGCGCTTCTGGCCGGCATCGCCGTGCTGGCGGTTCTTTTCCTGGTCGCGGTCTGGCCGCGCGCCAGCCGCGGCATGGAAGGAGCGCGTCGCATCGCCGAAGCCGCGGGTAAAGCCAATGTCGCCTGGGTTATCACCGGCGAAGGCGGTGCCGTCATGGACTGCAATTCCGTCTATCGCCGCATGGCCGGGGTGAAGGAAAACGAAACCGCGCCGCCGCCGGAACTGGCGCTGGCGGGCGAGCCATCGGCCGCCGTGCTTTACCGCCTGTCGCGCGATGCCGGCGAAGGGCGTGCCCGCGAAGAAAGCTTCCAGGTGATGCCGGGGCTGGAGATCATCGCCGCCGTGCGCCCATTGGCAAACGGCCAGGCCGCCTGGTGGTTCGTGCCGCGGCTGGCGGCGCGCGCCGATATGCCGACGCTTAAGCCCCAACCAGTGCCCGTCCCGGCATCGCAGCCTGCTGCGGCGCAGCCCGCGCCCACCATTTCTGCGCCGGCCCCTGCCGACGACCTTTTTCGCGACGCGCCCATGGGCGTGGCCTTTGCCGGTGCTGATGGCGTCATTCTGGAAGCCAACAAGACCTTCGCGCAATTCTTCGGCGGGGCTGCCCTTAAGGGCCGTTCTCTCAGCGAACTGGTTGCCGCCGCCGACCGCAACTCTGTAGCTCAGCGCATCGCGCGGGTTGCGGGCGGCGCCACCGATACCAATGCCATCGAATTGCGCGGCAGCGGCGAGCGGCTGGGTGAACTCTTTGCCAGCCCAATGCCGACCTCCGATGGCAGCGCCGGCAAGGTCGTGCTTTATCTGGTTGACGTCACCGAGCAGAAGGCGCTGGAGACCAAGTTCGCCCAGTCGCAGAAGATGCAGGCGGTGGGCCAGTTGGCCGGCGGCGTGGCGCACGACTTCAACAATCTGCTCACCGTCATCATCGGCAATTGCGAATTCCTTTTGATGCGCCATCCCGCCGGCGATCCCTCGTTCAAGGAACTGAACGAGGTGCACCAGAATGCCTTGCGCGCCGCCACCCTGGTGGGCCAGCTTCTGGCTTTCAGCCGCAAGCAGACCATGCAGCCCAAGGTGCTGGCGCTGAATGATGTGGTGGGCGAACTGGCGCAGATGCTGCGTCGCCTGCTGCGCGAAGGTATTGAACTCAAGGTCGAACGTGACGAGGCCTTGTGGCCAGTCCATGCCGACGAGGCGCAGATTTCCAACGCCTTGATTAATCTGGTGGTCAATGCCCGCGACGCCATGCCCGATGGCGGCGCCGTCTCCATCCGTCTGTCGAATGAAAAGGTGGCGGCTGCTTCCTCGCTGGGCAGCGCCATCATGCCGCCGGGCGATTATGTGCGCTTGGAAGTTTCCGACACCGGCATCGGCATGGCGCCGGAAATCCAGAGCAAGATTTTCGATCCCTTCTTCACCACCAAGCCGGTGGGCCAGGGCACCGGCCTTGGCCTCGCCACGGTTTATGGCATCGTCAAGCAGTCCGGCGGCTTTATTGATGTGCGCTCGGCCCCGGGGCGCGGTACCAGCTTTTTCATCTATCTGCCGCGTCACGCCGGCGAGGTCGCCGCGCCGGTGGAAACGACACCTGCCGCCCGCGACGTTACCGGTCAGGACACCATACTCCTGGTGGAAGACGAAGAGGCAGTGCGCAGCTTTGCCGCCCGGGCCTTGCGCATGCGCGGCTATAATGTGCTGGAGGCCGGCGGCGGCGATGAGGCGTTGGAAATCGTTCAGGGCGGCGCCGAGATACATCTCATCGTCACCGATGTGGTGATGCCGAACATGGACGGGCCCACCATGGTCCGCCACGTGAAGACGCTGAAGCCCCATCTGCCGGTAATCTTCATGTCGGGCTATGCCGAGGAAGCCTTCCGCCGCGACGAGGGCGCCGGTGACATTCACTTCCTGCCCAAGCCGTTCGGCCTGAAACAATTGGCCGCCAAGGTGAAGGACGTGCTGTCCGGCACGGCAGTTCCGCGCAAGGTTGGCTAGGCGCTTGTCTTTTGCGTCGTGGGTTCGTCGCGCGTGCTCACGTATGCTGGATACGCTCCGCGCGCGCTCGTGCCCACGCCGCAAAATACTGCGCGCTTAGTTCGCAAATATTCCAAGTGCGCATTTCATCCCCAACATGTCATGGCCCGCGAGTGAGTAGCGACAGCGTGCGAACGGGCCATCCAGGTGAGCATAAAGCACGGCGAAGCAAAACGCGCTCAACCCATCCGATATTCCAGTAGGTCTCCCGGCTGGCATTCCAGTGCGGCGCAGATTTTATCCAGCGTCTCGAAACGCACGCCCTTTACCTTGGATGACTTGAGCAGCGACAGATTGGCCTCGGTGATGCCGATGGTCTCCGCCAGTTCCTTGGAGCGCATTTTGCGTTTCGCCAGCATCACGTCCAGGTTGACCACGATCATCAGATGATCTCCGCATGATCGGCGGCGATACGGCGGGCTTCTTCCATCACATAGGCGGCGATGATGACGGGAAACCCAGTGAATAAAGTGCTTCTGAAGATGAGCGCAAGACCAATCACGGCGCCTGGAAACCTGAAGTGCCCGGCATCGCCTTGAGTCGAAAGGGCGCCCCATGCGCTCATCAGCCAGACAGCGGCGATGCTGGCGAAAAAGGTTGCTGTCAGCCACCATCCGGCCACCCGCAGATGCGCAATGGGCCTAGCGGCGAAAACCTCGCCACGGGCGAAACACAAAAACAGCCTGAGAATGTGATACATGGACAGCATTCTGGGCAGAACGAAGAGTTCAACCCCGATGACCGCGCCGATGGCTTGCCAGGGCGTCAAAGACCCGAAGCCGATGATGACGCGTTCGGTCAGGCCAATGCCCAAGCCCACACCGCTTGGCGTGGTGCGGAAAATTGCAAACAGAGGGGCCGATATCGCTTCCGTGAGATTCAGCAGTAAGGCGATGGCGAAAAAGGCCACCATGACGCGGCTGAGTTTCCTGGCCCAGGTGAAACCCGGCGACAGGGTGGAAGGAATGGTCAGGGTCTGGCTCATGCGCGTGCTCCTCAAAACGCAATCATGATACAGCAACAAATAATTATTGCAATACGATAATTAAATGTTGTGGTATAATATTATATATGCTTTGCGTCCAATCATTTAGGCTGCGTCGCCGCCGCAATTCGGCCTTATCCCGTTCAGGTCCGCTTCATCCGGCTTTTCGTATCTGTAACGCCCACGGGAAATCTGCTAACCACCTGCCGCCGTCCACAAAAGGGAAACGCCTCCAAATGAAGAAATTCGCTTTCGCCGCGCTGGCTCTCGCCACCCTCGGCGCCACCGCAGCCTCCGCCGGCCCGATCGAGGATCGCCAGGCCATCATGAAGGGCTTTGCCGGTCCGATGAAGGAGGCCGTCGCCCTGTCGCGCGGCACCACGCCTTACACCCCTGCCGCGGCCAAGGCGGCGATGGATCCTCTCGCCCAGCATGCCGAGACTTTCATTGGCCTTTTCCCCAAGGGCACCGAGGCGGGCGGCGCGGTCAAGACCGGTGCCGGCCCGGCCATCTGGACCGATGCCTCCGGTTTCAAGGCCGCCGGCATGAAGTTCATTGCTGACACCAAGGCCGCCGGCAGCGCCAAGGACCAGGCCGGTTTTGCCGATGCGCTTAAGGCCGTGCAGGCCGATTGCGGCGCCTGCCACAAGACCTACCGCGTCACCGCGCCCTAAAGCCTTCCGCGATAATCAGGCAAGAGGCCGGGCCCCGGAGCATTTTCGCGTCTTGAACGCGAAAATGCTCCAGTCATTTAATGGCCGCGGTTCCTGACGGAAAACCGCTTCACACTTTTCCTGGAACCGCGGCAGGCCCGGCCTCTTGCTTTTGCGCGCCCCGCTTGGCTAGCTCAGGCCTCAGAAAGCCGGTGAAACGGTTCTTGGGAGGGTAAGACGCCATGAGAAAGTTCCTGACCGCCATCATCGTGCTGGCCATAATCGGCCTTGTCGTTTTCTGGTTTGTCACCATGCCGAAAACCATCGGCGCCGAGGCGCTGGCGGCCGGCTACACCCCCGACCTGAAGAACGGCCAGGAAATGTTCAATGCCGGCGGCTGCGCCGGCTGCCACACCACCGCCGGCCAGAAAGAGCGGCTGAAGCTGGGGGGCGGCATGGCGCTGAAATCACCTTTCGGCACATTCTATGCCCCCAACATTTCGCCCGACAAACAAAACGGCATCGGCAACTGGAGCGAACTGGATTTTGTCAATGCCGTGCAGCGGGGCGTTGGCGCCGATGGCCAGCATCTTTATCCGGCGCTGCCTTACACCTCCTATCAGCGCATGCATGTGAAGGATGTGCGCGACATGTTCGCCTACATCAAAACGCTGCCCGCCGAAGCCACGCCGGACAAGGCGCATGAGATCGGCTTTCCTTTCAACGTCCGGCGTCTCCTCGGCGGCTGGAAATTCCTCTACATGGACAACAAGGAATATGCCGCCGATCCGGCCCATGACGCGGAGTGGAATCGCGGCGGCTATCTGGTGGAAGGTCCCGGCCATTGCGCCGAATGCCATTCGCCCCGCGACCCCATGGGCGGCATTGTCACGGCCAGCCGCTTTGCCGGGGGCAAGAATATGGATGGCCCCGGCTGGATTCCCAACATCACCCCACATGCCGACGGCATCAAATGGTCCAAGGATGACATGACGAACTTCCTGGAAACCGGCCAAACGCCCGAGTTTGACTCCGCCGGCGGCTCCATGGCGGAAGTGATCGAGAATATGAGTCGCCTCACAGCCGACGACCGCAAGGCGATGGCGGCCTATCTCGTCACCTTGCCGCCCCGGCCCGGCAAAAAACCCGCGGTTGCTGCCAAGAAATAGCAGTCGTGAAATGCCGCAAGCAAGGCTCGTGGTTTTCGCCGCGAGCCTTCTTGCTTTTGGCATGGAAAGTCGTTCCTCTTCCTTGGTGAGGGCAAATCAATGAAGGGATGCACATGAGAAAGATTGCTTCCATAACCTTGACGATGGCGCTTCTGGGCACCGTGGCCGCCTTCGGCCAGGCCAGCGCCGACAAGCAGGCCCGCGAGGCGCTGATGCGGGCCAACAATACGGCGATGCGGGCCCTGATGCCCCTGACCACCGCTTTCGACGCTGCCGCCGTCAAGGCCCAGGGCCAGATCCTGGTGGACAATGGCACCAAGATGGTTGCGCAATATGCGGCAGGCACCGATCAGGCTGATACCGGCGTCACCCCCGCAGTATGGACCGATGCCGCCGGCTTCAAGGCCGCGGCCGACAAGTTCACCGCCGATGCCGCCAAGGTCGGCGCGGCGACCGACGGCCCCAGCCTGCAAGTGGCGCTGACGGCGGTGAATGCCGATTGCGGCGGTTGCCACCGCACCTATCGGGCCGCGCCGGCTGGACGGGGCGCCCGTGGACCGGCTCCCGCTGCGCCGCCGCCTGCGCAGTAACGGCTAAAACAGGTCTGTACAGGACAGAGAAAGGCGCGCGGCTGGCTTGCGTTTGCCGTGAAAAGCCGCTCAGCTTGGCTTCATCGGATTCATCGCTCCAAAAGGGGATGCCCCATGAAGAAGATTGCCTCCACCAGCCTATTGTTTGCTCTTCTCGGCACCGCGGCCGCCTTTGCTGCCGCCCATGACGACCGTGTCGCGGTGATGCGGGCCAACAACGGCGCCATGATGGCGCTGCGCCCGCTGGTGGCCAATTTCGATGCCGCCGCGGCCAAGACCCAAGGCCAGGTCCTG
>JAFAVT010000108.1 GCA_019242275.1 Alphaproteobacteria bacterium
AAGGTGGGGAAAATCTACAAATCCTACAGCGCCGGCGAGAACGCCTTTGTTGACATCTTTGAGTTGCCAAATGGCAAATGGGTTGGTGAAGGCACATCCGTGTTCCAGGCCAATCAAGACAATGCGGGGTTTAGTAGCAGCGAACGAACGCCCGGCGCCCGCTTTGTCATGCGCGTCTGCAAAGGTGACCTTATAGCGCTGGATCACAATGGCGCGCGAACCATTATGGTCGTCAGGCGCCTGGCCCCGGCACATAACCGGTTTTTGCTTGCCGCCCATAACGAGACCGGCAATCTTGATGAGAGGAATAAAGACAGCGCCGATCCCTTTCACTGGTTACAGGCGACCTACAACGTCCTTAGAACAATGAAGGCGGAGCGGGTCAGGGTGGACGAGCTGGGCCGGCCATGGCGCATACCGCCGGAAGAAGCGGCACGCGCCTTGCAATAAGTCTCCATCGGGGGCTGCGTTAAAAGTCTCCGTTAAGGAGGCTTCATGGTCGGCCGGGTGGTCGAGATCGCCACAGACGGGCGCCATCTTTCCATCAAGCGCGGCTTTCTGGCCGTCAGCGAGCAAGGCAGCGAAGTCGGCCGCATTCCGCTGGATGACATCGCCGCCGTCATCGCCAACGCTCATGGCCTGACCTATTCCAACAATGCCCTGGTGGAGCTTTCCGAGCGGGGCATCCCCGCCGTGCTGTGCGGCGCCAACCACATGCCGGCCGCGATTGTCTGGCCGGTGAACGCCCATCATGTGCAGACCGGGCGCATGAATCTTCAGGTGGCGGCCGGCCTGCCCCTGAAAAAGCGGTTATGGGCGCAGTTGGTGCGGGCCAAGATTTTGGCCCAAAGCGCCGCCCTGGCGGCGGTAGGTGCCCCCCATGGCGGATTTTTTCTCCTGTCGCGCAAGGTCCGCTCCGGCGATCCCGACAATGTCGAAGCCGAAGCAGCCCGCCGTTACTGGCCGCTGCTGATGGGGTCGGACTTCCGCCGCGACAAGGACGGCGACGGCGTTAATGGCCTGCTCAATTACGGCTATGCCGTGCTGCGAGCCGGGGTGGCCCGGGCGGTGATGGCGGCGGGCCTCCACCCCGGCTTTGGCCTCAAACATTCCAACGCCTCCAATCCCATGGTGCTGGTGGACGATCTGATGGAGCCGTTTCGGCCTCATGTGGATCGCGAAGTCCTGACATTGGTCAAAGAAGGCGCCGGCGAAGTGAACCCGCAGACCAAGCCCAGACTGGCGCGGCTGATGGTGTTGGACCTGCCCACCAGTGTCGGCATGAGCCCCATGATGGTGTGCGCCGAACGCCTGGCCCAGTCGCTGGTGCGGGCCTATGGCGGCGAAGGCGACGCCCTCGACCTGCCCCTGCCGGCGCTGCCGCTGGAGCGGTGATGGGCCGCCGGCGCCGCCTTGCCACGCCTAACCTGCCGGCAGTGCCGGATCAGCCAACCTCACTCAGCGGGTATCGGATCATGTGGGTGTTTGTTCTGTTTGACTTGCCGGTCGGGACCAAAAAGGAGCGCAAAGCGGCCACCAAATTCCGCCAGGCGCTGCTGGATATGGGCTTCGAGATGAGCCAATTTTCGGTCTATCTGAAGTTTTGCGCCGGCAAGGAGCAGGCCGATGCCCTGGACCGCCATGTCGAGGCGGAAATGCCGGCATCCGGCAAGATTCACCGGGTGCAGATCACCGACAAGCAATATGAAAACATCCGCACTTGGCGGGGAAGAAAGCGTGAACCCTCACCCAAAAACCCCGATCAACTGGCGCTGTTTTGAGCTATTTCAGGCTCGTTTTTATGGCCCGCGACAAGAAAAAAGGCCCTGAAAACAGGGCCTTGAGAGGGGGTCTATCATAGCGGTCTGGTGATTGAGGGCCAACCGCAACAATAGGCGGCTTGCGCGCCAACGGCAAAGGATCATAGCGGTCTGGTGATTGAGGGCCAACCGCAACCAGGACCGGGTCGCCTGCATCGTCACGGTCATCATAGCGGTCTGGTGATTGAGGGCCAACCGCAACAACGCCGAGCCGCTGGACCTGGCGGCGGTGATCATAGCGGTCTGGTGATTGAGGGCCAACCGCAACTAGATAGTCGGCTTGGGGTTAGCGCGCTTGATCATAGCGGTCTGGTGATTGAGGGCCAACCGCAACTATGGTGGTCGGTTTGAGATTAGTCGGACTATCATAGCGGTCTGGTGATTGAGGGCCAACCGCAACACATATCAATGGCGGGCGGGATAATCACAATCATAGCGGTCTGGTGATTGAGGGCCAACCGCAACTTCCGAGAGGCCCTAGACGCCCTGACGGATATCATAGCGGTCTGGTGATTGAGGGCCAACCGCAACGCAAGTGCTCTGTGGCAGTCCAAAATGGACTGCCACAGAGCACTGCGCTACGCGCGGTAGCAGGGAAAAGATTTTCTCGGTTTTCGGCCCGCCGCTTTAAGCTGAAAAGGGGCGATGGCGAGACAATGCGTGCGTTGCCCGCTCTGCCTCGGGTCGCGCTTGGACGCGCGCCCCTGCGGCGTTCGCCGCTCGAAACGATTCACTGGATCGTTTCGCCGGGCTTCGCCCGTCGCGGCTCACCGCACCAGACTGAGATGCTGGGGCGGCTCGGCGGCCTGGCCCTCACGGCCGACAAACTCGATGCCGACCCCCTGCTCATGGTGGCGGGCGATGCGGCCGGCAATCTGGGCAATCAGCACAAACTCGCCGATCGGGGGGCGGACATCGGTCTTGAGCGAAACGCCGCCCACCGAAATATCCATCACTTCGCATTGCACGATCTGGCCGTCGGCGCGGGTGAATTTGGCAAAGCCCTTCTGGCTGGAGCGCTCATGCCGGCGCAGCACGCTTTCGTCCACCAGAGCCTTGTTGAGATAAAGCGTCAATTGCTCGGCGGTGCGCTCGCGCTTGGCCGGCGTACAGTGAAAGGCGACGCCAAAGGCGGCGGTGCCGCCCGGACGGGCAACCACGCCTTCGAAACGGCCGAAGCCGTCCACATAGGCGACCACGGCGGTGCCGGCTTCCGGCGCCAGTTCGCAGCGAATGGCGGCGCCCCCCGGCGACAAATCCACGATGGTGCAGCGGGCCTCGCGGCCATCGGCAGGCATGAACAGCCGTCCGGGCAGATCAACGCGCACGCGCCGGTAGCGGCGGCGTTCGGCCTTCGCGCGGGCGATGACCGGGTCTGCGTCCTTCATGGCAACCGCCAGGCCTTGCAAGGCTGGCTCCCTTACGGCTAACCCCGCTTTTGTACGGTAATAGGGTCAACAGCAGGTTACCGGGGCGCAATCGTCGTCAAGAGGTTGGGCTGATCGGGCCGGATTTGGGCGAATTTCCTGTCCTTTTGGCCGGCCCCAAGCCCTTGTCATTTCGACACAGCGGGGCATCGCGGCCCTTTTTCAAGCTTTGGCGCCGCGCTATAGGAGGCGGCTAACCAGCGGCGGGGCCTTAAAGTCCCGGCGCGCCGTCCCCGGGGGATTTATAATGCGTTTGTCTGCTTCGCGCCTTGCCCTGCTTGCCGTCCTGGGCAGTGCCGCCATCGCCCTGACCGCCTGTGCGGAGGTCTCCGACATGTTCGGCGGCTCGGCCGATGAGACCGTGGCCACGGGTTCGCCTTTCACCCAGGGGCTTTTGACCGCCTACACCGATCTGGCCAATCAGGCTGACGCCCTGCCTTCCGAAGAAGGCGGCCTATTCTCCACCCTTACCCTGGGCGCGTTTGACAGCGAAAGCCCCAAGGACATGCTGAAGCGCGCCTTTACCGCCAAGGCCGATCTGGCCGGCAGCGGCCAGGAGCCCGCCATCGAAGCGGCGCCCAGCCCCGCCATCGCGCCGGTGCATGATCGCCTGGCCACAGCCCTGGCCGCCGGCAAGGACCGCTTCCCCGAACAGGCCGCCCGCGCCCAATCTGATTATGATTGCTGGGTGCTGTTCGGCATGGTCCCCACTGCCGCCGCCAATGCGGCCACCTGCAAGAGCCAGCTCGACACTTCGCTGCCCAATCTGGAAGTGGCGCTGCGCCCGGCGCCGCCGCCCATTCCCGTGCCGCCGCCGATGACCGCGCCGGCGCCCGCGCCGGTAACCACCGCGCCGGTCGCCCCCGTGACGCCGCCGCCTGCGCAGACCGCGCCGGCCACCACCAACTTCACAGTCTATTTCGATTTCGATTCCTGGACGCTGACCGCCGAAGACCTGACGGTGCTGACCAATGTCATCAACACCGCTCGCACCGGTGGCCAGAGCCACATCACCGTGGTCGGCCACACCGACACCTCCGGTTCGGCCGCCTATAACCAGCGTCTGTCGGTCCGTAGAGCCAATGTCGTGGTGGAAGCGCTGGTGGATATGGGCGCCCGCCGAGCCGCCATCCAGGCTTCGGGCGTGGGCGAAACCGATCTGGCCGTCCAGACCGGCGACAATGTCAAGGAAGCCAAGAACCGCCGCACCGTGGTGGATCTGAAGCCGTGATTTGATTTACCCCTCCGCCTCGCCAAGCAGCAACATGAGAAACAGGCGCCGAAAGGCGCCTGTTTCGCTTTTGCAGCCTATCTAAGCCGCAACCATCGGAATAAGGTGGCGTTATGAACCAGATGGTCCCGCGCGCCGCCCTTGTTTGCGTCGTTGTGCTGGCCGGCGCCGCCCAGGCGCAGGTGGGCCGCAACTACGACGTCATGCCGCTCAACTTTGATCTTTGGTGCCAAGAGACGGCGCATATCGCGCCGGATCGCTGTGACAAGCGCTTACCGCAAGACAATGACGCCTTCGAGGCCTATCGCGCCAAGATGGACGCTTATGAGATTCCGTACCTGAAGCAGAAGAATAAGGACGCACGGATCGAAACCCAAATTCTGCACAATGATCCCACCGACCGCTCGCCGACCCGCGCGCTGCAGGCGCAAAGCCAGCAGGGCAGCCAGGCGCCTGTGCGCAACGAAGCCGTTCCTTAAAGACCTGCAACAGCTTCAGGCGGTGCGGTCGTCCGGATTAAGGGCGCGCCAGTGCCGGACCGCCTCCAGCATGGATTTGAGCAAATCGCCGGCGCCGAAATTCAGATAAGCGGGACGGTCCTGTGACACCACCAGCTTGAGATAGGGTGCCTTGGGATGTGCGCGCAGGAATTGTGAGGGCGGCGGCGGGGGCGGCGGCGGCTCATCACGATCATATTGCGGCAGGGGTTCGCCTTCCTCGATCAGTTCAGAGGAAACCATGCGCTCATAGGCGATGGCGCGGCCCAGGAGCGGCGTCGGGTCCGACAGCATTTGTACCAGCCCGAAAAAGCGCGTGGGTTCGCCGCCATTGAAGCTGACAGGGGTGAGGATGGTTTCCAGCTCGACCATGCCGTTGTCGGCGGTGGCGGCGACGGAATTGATGCAGACCGGCTGGCGCAATTTGAGCGCCTGGCGCAGCAGGGGCGAAAGCGCCAGGCCCGATTGGGCTTCCCAATGGGCCAGAAAGCCGGTGCCTTTTAATTCAAAGCCAAAGCGTTCGCACAAGGCTGTGCCGGCGAGACGGTAAACAGGACGGCCGGGATTTTCGCACTCCAGGATGAACGTATAAGAGAGCAAACGCTTGATGGCGCGCGGATCAATGTCTGTCTGATCCGGTACCTCGCGGCCCTTGCGCAGACGGCTCCAATAGCCGACCAGCAGGTGCGAATTCTTGTGCTTCATGACCCCATTGATCCCTTTTACGGGGCGCGCTGCTTCGTAATTGAACGCGAGCACGCGCCGTCGCCGGGGACAGAGCAGAAGCCATGCCATGAACGGTACGCAGGGAGCGAAATGAATACCACTGGTTAACCCAGATCGTTAACGGCGCTCTCACGCCTCGCATAGGAAGATGCGTGCGCAGGGCTGTGCGTGGGGATGGGGTAATGCCGCGCAATCTGCTCTGCCGCTCCGCCTCCCCCCTCGGCGCGTCCATCAACTTTTTATCGTCCCGCCCCTTGGAATTGCCCTGTTCCAAAGCGGGACACTTGTTCCATCCGCCATCGCTCAGATGGCACGGTTCGTGAAGCGACGGTCACGTCCATTCATGCCCCAGATGGCACAGGAGTAACCGGATATGTCGCTGAAGCGCCTGATGTTGTTGACTTCCTCGCTGGCCACAGCCGGCATGGCGGTCATTCCGCTGACCGCGGAAGCCGGCGATCTGACCCATGGCGATACATGGGGCAAGCCGCTGGGCAAGACAGCAGGCAGCGCTGGTCTTAACTGCGACCTCGATCTGCCCCAGGTGCAACGCCCGCAGGCGGTGGGGCCGATTGCGGTGCCGCAGGTCCCCAACAATTTCGGCCTTCGCAGCAGCGGCGGCTTTACCGCGGTTCACCCGCAAGGTCTGCCGGGAAGTTTCAATGTCCAGGGCAATGACGGCGGTGCCCGTCCCGGCCTGTTCAGCGGTGGCCTGAATGTGCAGCGGCCGGCTGGCGTCAACCCCGTCAGCGGCGGCGACAATAGCGGCCCGGTCAATGCCTATCGGCCTAATAGCAGCCGCCTCAATGTGGTGCGCCCGGGCAGCGCCGATGGCGCCCCGCTCGGCAACCTCAATGTTGCGCGTCCCAGCGCCACCGATAGCGGCGAGGTCCGTCTCAATCCGCTGGCCAAGCAGCAGCTCAATGTTTCTCGTCCGGTCCAGTTCAATCACGGCCTGGACGTCAACGCTATTGACCACAGTGTCAGCGCCGCACGGCCGCTCAGCCTGGGCAGCATGCGCGGCGGCTATGACGTGGATGCTTCGCGCCACACCGACAGCGGACACAATCTTGCCGTCAGCAAGCCCGTCAACTTCAACCGCAATGTCGAAAACAACTACAATATTGACGCCTCAAAGCACATAGACAATTCGCGCAACATCACGGTCAACAAGCCGATCACGCTGAACCGCAATGTTGAAAACAGCTACAACACCAGCATAGACAATTCCCGCAACATCACGGTCAACAAGCCGGTGATCTTCAACAAGAACACCAGCATCGTGAACAATGTGGATGCCTCGAAGAATATCAGCATCAACAAACCGATCACGTTCAACAAGAATGTGAACGTCACCAACAACATTGATGCTTCCAAGAATATCAACATCAACAAGCCGGTTTCGATCACCAACAACATCAATGCCTCGAAGAACATTGATATCTACAAGCCGGTGACGATCAACAAGTCCATTGATGCGTCCAAGAGCATCACCATCAATAAGCCGATTGATGCCTCGAAGAATATCGAGATCTACAAGCCGGTCACGATCACCAAGAATATCAATGCCTCCAAGAACATTGAGATCTCGAAGAACATCACCATCAACAAGGAAATCAACATCAACAAGGGCGGCAGCGGCGGTCATGGCGGCGGCCATGGAGGCGGCGGCGGCAGCAACAATAACAACAACAATAATAACAACAATAACTCGAACAACAATTCGAACAACAACACGACGACGAATAACAATTATTCGCAGTCGGATTCGGCCGCGCTCGCCCTGGCCGAAGCCATCAACAACCTTTCCAACAAGATCAACAACAGCTCGAACAGTTCCAGCACCGGCACGGGCACGGCCAGCAATACCGGCGGCACCACCAACATCACGGTGATCGGCGCCACCGGCGGCACTTCCTCTTCGACCTCGGAAGGCGGCGTCGGCTTCGGCGGCGGCGGCGGTACTTCCTATGGCAGCGATGTCAGCGTCGAGGCCCAGGGCGGCTCAGGCGGCAGCGTCAAGGGCAGCGGCAATTCCACCGCCTATGGCGGCACCGGCACGGGCGGCACCAACACGGCGGCCGGCGGCGCCGGCGGTCAGGGCGGTGCCGGCGGCACCGGCAATGGCGGTTACGGCTATGGCGGCAACGGCTATGGCGGCAGCTCGGACAATCACGCCACCGCCAACACCACCGGCGGCACCAATCTTCAGACCCAGACCGGCACGCAGACCACCACCGGCACGGTGACGGGGACGAACACCGACACCAACACGCCGACCAATACCTATACGCCGAGCAACACTTACACGCCCAGTAACACCTATACGCCCAGCCAGACTCAGGCGCAGACCCAGAACAACTTCAACTCGGGTTCGGGCAGCGGCACCGGTTCAGGCTCGGGCGGCTCGGGCACACCCATCCACATCACGGTGGACAATTCCGCCAACAATTCGAACCATACCGGCGACACCAGCGCGACCGGAGGCAGCAGCACGGCCGCGGGCGGCGCCGGCGGCAGCGTCAAAGGCAGCGGCAACAGCACCAATACCAACACCCAGAGCCCAACCATCACAGTCAGTCCCACCCTCACCGCCAATGGCGGTTACGGCTATGGCGGCACCGGCAACGGCGGCGCCGGGGGCACTGGAAATGGCGGCGCAGGCGGCCAGGGTGGCACCGCCACCGTCTATGTCATCGGTCTTGGCTCCGGTTCCGGTTCGGGCGGTTCGACCCTGCCCAACATCACGGTGGTTTCCACCAGCCAGGGCGGCGCCGTCGGCGACACCACTTCCTCGTCCAGCAACACCCAGTCGCAAACCAACGAGCAGAGCCAGACCCAATCGCCCACCATCACCGCCAACGGCGGCGCCGGTGGCACCGGCTTTGGCGGCGCCGGCGGCACCGCCACGGCCAGCCCGACCATTACCGTTTCGCCCACCTTCACATTCCCCAGCGGCAGCGGCTCGGGCTCGGGCGGCGGCTCCAGCATCAGCATCGGCACCCTCACCGGCGGCAATAACACCGCGACGGGAACGGGCAATGGCGGCACGGCCAACGGCAATGGCGGCAACGCGACCAACACCAACGACCAAACCAACGATCAGAGAAACCGCAACAACGCGACGGCCAGCCCGACGCAGAACCAAACCGCCAGCCCCACCAACACCGCCACCGGCGGTTCCGGCTTTGGCGGCAGCGCCAGCTCCACCACCGGCGATGTCAGCGCCACCGGCGGCGCCGGCGGCACCGTGTATGTCGTGGGCTTGGGCTCAGGCTCCGGCTCGGGCGGCGGCACCTTGCCCAGCATCACAGTCTCCAACACCCTCACGGGCGGCGACACCAGCAGCACCGCGACTGGTACCGGTAATGGCGGCGCCGGCGGCAGCGGCACCGGCGGCAATGTCAGTGACAGCGGCAACTCGGCCAACACCAACACCACCTCTTCGCAAGGCGGCAATGCCACCAACGGCGACGTCACCGGCACCAACACCAACGCCAACGAGTTCACCCCGACCTTTACACCGACCTTCAGCCCGACGCTGACCTATTCGCCTACCAATACCAATGACAACACCAGCCAAGGCGGCGCCGGTGGTGCCGGCGGCACAGTGTATGTCGTGGGGCTGGGTTCGGGCAGCGGCTCGGGCGGCGGCTCGACACCCTCTTTCACCATTGACGTGGCCGGCGCCACGGCCACCGCCACCGGCGGCAGCAATGGCGACCAAACGCAGACCAACACCCAAGGCCAGACCAACGATCAGAGCCAGGAACAGTCGCCCACCATCACCGCCAATGGCGGCACGGCGACCAACAACAACACGCCAACCATCACCTTCGCGCCCACCATCACCTTCCCCACCGGCAGCGGCTCGGGTTCGGGCGCCGGCAACAGCATCACCATCGGCGATATCACCGGCGGCGCTTCCAACGCCACCGGCGGGACGGGCGGTGCGGTCAGCGACAGCGGCAACAGCGCCAATACCAACGGCAACAGCGCCACCGGCGGCGCCGGCGGCACCGGCAATGGCGGCACGGCCACCAATGGTGATGTCAACGGGACCAACACCAACACGCCCACCAACACCAACGATTTCACGCCCAGCTTTACGCCGACCTTCACGCCGTCGAACACCAACGACAACACCAGCCAGGGCGGTTCCGCCACGGCCTATGTCGTGGGCTTGGGTTCAGGCAGTGGCTCGGGCGGTTCGAGCCCCTCACTCAGCCTGACGCTGACCAACAGCGCCACCGGCGGCAACGGCACTGGCGGCAATGTCGGCGACACCAGCGCCACCGGCAATGGCGGCGCCGGCGGTGCGGGCGGCAACAGCGGCGGAAACACCTTCACCGCCAGCCCGACCTTCACCAGCGGCGACCAGAACGCGGCGCTGACGGCTAACAACGCCGCCACCAACACCAACACGCCCACTGTCACGTTCGCGCCCACCATCACGTTCCCGTCGGGCTCGGGTTCGGGCTCGGGCGGCGCCAGCGTTACCATCGGCGACATCACCGGCGGAACCGGCGGCAACGCGACGGGCACAGGCACCGGTACCGGCGGCGCGGTCGGCGACACCACCGCCAATGGCGGCAACGCTACCGGCGGCTCCAGCACCAACACCAATGACAACACCAGCCAGGGCGGCACCGGCAATGGCGGCGCGGGCGGCAGCGGCACCGGCGGTTCTTCCACCGCGTATGTCGTTGGCCTGGGCTCGGGCAGCGGGTCGGGCGGCAACACCCCGTCCATCAGCATCACCACCGGTGATGTTAGCGCCACCGGAACCGGCAACGGCACTGGCGGCAGCAATGGTGATCAGACCACCACCACCGGCGCCAATACACTGACCGGCGGCGATCAGAACAACAACCAGACGCAGTCGCCTACCATCACGGCCAATGGCGGCACGGCGACCAATACCAATACCAACACGCCGACCATCACCTTCTCGCCCACCATCACCTTCCCCAGCGGCAGCGGCTCAGGATCGGGCGCCGGCAACAGCATCACCATTGGCGACATCACCGGCGGCGCGTCCAATGCCACCGGCGGCGCCGGCGGCAGCGGCACCGGCGGGGCGGCCACCAACGGCGACGTCAACGGCACCAACACCAACAGCTTTACGCCGACCAATACCAACGACAATACCAGCCAAGGTGGCGCCGGTGGTTCTTCCACCGCCTATGTTACCGGCCTGGGTTCAGGCAGCGGTTCGGGTTCTTCGCCTTCGCTCAGCCTGACGCTCACCAACAGCGCCACCGGCGGCAACGCCACGGGCGGCAGCGGCACGGGCGGCAATGTCGGCGATACCACCGCCACCGGCAGCGGCACGGGCGGCAATGTCAGCGACAGCGGCAACAGCAGCAACACCCAGGCGCAGACCAACAACCAGGCGCAGACGCTCAGCCCCACCATCACTTTCGCGCCCACCATCACCTTCCCGTCGGGCAGCGGTTCGGGCTCGGGCGGCTCCAGCGTCACCATCGGCGACATCACCGGCGGCAACGGCACCGGTGGTGCCGGCGGCTTCGGCGGCGCGGCCAGTGTGGGCGATACCACCGCCAATGGCGGCTCCAGCACCAACACCAATACCAGCAGTGGCACGGGTGGCAGCGCCACAGGCGGCAATAGCGGCGGCAACACGCTGACTTCGAGCCCAACTCTGACCACCGGCGACACCACCCTGTCCTCGGCCCAGACCAACAATCAGACGGCCAGCCCGACCTTCACGGCGAGCCCGACCAACAACGCCACCGGCGGGGCCGGCGGTTCCTCCACCGCCTATGTCGTAGGCCTGGGCGCGGGCAGCGGCTCGGGCGGCAATACGCCGTCCATCAGCATCACCACCGGCGATGTCAGCGCCACCGGCACCGGCAATGGTACCGGGGGCAGCAATGGCGATCAGACCACCACCACCGGCGCCAATACACTGACCGGCGGCGACCAGAACAACAATCAGGCGCAGACCCAGTCGCCCACCATCACCGCCAATGGCGGCACGGCGACCAACACCAACACGCCGACCATCACCTTCTCACCCACTATCACCTTCCCCAGCGGCAGCGGTTCGGGTTCGGGCGGCAACAGCATCACCATCGGCGACATCACCGGCGGCAACGGCACCGGTGGCGCCGGCGGCTCCAGCACCAACACCAACGACAACACCAGCCAGGGCGGCAGCGGCATGGGCGGCAACGCTACCGGCGGCGCCGGCGGCTTTGGCGGCAACGTGGGCGACACCACCTCCGCCAGCGGCGGCAACACCTTCACCGCCAGCCCGACTTTCTCTGGCGGCAACGCCACCGGCGGCAGCGGCGGCACTGCCACCAATGGCGATGTGAACAGCAGCTTCACGCCGTCGCTCACCTTCACGCCGAGCAACAGCTCCACCAACGACAACACCAGCCAAGGTGGTGCCGGCGGCGCGGGCGGCACCGCGGCTTCGACGGCCTATGTCGTGGGCCTGGGTTCGGGCTCGGGCTCGGGCGGCAATACCCCGTCCATCACCATCACCACCGGCAGCAATACCCTGACCGGCGGCGCCCAGACCCAGACCGCCAGCAACACCAATGGCGATCAAACCCAGACCGCCACCAATGCGGCGACCAACACCAATTCTCCGACCATCACCTTCCCGGCCGGCTCGGGTTCGGGTTCTGGCGGCGCCAGCGTCACCATCGGCGACATCACCGGCGGCGCCTCCAACGCCACCGGCGGCACGGGCCTTGGCGGCAGCGTCGGCGACACCACCGCCAACGGCACCAGCTCGGCCACCGGCGGCAATAGCGGCGGCAATACCCTGACCTCCAGCCCGACGCAGACCACCGGTGACGTGAATGCCACCGGCGGCAGCGGCACAGGCGGCACGGCAACCAACAACAACACGCCCACCGTCACCTTCTCGCCCACCATCACCTCGAATGGCGGCACCGCCACCAATGGCGCCGTCACCGGCACCAACACCTCGACCAACGACAACACGTCGCAAGGCGGCGCCGGCGGTTCTTCCACCGCCTATGTCGTGGGCCTGGGTTCGGGTTCGGGTGGCTCAGGTTCCTCGCCGTCCATCACCATCACAAATTCCGGTTCGGCCACCGCCACCGGCGGCAGCAATGGCGATCAGACCCAGACTGCCTCGAACGGCGGCAACACGTTCACCGGCGGCAACCAGACCACCGGCGACACCACGCTGTCCGGCGGTAACAATGCAGCCACCAACACCAACGCGCCCACCATCACCTTCCCGGCGGGCAGCGGCTCGGGCTCGGGCGGTTCCAGCGTCACCATCGGCGACATCACCGGCGGCACCAACACCAACAGCGCCGCGGGCGGTGCCGGCGGCAGCGGTACCGGTGGCAACGCCACCGGCGGCAATGTCAGCGATAGCGGTAACAGCAGCAACACCCAGGCACAGACGCTCAGCCCCACGATCACGTTCTCGCCGACCATCACCTCGAACGGCGGCACGGGCACCAGCAGCGCTACCGGCGGCACCATCGGCGACACCAGCTTTGCGCCGAACTTTGCCTTCGCGCCTACCAACACCAATGACAACACCAGCCAGGGCGGTGCCGGCGGCACCGGCAATGGCGGCGCCGGCGGTTCTTCCACCGCCTATGTCGTGGGCCTGGGTTCGGGTTCGGGCGGTTCGGGTTCGACCCCCAGCATCAGCATCACCAATTCCGGTTCGACCGCCACGGCCACCGGCGGCAGCAATGGCAACCAGACTCAGGGCAACCAGACCCAGACCGCCGCGGCCAGCAATGGCGATGTCAGCGCCACCGGCGGCGCCGGCGGATTTGGCGGCTCTTCTAGTGCGCTGGGCGGCAGCATCGGCGATACCACCCTGTCATCGAGCAGCGGCGGCAACAGCTTCAGCAACGGTCCGGTCAGCCTGACCGGCGGCAACAGCACCGCCACTGGCGGCACGGTTGGCGACACCAGCGCCAGCGGCTTTGGCGGCAGCGCCACCGGCGGTACGGCCACCAACGGCGATGTCACCGCCACGAACGCGGCGACCGGTACCGGTGGCACCTCCAGCGTGGGCGACACCACCTCCAACAGCGGCGGCAACACCCAGGCGCAGACCAACAACAACACCCAGACCACCGGCGACACCAACGCTACCGGCGGCACCTCGGCCTCTACCGCCTATGTGATGGGCCTGGGGACGGGTTCGGGCTCGGGGGGCTCGACGCCTAGCATCACCATCACCAATTCCGGCTCGGCGACCGCCACCAATTCGGCCACCGGCGGCAATGCCAGCAATGGTGATGTCACCGCCAATGGCGGCGCCGGCGGCTTCGGCGGCAGCGCCACCAACAGCCCCACCGTGACCTTCAGCCCGACCATCTCGTCGGCAGGCGGCAGCGGCTTTGGCGGCGCCGGCGGCAACGCCACCAATAGCCCCACCGTCACTTTCGCGCCAACCATCACGACCTCCAGCACCGGCGGCACCAATGGCGACGTTACTGCCACCGGTGGTGCGGTGAGCGGCAGCGGCAATTCGACCAACACGCTGACCCAGGCACAGACGCAATCGCCCACCATCACCGCCAATGGCGGTGCCGGCGGCACGGCCAACAACGACACCACCTTCTCGCCGGTGGTCACTTCCAACTCGGGCGGCAACACGCTGACGGGCGGCGCTCAGACCCAGACCAACGCCCAGACGCAGTCGCCGACCATCACCAACTCCGCCACCGGCGGCGCCGGCGGCAATGGCACCGGCTATGGCGGCAACGCTACAGGCGGTAATGCCACCAACACCAATACCAACACGGCCAATGGCGGCACCGCCAATGCCACCGGCGGCAATGGCTATGGGTATGGCGGCAACGCCACCTCGAATGCGACCGGCGGTAACGGGTATGGCGGCAATGCCACCTCCAATGCCACGGGCGGTAACGCGACCAACAACAACAGCGCGACGAACAACAACACGTCGAACGCGACCAACAACAACACCAATACGAACACCGCCACCAGCAATGCGACGGCGAACGCCAATGCCAACGCAACCAGCTCTGGCTCGGGCGGCGGTTCGGGCACGCCCGGCGGCAACACCGTCAACGTGACCAACAACAATAATCAGAACCAGAACCAGAACCAGACGCAGAACAACGTCAACAACAACCTCAACAACAACAATTTCAACAACAACGTCGCCAACAACAATAACAACTTCAACAACAACCAGGTGACGACGAACCAGAACCAGCAGCAGGCGCAGAACAACTACGCCAACAACAACAATTTCAACCAGGGCAATATCGTCAACAACAACGCCAACACCAACTTCAACCGCGGCGGCAATTTCTACGCCGCGCCGAACATCGGCATCATCGGCGGCGGCGCTGCCGCGGCCGGTGCGGCTGCCGGCGCTGCGGCAGGCGCGGTGGTGGCGGGCGGCCATGGTGAGCAATACACCTGCCAGAACATGGCTGGCTGCATGGTCTATCCGACGCCGGTCCCGGCGCCGGTGCCGGGCATCGGCGGCGGCTATGGCCGCAGCTACACCTATGGCCAGGCTTACACCTGCGAGAACATGGCGGGTTGCGCGGTCTATCCGGCGCCCATGCCGATGCCGGCGCCGGCACCGACGGGCGGCTACGGTTATGGTCCGGGCTATGCCCAAGGTTATGGCCAAGGGTACGCGCCCGGCTATGTCTGCCAGAATGCCTATGGCTGCCCGACCTATCCCGCGCCGATCTATCCGGCGCCGCTGCCGGGCAACAGCATGGCCGGCAATGCCTATGGGACCGGCGTCGAAGGCGGCGGCCATTTCAATGGCAGCGTCTATGGCCCGGCCGTTGTGGGCGGTGGTTATGAAGGCGGCAGCGCCGTCATTTTGGGTCGCGGGCCCCAGCCGGTGATCCCGGTGCCGGCGCCGCGTCCGCCCGCGGTGAGCAGCGGCACACCCGGCCTGGTGCAAAACTATGCGCCACAGATCGCCACCGGTGTGGATTGCCACTTCACCGAAGCCACGGTGGTGAAAACCATCCATGCCATATGCGTGGCGGCCGACGGACACCAGTTCCCCGCCTCGCACATGACGGCTGATACCTGGATTAACTCCGGCTATGAAGGTGAAGTTGCCCGCTGCCTGCCCGGCACCAAACTGACGGCGGTGATCGGCTCGGTCACCCAGTCCGAGCAGGGCATGGCGACGACGCTGGCGAATGGCCAGACCCTACAATGCGGCACCGGCGAGGCCCTGCGCCACTACAAGAACGGGATGCTGAAATGCGCCTCGGCCGTGAAGGTGCCGGACTGCACCGAGCGCACCAACCTGCGCAAGTATGGTTCGGGCGACATGTTCTTCACCTATGTCTCGCGGGTCTGCCAGGAAACCGGCAGGGAAGTGAGCCAGAGCCGCCAGAGCATGGTGACCACCGGCAATCGTATCGCTTCGGCCTCCGGCAGCTTCTCGACCTCTTCGAGCAGCGCCGCCGGCGAGTCCCGCTTCCTCACCCTGCGCGGGATGGTGATGACGGGCGGTGTAGGTGACCGCTACTAGAAGCTAGTTTGAAATGAAGCGCCGCCGTGAAATCGCGGCGGCGCTTTGCTTTTTGCCCGCGGCAGCGGGGCTTGTTGCGCTGCACCGCCGCCCTGCTATTGTCGCCCCCGCGCCGCGGCCACGCCGCGATTTTCCGGGGCCAAGTCCATGAATATCCACGAATATCAGGCCAAACAGGTGCTGGGCGGATTCGGCGTTCCGGTGCCGCGCGGCAAGCCCGCCTTCAGCGTGGCGGACGCGGTGAAAGCCGCCGAGGAATTGGGCGGCCCGGTCTGGGTGGTGAAGGCCCAGATCCATGCCGGCGGCCGGGGCAAGGGCGGCGGCGTCAAGGTGGTCAAATCCATCGAAGAGGTGAAGGCCGAAGCGACACGCATGTTGGGCATGACGCTCATCACCCACCAGACCGGTCCTGAAGGCCGCGTCGTCAAGCGGTTATATATCGAGGATGGCTCGGCCATCGCCCGCGAGCTTTATCTTTCCGCCCTGGTGGATCGCCAGACCAGCCGCATCGCTTTCATCGTCTCGACCGAAGGCGGCATGGATATCGAGAAAGTGGCGCATGACACGCCGGAGAAGATTCACACTTTCCAGATCGAGCCCGCCGCCGGCTATTCGCCTTATGTCGGCAATGAGATCGCGGTGGCGCTGGGCCTCAAAGGCGAGCAAGCCAAGCAGATCGGCCAGGTGGTGAAGAAGCTTTATAACGCCTTTATCGCCAAGGATATGAGCCTTCTGGAAATCAACCCGCTGGTGGTCACCAAGGATGGCAATATCATCTGCCTGGATGCCAAGCTGAACTTCGACGACAATTCGCTTTACCGCCACAAGGACATCCAGGAACTGCGCGACCTGGACGAGGAAGACCCGGCGGAAGTGGAAGCGGGCAAATATGATCTCAACTATGTCAAGCTGGATGGCGAGATCGGCTGCATGGTCAATGGCGCGGGCCTGGCCATGGCGACCATGGACATCATCAAGCTGTTCGGCAGCGAACCGGCCAACTTCCTGGATGTGGGCGGCGGCGCCACAAAAGAAAAGGTCACGGCCGCTTTCAAGATCATTGTCAGCGACCCGCATGTGAAAGGCATTCTGGTCAATATTTTTGGCGGCATTATGAAATGCGACATCATTGCCGAAGGCATTGTGGCGGCGGCAAAAGAAATTTCGCTGAAGGTGCCGCTGGTGGTGCGACTGGAAGGCACCAATGTGGAGCTGGGCAAGAAGATATTGGCGCAGTCGGGTCTGGCCATCACTAGCGCCGACAATCTGGCCGACGCGGCTGAAAAAGTGGTCAAGGCGGTGAAGGGATGAAACGGCTCGCAATTCTCGCAACCGCCACCGCGCTGTTCAGCACCGCCGCCCAGGCCGACGAAGCCTTTGATGCCTTCCGCAATTTCTGCGTCGCCACCCATGGCGCGGCCGCGCCAGCGCTGGCGGCGGCAGGTACCGCCGGCTGGGCGCCGGTGCCGGAGCAATCTCTTACCCAACTGAGTCAGATGGGCTTGGTCGGCGCGCAAGGCCGCGTCCGCCCCGTCGCCGGCGGCACGGCGCTGCTGCTGACGGCATCAGGCAGCGCCCCGCAAGGCGGCGGTCTGGTCCCGGAATGTGTCGTGGCCGCCGTTCCGGCCGGCGCCAGCGATCTGGCCGGGCAGTTGGCGGCCTTCGCCGCGGTGCCGCTGCAAGGCGCCGCCGGCCTGCCGCAAGGCTTTTATGCCTGGCGCGATGAGAATGGCCGCCATGTTCCGCTTGACCAGAACGCGCCAGATTTCCAGGTCCAGATGCGCAGCGGCACCGGCTTCATGGCCATGGTCCAGACCAACGCCCAGATGAGCATGGTGCTGCTGATCGGCACCCCGCAATGAACACTTCTTCCGACCGGAAAGCCTGAACGCGATGTCCATTCTCGTTGATAAGAACACCAAGGTGATCTGCCAGGGCTTTACCGGCAACCAGGGTACTTTTCATTCCGAACAGGCCATCGCCTACGGCACCAAGATGGTGGGCGGCACCACGCCGGGCAAAGGCGGTTCTACCCATCTGGGCCTGCCGGTGTTCGACACGGTGCGGCAAGCCAAGGAGGCCGTCGGTGCTGACGCCTCCGCCATCTATGTGCCGCCACCTTTCGCCGCCGATGCCATTCTGGAAGCGATTGATGCCGAAGTGCCCCTGATCGTCTGCATCACCGAAGGCATTCCGGTTCTGGACATGGTGAAGGTGAAGCGGGCGCTGTCGGGCAGCAAGTCGCGGCTGATCGGCCCCAACTGTCCCGGCGTCATCACGCCGAGCGAATGCAAGATCGGCATCATGCCCGGTCACATCCACAAGCGGGGTAGTGTCGGCATCGTTTCGCGTTCGGGTACGCTGACCTATGAAGCGGTGGCGCAGACCACCGCGGTGGGTTTGGGGCAAACCACTTGCGTCGGCATCGGCGGTGATCCGGTCAAGGGCACCGAGCATGTCGAAGTTCTGGAAATGCTGCTGGCCGACCCCGAAACCCAATCCATCATCATGATCGGCGAGATCGGCGGCAGCGCCGAGGAAGATGCCGCCGACTTCATCAAACACGCAAAAGTGAAAAAGCCGATGGTGGGCTTCATCGCCGGCGTCACCGCCCCCCCCGGCCGGCGCATGGGCCATGCCGGCGCCATCATCTCCGGCGGCAAGGGCGGTGCCGAGAGCAAGATCGAAGCCATGCGTTCGGCGGGTATCCGGGTCTCGCCGAATCCTGCGGCGCTGGGCACTACACTCGTTGAACTGCTCTCTGGTAAGTGAACCCCTCCGCCCTTCGCACCTGACGGTGCTACGGGCACCTCCCCTTCCATGCGCTACGCGCAGAAGGGGAGGCCCGGCAGCCTTAGGCACAACGCTGGTCGAACTCCTCTCGGGTAAATAGCGCCTACATTTCAGGCATTTCCGTCGGCCTTCGCGCTCTCACTGCGTAGCCGCAAAGGGGTCTTGTTGAGTCCTTATTAACCTTGTTAGCCGTTGAATCGGCTGGCGGAAGGGACTACCAACCCGCACCCTAGAAGCGCGTCGCGAAACGCCAGCCCCAGGACAGGCCCGGGCCTAACAAGCCCCCGCCTTAAGCGTTTGAAATGACAGAGCAATCCTCTCCCAATGCCCTCAATCGCGCGTCCAACGACATTCTGGAAGCGACCTCATTTCTTTCGGGGACCAACGCGCTCTTTGTCGAGCGGCTCTATGAGCAATATCTCGCCGATCCCAATGCAGTGGACCAAAGCTGGCGCGATTATTTCGCCTCCTTAAGTGAGCGCAATCTCAGCGCCACCCAGTTGGGCCGGGGCCCAGGCTTCGCCCGCGGCAAGGCGCCTGCCCTTCCGTCCGACGACATCACCTTGGCGCTGTCGGGACAAACCCCGCCACAAGCACCGAAGACGGTCAAGTCCGCCAAAGCCGTGCCCGCGCCCGCCGAAGCGAAGGTAGATAGCGACGCGCCCAAACATTCCATTCACGCGGTGCAGATGATCCGCGCCTACCGCATGATCGGCCATTTTGAGGCCGAACTTGATCCGCTCGGCCTCACACCGCGCCCCAAGCAGGTAACGCTGGATCCGGCGACTTACGGCTTTGAAGGCGCCACCATGGATCTGCCGGTCTATGTGGATGGCGTGCTGGGCTTTCCCGTCGCCACGCCGCGCCAGATTCTCGCCCGGCTGCGCGGTATCTATTGCGGCCGCATCGGCTATGAGTTCATGCACATCAATGATGCCGAGCAGAAGACCTGGCTGCAGCGCCGCATCGAAGGCGGCGAGATTGATTTCACCCCCGAAGGCAAGAAGGCCATCCTCAACAAGCTGATCGAAGCGGAAGGCTTCGAAAAATTCGCTTCCAACCGCTTTGTCGGCACCAAGCGTTTCGGCCTGGACGGGGCCGAGGCCACCATCCCGGCGCTGGAGCAGATCATCAAGCGGGGCGGCCAGCTCGGCGTCACCGAGATCGTGCTGGGCATGGCCCATCGCGGCCGACTCAATGTGCTGGTCAATGTGATGGGCAAGCCCTATCGCCAGCTTTTTCATGAATTCCAGGGCGGCAGCGCCAATCCGTCGGACGTCGAAGGCTCCGGCGATGTCAAATATCATCTCGGTGCTTCCTCGGACCGCGAGTTTGACGGTCACAAGGTGCATCTGTCGCTGACACCCAATCCCTCGCATCTGGAAATCGTTGATCCGGTGGTGCTGGGCAAGGCCCGCGCCAAGCAATGGCAGTTGCGCGACATTGACGCCCGCTCTTCGGTGCTGCCGCTGCTGATTCATGGCGACGCCGCCTTTGCCGGCCAGGGCGTGGTGGCGGAATGTTTTGCCATGTCGGGCATCAAGGGTTTCCGCACCGGCGGGACCCTGCATTTCGTCATCAACAACCAGATTGGTTTCACCACCGCGCCGCAATATTCGCGGTCCTCCCCCTATTGCACCGACATTGCCCTGATGGTGCAGGCGCCGATCTTCCATGTGAATGGCGATGATCCCGAAGCGGTGGTCCACGCCGCCCGCATCGCTATCGAGTTCCGGCAGAAGTTCAAGAAGGACGTGGTGCTGGACATGATCTGCTATCGCCGCTTTGGGCATAACGAAAGCGACGAACCGGCCTTCACCCAGCCCTTGATGTACAAGGTGATCAAGCATCACAAGACCACGCTGCAAATGTATGGCGAAAAACTGGTCGCTGAAGGGACCGCCGGCGAGGCGGAAGTGACGGCGATGCAGGACGCCTTCAACCAGCGACTGGATGAGGAATTCAACGCCTCCAAGGCGCATCTGCCCAACCGCGCCGATTGGCTGGACGGCAAGTGGCAGGGCCTGGAAACCGCGCCCAAGAACAGCGACCGCCGCGGCGACACCGGCCTGCCCAAGGAAATGCTGCTGAAGGTGGGCAAGGCCCTGACCACGGTTCCTGAAGGCTTCAATCTGCACAAGACCATTGCCCGCCAGCTTGAGGCAAAGGCCAAAATGTTTGAGACGGGAGAAGGTTTCGACTGGGCCACGGCCGAGGCGCTGGCTTTCGGCACTCTGCTGGAGGAAGGCTATTACATCCGCCTTTCCGGCCAGGATTCCACCCGCGGCACCTTCAGCCAGCGCCATGCCGGGTTGGTGGATCAGAAGACCGAGGAGCGCTACTACCCGCTGCAGCATATAGACAAAGAGCAGGGCTGCTTTGAAGTCATTGACTCGCTGTTGTCGGAAGAAGCGGTGCTAGGCTTTGAATATGGCTACTCCACCGCCGAACCGCGGGCCCTGGTCTTGTGGGAAGCCCAGTTCGGCGATTTCGCCAATGGCGCCCAGGTGGTGATGGACCAGTTCATCGCCTCTGGCGAAATGAAGTGGCTGCGCATGTCGGGTCTGACCATGCTGTTGCCACATGGTTATGAGGGCCAGGGGCCGGAACATTCCAGCGCCCGCCTGGAGCGCTATTTGCAGCTTTGCGCCCAGGACAATATGCAGGTTTGTGTTCCCACCACGCCGGCGAATTATTTCCATGTGTTGCGCCGGCAGATGCACCGCAGCTTCCGAAAGCCCCTCGTACTGCTGACACCAAAATCGCTGTTGCGTCATAAAAAGTGCGTCAGCTTCCTGGCCGACATGCTGCCATCCAACAGCTTTCACCGGGTGCTGCGCGACCAGGCCGAAGTGGTGCCCGGCGCCACCTCGGTCGAGCTGGTCGCGGACGAAAAGATCAAGCGCGTCGTGCTGTGCACCGGCAAAGTCTATTTCGACCTGATGGAAGAGCGGGAGAAGCGAGGCGAGAACCGCGTCCAGATCCTGCGCATCGAGCAGCTTTATCCCTTCCCGGAGAATGTTCTGGCCCAGGAATTGAACCGCTTTGCCAAGGCGGAACTGGTCTGGTGCCAGGAAGAGCCGCAGAACCAGGGCGCCTGGAGCTTCATCCGCCCCCGCATCGAGGACACCGTTGCCCGGCTGGGCGGGGCAGCCACGGTGCGCTACACCGGGCGGCCGGAATATGCCTCGACCGCGGCCGGCCTGATGAAGCAGCACCAGGCCGAACTGGCCGCTTTCCTCAACGACGCATTGACCCTTTGATCATAACGGACGACGCCCATGAGCATTGATATCAAGGTCCCGCCAATGGGCGAATCCGTCACCGAAGCGACGGTGGCACGCTGGTTCAAGAAGGAAGGCGAAGCAGTCAAGCGCGACGAGCCGCTGCTGGAACTGGAAACCGACAAGGTGACGGTGGAAGTGCCCTCGCCCGCAGACGGCGCCATTGAATCCATCAGCGTCGCCCAGGGCGCCACTGTATCGGTGGGCGCTGTGCTGGGCGCCATTGCCGAAGGCAAGGCCGGCAAGACCAGCGCGGTCGCTGCCAATCCCGATGCGGCCAGGCCAAAGCCGGCAGCGCCGCAAGGGACAAAAACATCTGAGGCGCCAACCGCCCCCGCCGAGGCTTCGGCGGCCAGGGCCATGCCATCTGCCCAGCGCATTGCCGCCGAAAGCGGCGTGCCGACCTCGGCGGTTGCCGGCACCGGCAAGGATGGGCGCGTCACCAAGGGCGACATGCTTGTCGCGCTGGAAGCGCGCCAAAATAATCCCGCTCTCGCCGCCCGTGCTGCCGCGCCGGCGCCGGTCGCTGCCACCTCCGCCGGCCCCCGCGCCAACGAAGCGCGCGAGGAAAAAGTGCCGATGACGCGACTGCGCAAGACCATTGCCTTGCGTCTGAAGGAATCGCAAAACACCGCCGCGCAACTCACCACCTTCAACGAAGTGGACATGAGCGCAGTGATGGCGGCCCGCGCCACCTACAAGGACGCGTTCGAGAAGCGCCATGGCGTCAAGTTGGGTTTCATGGGCTTTTTCGCCAAGGCCTGTGTGGCGGCGCTGAAAGAACTGCCCGCGATCAACGCCGAGATCGAAGGCGACAACATCATCTACAAGAATTATTACGATCTGGGCGTGGCGGTTTCGACCGAACGCGGCCTGGTGGTGCCGGTGGTGCGCGATGCCGACCGCCTCTCGCTGGCCGACATCGAAAAAGCGATTGTGGATTTTGGTGCCCGCGCCCGCGACAACCGGCTGAAGCTGGAGGAATTGCAGGGCGGCACTTTCTCCATCACCAATGGCGGGGTATTCGGCTCGCTGATGTCCACGCCGATCCTGAATTCGCCCCAGTCCGGCATTCTGGGCATGCACAAGATCCAGCCGCGGCCCATGGCAGTTGGAGACAAGATCGAAATCCGCCCCATGATGTATCTGGCGCTTTCCTATGACCACCGCCTGGTGGATGGGCGAGAGGCAGTTACCTTCCTGGTGCGGGTAAAAGAAAATCTCGAAGACCCGCAACGTCTGCTGCTGGACGTCTAACTGGTATGGATGCCGTCTTTTTCGACCTGGACGGCACTCTTACTGATCCCAAGCCGGGCATCACCCGTTCTATCCGCCATGCCCTTGAACGGCTCGGCCGCACCGCGCCGTCTGAAGACGAATTGACATGGTGCATCGGACCGCCGCTGCGCAGCAGCCTAACCACCCTTGTGGGCGAAGCGGATGCCGACCGTGCCCTCGCCTTCTATCGTGAGCGTTTCGCCGATATCGGCCTTTACGAAAACAGCCTTTATCCGGGAATTGTGCCGCTTCTGGCAGGATTGCGCAGCCGCCGGCTTTTCGTCGCCACCAGCAAACCCACTATTTACGCCGAGCGCATATTGGCGCATTTGGGATTGAATGGATATTTCGAAGGGGTTTTCGGAGCGGAACTGGATGGTGCGCGGGCCGAAAAAAGCCAACTTCTCGCTTACGCCTTGCGCGAAACCGGCGCCAATCCATCGCGCACTGTCATGGTCGGCGACCGGGAGCATGATATGATCGGCGCCGTGAGCAATGGCATGACCGGCTGTGGTGTATTGTATGGCTATGGCAGCGCGGAAGAATTGCGGGCCGCGGGCGCACACTATCTTTTTGTCACACCGGAGGACTTACGCGCCGGGCTGAATTGAATTCAGGCCGGCGCGCGCCCTTGGGAAAGGCCGAGAGGGAGAAACTTCATGGCCTATGTTGATGGTTTTGTGCTTGCGGTGCCGAAGGACACGATTGAGGCGTACAAGGAGTTGGCGCGGCAATGCCTGCCGATCTGGAAAGAGTATGGCGCCACGGGCTATGCCGAATGCATCGGTGATGACACGCCCTATGGCGAGATGACGTCATTTCCCCGCGCCGTGCAGGCGAGGGAGGATGAGGTGGTGGTGTTTTCCTGGATCGTCTATCCTAGCAAAGAGGTGCGCGAAGCCGCAAATCTCAAAATCATGCAGGACCCGCGCATCAGCAAAATGATGAATCCACCGCCTTTCGATGGCAGGCGGATGATCCATGGCGGCTTTGTGCCGTTCCTTCAGTTGTAGGAAGAACCGCGCCGCTAGGCTACGCGCTTGTCCAGCGCTTCCAACTTCGCCAGCTCAACATGGGCGCGCAGTTCGATCTGGTCGAGCACGTCCTGCAGGCGGGGATCGGCGAAGGCGTCATGGCGGCGGGTCACCGCCACTGCCAGCTTGTTGAGGGTGGAGCGGGGAATGCCGCCAGCCAGAAGGCCGTCGCGCACCGCATCCAGCAATGTCAGCAACTGCTCGCCATGTGCCTGACCCTTGGCGCGGCCGTCGGTGGAATCATCCATGCCTTGCAGCATCAGGATGGAATCCAGCGCGGCAATGGGGCCGGGGCCGGCAACAATGCCGCCATGGCTTTCCGCCGGATCGGACACGGTAAAGCCGCTTGGCGTATTGCCGGCGGCCTTGCGCCGGATGGCGGCGGTTTCGATGCGGCCGGAGCCTTTGATTTCCATGGGTGCAACTTCCCCCTTAAGGGTCCCATTGAGACGCAGCTAGCATCGCCCAACATGGTTAAGGAAGGGTTGCCGCCCCGCCCTTTGTGCCGATGCGGGCCAAGGCAGGGAAAAGTCGCTGGTACAGCTCTTGAAAGTGAAGGTGTGGAATTGGCGTAAAGGAAGGTTGCCATGATCGGCGATCGCAAGAAGAGCGTTTTCGGTGCCCTGTTGCTGCTGGCCCTGTTCGGGGCGGTGTTTTATGCCTCCTGGATGTATCTGAAGCCCAAGCCCGAAGCGGCACACCCCGGCAGCTTCGGCGCCATCGCCATGAGCACCGATTCCGGTATTTATGGCGCGGCCTGGGGCTTTCACGATCCTGACACTGCCATTGAGCGCGCCCGTTCAGAGTGCACGCGGTCCGGCGGCGCCAACTGCATCGTCAAGGCCAGCCTCAACGGCAATTGCGGCTCGCTGGTGACCAGCGGCCATGCCCATCAGTCGTATGTCGTTACCGACAGCGACAAGTATCAGGCCGCCGCCTTCGGGCTGGCGCAATGTCAGGCGTCCGGCGCCGGCGATTGCACGGTGCGTGAACAGTTTTGCGGGTCCGGCGGATAAGGGAGCGTCCGCAATTCCAGAGTAGGGACGACATACGCGAGATCGAGAGCAGCGAGGAAGCTGGAGATTTAATTAGATAAAATATTACGAAATTCGATCTCTTCCCGCTGACTTCTGCAAGTTGCCCGGTCTAGTGATCCTCTTCGCTATTCAACCCTGCAGTCGCGAAAATACAAACGCCTAGGGCAGCAACGATAAAGCCGCCCAGAAAACATTGCTGATACATGATGCCATCGAATGGCGGTACATAGAGCATACCATGCATCTTAACGGGATAAGTAAGGCCAATCTTTGGATTTGGGACTGGTTCGCCTACCTGAATGCAAATGTCAGCGAAAACTGCCGATACAGCCTCAATAAACGCGCTCATGCAAAAAAGCAGTTTGCCTATCAGATGTGCCGGGCTTTTTTTCTTGTTAGAATCGCTCACATTCCGTGCCCCTCGCCGCGGTATTCCCACGATACCGAGATCGCCTGAGTTCTGCTACGCCCGGTGATATGGGTGCCCGGCCAATATGGTCATGGCGCGATAGACCTGTTCCGCCAGCAGTGCCCGCGCCAGCAGATGCGGCCAGGTTTGCGGCCCGAAGGCCAGACTCCGGCCTGACTTTTTGCCCGGCAGCGCGCCCAGGCCGTCAGGCCCGCCAATGACAAAGGCGAGATCGCGGGTGCCGGCATCGCGCAATGCGCCCAGAAAATCGGCAAAGTCTTCGGAGGTCATACCCTTGCCCTTGGCGTCCAACAGCACGACATGGGCGCCGTCGGGCACGCGGTCAGCCAGGCGCTGGCATTCTTCCTTGATGCGGCCGGCGGCATCGCGGGCTTTGGAGACGGAAAGCTCCTCCACCGTGACGGCGGCAAAGCCCATGCCCCGGCCCATCTTCTGGGCGCGGCTGACAAAATCCTCCACCAGCGCCCCTTCCGAGGTGCCCTTGGCGTGGCCGACCGCAAGAATCCAGAGACGCACTACGCGCCCTTTCCGACGTTCCACATGCCTTCGAGGTCGTAATATTCCCGCACTTCGGGGCGGAAGATGTGGACGATGACGTCGCCGGCATCCACCAGCACCCAGTCACCGGTGGCGGCGCCGGAGACCGGCCGCGTGCCATAGCCCCCCTCTTTCAAGCGCCGCGCCAGATGTTCGGCAATGGCGGCGACATGGCGCGAGGACCGGCCCGAGGCGATCACGGCGGCATCAGCCAAAGCGGAGCGGCCTTCGAGGTTGATGGTGACGATATTCTCGGCCTTGTCGTCATCCAACGAAGCAATGATGCGCTTCAGGAGATCGCTTTGGGCCGCGGCTTTTGCCGCCGGACGGATTGGGGTTTTCTTGCGGGCGGGCGCCTTCTTGGATTTGGCGGCAGGCTTTTTCCTCGCAGCAGACTTTTTCTCCGCGGCAGCCTTTGTCTTTTTGACGGGCTTCTTCGCAGGCGCTTTCTTGGCTTTCAGGGTTTTATCTCCGTGGCGTGATGCGGTTTTATCATGGGGTCAGGCGCGGCTCCAAGACGGATCGAACAGAGTCCCGGCGCAGGGTAGTGCTGCTTTGATCGTTGCGGGGGCCATCCAGCAGCAGCACGCAGGGTGCCGGCCTCAGCCGCCGCGCCTGGCCAAATCGGCGCACCAAGGGCGATTTCAAAGTGTCCAGCGCACTGCCGGGGCGGCGCACCACCACAATGGGAACCAGTTTGGCGATGGCGGCCCAGTTCTTCCATCGCCCGAAGCCGGCGAGGTTATCGCTGCCCATCAGCCAGACAAAGCGCGTGCCGGGAAAGCGGTGGCGAAGCGCCCGCAAACTGTTCACTGTGTAGCGGGTGCGGAAAGCCGTCTCGATATCGCTGACGATGGCGCGGCGGCCGGCGATGTTGCGCGCCACGCCGACGCGATAAAGCAGTTCCGCCAGATCGCCGGCCCGCTTCAAGGGATTGCCCGGCGTCACCAGCCACCACACTGCGTTCAGCCTCAGCGCCTTCCGAGCCACCTCGCTGACATAGAGATGGCCGCTGTGGGCGGGATTGAAGGAGCCGCCCAGAAGGCCGATGGTGAGATTGGGTCCTACCGGCCCCGGCGGCTTGATCCAGCTCAAGGACGCATCTTCATGGCACGGCCGTCATGGGCGAGTCTGCCCGTTGCCGCGCACCACATATTTGAAAGTGGTGAGCTGCTCGGCGCCGACGGGGCCGCGCGCATGCAGCTTGCCGGTGCCGATGCCGATTTCCGCGCCCATGCCGAACTCGCCGCCGTCGGCGAACTGGGTTGAGGCGTTCCACAGCACGATGGCACTGTCGAGACTGCCCAGGAACGTCTCGGCGGCCGCAGCGTCTTCGGTGACGATGGCGTCGGTATGGTGCGAGCCGAAATCCTCGATATGGCGGATCGCCGCTTCCACGTCATCCACCACACGCACGGCGATGATGGCGTCGAGATATTCGGTTTTCCAGTCTTCTTCCGTCGCCGGCTTGGCGGCGGCAAACGCCGCCCGTACCGCTTCATCGCCTCTGATCTCGCAACCGGCGGCCGCCAGATCACCCAGGATCGGCACGCCATGGCTTTCCAGGATAGCCCGGTCCAAGAGCAGGGTTTCAGCCGCCCCGCAAATAGAAGTGCGGCGCATCTTAGCGTTCAGCACCACCTTGCGCGCTTTTTCCAGGTTGGCCGCGCTGTGGACATAGACATGGACGATGCCTTCCAGATGCGCCAGGACCGGCACGCGGGCTTCGGCCATGACGCGGCCGGTCAATCCCTTGCCGCCGCGGGGAATGATAAGATCAATATTGCCGCCCAGGCCTTCCAGCATCAGGCCGACGGCGGCGCGGTCGGTATTGGCCACCATCTGCAGCGCCGCATCCGGCAGCCCGGCCGCCTTCAGCCCTTCGCGCATTGCCTTGAGGATGGCGGTGGCGGAGCGGATGGAATCGGAGCCGCCGCGCAGGATAGCGACATTGCCGGCCTTCAACGCCAAGGCGCCGGCATCGGCCGTCACATTGGGGCGGGATTCATAAATGATGCCGATGACGCCGATGGGTGTGGCCACCCGCGCGATATCAAGGCCATTGGGACGCGACCAGCGCGCCAGTTCGCGACCCACCGGGTCGGGCAAGGCGGCCACGGTTTCCACGCCCGCCGCCATCGCTTCGAGCCGCTTGGCATCCAGCATCAGCCGGTCCATCAGCGGCGCGGACATGCCCGACGCCCTGGCTGCTTCCAGATCGCCCCGGTTGGCGGCGAAAATTTCGTCGGCATGGGCGCGAATGGCGGCGGCGCCCACCAGCAAGGCTTTGGTCTTGGCTTCACCGGAAGCTTCGCGCATGGCACGAGCCGCGGCGCGGGCGGCAGCGCCGATGGCGGTCATTTCGGCAGCGATGGTGTTCTGCACGTTCATGACTAATTTCCCGTCAGGGTGAGATCGTCGCGATGGATCATTTCGTCGCGGCCACGATAGCCCAGGATGGCCTCGATTTCGAGGCTGCGCTTGCCGGCAATGCGCTCGGCATCACTGGCGCTGTAGGCGGCAAGACCGCGGGCGATCTCGCGGCCGTCGCGGTTTTTGATCACCACGGCGTCGCCGCGCTCAAAGCGACCATCCACTTGGCGGATGCCGGCCGGAAGCAGGCTCTTGCCCTCGCGCAACGCCTTGACCGCGCCGTCATCAATAACCAGCACGCCTTCGGCTTTGAGACCACCGGCAATCCAGCGCTTGCGCGCAGCCGCCGGCGTGACGGAAGCGCGAAAACGGGTGTGACGCGCGCCAGCCGCGATGGCGGCAAGCGGATTGAGCGCCTCACCGCGCGCAATCACCACATCGCAGCCTGCACCCATGGCAATCTTGGCGGCGATCAGCTTTGACGCCATGCCGCCGCGCCCCAGGCCGGAAATACTGTCGCCGGCCATCGCTTCGATCTCAGGCGTGATGGCGGTGACCTCGGGAATATGCGCCGCATTGGCGTCACAGCCGGGGTTGGCAGTGTAAAGTCCGTCCACATCTGACAGCAGCACCAGCCGGTCGGCACCCACCATCGAGGCGACGCGAGCGCCCAGCCGGTCATTGTCGCCGAACTTGATTTCGGCGGTTGCCACCGTGTCATTCTCGTTAATCACCGGCACCGCGCCCAGCTCCACCAGTGTGTTCAAGGTGGCGCGAGCGTTGAGATAGCGGCGGCGCTCCTCGGTGTCGCCGAAGGTCAGCAGCACCTGCGCCGCCACAATGCCGTGAGCGGCCATGATGTCGGCATAGGCTTCGGCCAGGCGCACCTGCCCCGCGGCGGCGGCGGCCTGGCTTTCCTCCAGCTTCAGCGGGCCCGGCGCCAGCTTCAGCAGACGGCGGCCCAGCGCGATGGAGCCGGAAGAGACCAAAATCAGGCGCGCGCCGTTTTTCTTCAGGGCCGCGACATCGGCGCAAAGTGATTGCAGCCAGGCGCGGCGCAGTTCCCCGCGTTCCTGATCCACCAGCAGCGCCGAGCCGACCTTGACGATGATGAGTCTGGCGCCGTCGAAGATCCCGGTCATCGCCGCGCCGCCTTTCGCTTGGCCCGCTGCTTGGCGGAATGGCGCACATTCTTCGGCTTAGCCCTGGCCTTGCCGCCGGCCGCCGCTTTCTTCCTTCCCCTGGGCTTGGCCCCCGCTTTCACGCTCTTCTTTTTCGGTGCCTGCACGGGGCGGGCGCTTTTTACCACCACATCCAGTTCGGCGGCCGCCGATTTGGGCACCACCGGCGCCTTGAAATTCACCCCCTGGCGTTCGGCGCGGGTAAGGGGCGCGCGCACAGTGCGGGGCTTGACGGCGATGCGTTCGGCCCGGCGGGCACTGATCTGCCGCACCATCGCCCGCAGCACGGCGTTGATGCCTTCGCCGCTGACACCGGAAATTACATGCACCTTCTGGCCGGAGGCCCTTTCCAGCGCCGCCTTTTTCTTGGCCAATTCTTTTTCGGGAATGGCATCCACCTTGTTCAGCGCCACAATCTCCGGCTTGTCGCCAAGGCCTTCGCCATAGGCTTCCAGCTCGGCGCGAATGGTCTTGTAGGATTTCGCGACACCATCGCCGGTGCCGTCCACCAGATGCAGGATGGTGGCGCAGCGTTCGGCATGGCCCAGGAAGCGGTCGCCAAGACCGACGCCTTCATGGGCACCTTCGATCAACCCCGGCAAATCGGCCAACACAAAATCGCTGTCGTCAATTTTCACCACCCCCAATTGCGGCTCCAGTGTGGTGAAAGGATAATCGGCGATCTTGGGCCGCGCCGCCGAAACACGGCTGAGGAACGTGCTTTTGCCCGCGTTCGGCATGCCGATCAGCCCGGCATCAGCGATGAGTTTCAGCTTGAGAATGAAGACGGCTTCCTCGGCCGGCTGGCCGGGCATCGCGAAGTCGGGCGCCTGGTTGGTCGAGCTTTTGAAATGAGCGTTGCCGAAGCCGCCATTGCCGCCCTTGAGCAGGCGCACGCGCTGGCCGGCATCGGTGAGATCGGCAATCAGGGTCTCCCCGTCTTCTTCATAGATCTGGGTGCCGACCGGCACCTTCATCACCGCGTCTTCGCCATTGGCGCCGGTCATCACCTTGCCCTTGCCGCCTTCGCCGTTCTTGGCTTTCACATGCTGCTGGAAGCGGTAGTCAATCAGGGTGTTGAGATTCTCCACCGCCTCGGCGATGACATCGCCGCCGCGGCCGCCATCGCCGCCATAAGGTCCGCCATATTCGATGAACTTCTCGCGCCGGAAGGCGATGCAGCCGTTACCGCCGGCACCGCTGGATGCATAGACTTTGGCAACGTCGAGGAATTTCACGGCAAACGGCCCCTGCACTAACCTTTGACGTTGAGAACTTGGCGCAGTCGGTGAACAACTTCCACCAAACTACCCTGCGCCGCCATAACAGCACCAATGGGCTTGTAGGCAGCGGGGCTTTCGTCAATGACATCGGCATCCAACCGCGCCTCGATACCTTTCATAGCCTCTGCAT
>JAFAVT010000124.1 GCA_019242275.1 Alphaproteobacteria bacterium
GCGCACCCCGTCATTCATCACCGGCAGCATGTACCAGGAGGAGCCGTCTGCCTCCGGTCCACCCGGCGCGTGATAGGAGGTCATAAATAACTTCAGCGGCAATACATTTTCGTTGCCACCGAAATTAACCGGCTTGGGCGTCGAAGGGCCGCTTGCCGAGCCCTGCCCCAGCGCTGGAACAGACCCCAGCACGCCCAGCATGAGCGCGGCACAGGTCAGGGCGATGAGGCGGCGTATCGTCATGATCTCCTGGCGGCGGGAAAGGCGCTAACCTAACTGTGCCTCGTCGGCGAGCAAAGCAAATAGCAGATGGTCGCTCCAGACGCCGTTGATCAGCAGATAGCGGCGGGCAAGACCTTCCTGGCGGAACCCGCAGCGAGTCAACAGCGCCTTGGATGCCTCGTTTGCGGTGAGGCAGGCTGCCTCGATGCGGTGCAATCCTAGAGTGCGGAAGACAAAAGGAATTAGTGCTTTCAGCGCGTCGGTCATGTGACCTTGGCTGGCATGCGGCTCGCCGATCCAGTAGCCCAAGGTACACCCCTGCGTGACGCCACGACGCACATTGGAAAGTGTGCAGCCGCCTAATAGCGCATGATCGGACTTACGCAGCACGAAAAAGACATAGGCGGAATCCTGCCGCGTCTCCTTGTGATAGCGCTTGAGGCGGCGGCGAAAGGCGCCGCGAGTCAGTTCGTCGTCAGCCCAGACTGGCTCCCAGGGGGTGAGAAACGGGCGGCTCAAGGCACGCAAGCGCGCCCAGGCGGCGTAATCGGCAATGCGGGGATAACGCAAATATACCTTCTCGCCCTCGATGACCGGCTGCTGTCCACCAGGAAAGGTCAGGCCACGCATGAAAGCAATCGGGCCCTGCTTGAGGCCAGGCTTGATGACTTGCCTAATAAGGGGCGCTTTCACTATTCCGCCGCTTGCGGCATGTCACCGCCACCGAAGCGACGTGCAAAGCGCTCATGGTTTTCCAACCGGGCAATGGGACCGATGGCAGCGATGGCGGATTTGCCAGTCTCAACCACACGCCCAGCATAGCGCTTCACCGCGCCAAGATCGATGGCATCCAATTGGGCAATGATTTCGGACGGCGGTTGCACGCGGCCCAAGGCAAAAAGTTGACCGGCAATCTGCTCCATGCGGCCGGCCGGCCGCTCCAGCCCCATTAGCAACGAAGCCTTGAGCTGAGCGCGCGCACGCGCGAGTTCGGCCTCACTGAGGTTGCCAGCCATCGCTTCCATCTCGCCCGCCACAACGGCGGCAATCTCGGCGGCCTCAGCCTCGCCGGTGCCGACATAGACGCTGAGAAAGCCGTTATCCTGAAAGCCACTGGTGAAGGCGTAGATCGAATAACAAAGGCCGCGCTTCTCCCGCGCTTCCTGGAAAAGGCGCGATGACATACCCCCACCAAGCGCAGCGGTATAGAGCTGGCCGACATAATAGTCAGGATCACTGTTGGAAAGACCGGGAAAGGCGAAGGCGATGTGCGCCTGCTCCAGATCTTCCACGAAGCGAGCATCACCGCCACTATACAGCGCCGGAAGCGGTGCCGACGCAGTGCCGGGCGCAAAGTCAGCAAAGGCCCTTTCGGCGAGCGCGACGAGCTGGTCATGCATGACGGCACCGGATGCGACCAGCGTCACGCCGCCGGCGCGGTAATTCGATGCCATATAGGCGCGCAACATCTCTCGGCTGAAACTGCTGACGGTCTTTTCCTCGCCCAAAATAGGCCAGCCCATCGGCTGATCGGGATAGATGGCGGCCTGCAGGTGGTCGAAGATGATGTCATCGGGCGTATCGCGGGCCTGGCCGATCTCCTGCAGCACTACCTGGCGCTCGCGGGCGATTTCTTCCTCGGCGAAGGCGGGATTGACCAGAATGTCGCCCAGAAGGGCCAACGCCAACGGCACGTCGGCTTTCAGAATACGGGCATGGAAAGCGGTTTGTTCGCGGCTGGTATAAGCGTTGAGGACACCGCCTACTGCCTCGATCTCTTCGGAGATGGCCCGAGCGCTGCGCGTTGCCGTTCCTTTGAAGGCCATGTGTTCCAGCATGTGCGAAACACCCATTTGGCTTGGCGTTTCGTTCCTGGCACCTGTGTTCACCCATACGCCGATAGCTGCCGATTCCAGGCCCGGCATTGGGTCGCTGATAATCGTCAAGCCGTTGGAAAGTCTTGATATTTCTGGGTTCATGCCCTCAGTCTAGTGGAGATGAAGTCGCGGATCAAAGCCGGGCTTTTTGGCAGAGTTTCGACCCGCTCGGGCAATTTTTCCAATCCAGCCAGCCGCCCCGGCACCGGTGGCGCGGTACCAATGGCGCGTGCTACCGCGTCAGGGAATTTCGCCGGATGAGCGGTGGAAAGAATCACCACCGGACCGGGGGCACTCTCCATGCGATGCGCTGCTGCCACCCCGACGGCTGTGTGGGGATCAATGATGCGACCGGTCTTGTCATATGTTGTCTTGATCGCGGCAATCGTGGCGGTATCATCTTCGGCAAAAGCGCTGTAGCGGCCGCGCAGGCGCGCTAGCACCTCCTGCGGAATGCCTAGACGCCGCTCGCGCGTGAAGTCATTCATTGCCGCTGCGGTCCAGTCAGCGTCGCGGTCAGCGGCTTCAAACAAAGCACGCTCGAAATTGGAAGCGACCTGAATGTCCATCGAAGGCGACAGAGTCGGATGGGCATCGCCGGAGGCATAGACGCCCTCATTCAGAGCGCGGGCCATGATATCGTTAGAGTTGGTGGCGATCACCAGTCGCTCCACCGGCAGCCCCATATGCCAGGCGGCCTCGCCGGCGAAAATATCGCCAAAATTGCCCGTTGGCACGACGAAGGTGGCCGGCCTGCCCAGCGTCGCGGTGGCAGTGAGATAATAGACACTCTGTGCCGCGATACGGGCGAAGTTGATCGAGTTGACGGCAGTAAGGCTTACCTTGCGCCCGAAATCGGTGTCGGCGAATAATGCCTTCACGATAGACTGTGCGTCGTCGAAGCTGCCTTCCAGGGCGATATTGTGGACATTGGAATGTGTCGAAGTCGTCATCTGGCGGCGCTGGACGTCGCTCACCCGACCCTTAGGATGCATAACGAAGACATTGATGTTAGCAAGCCCGCCCAGCGCCGCTATGGCGGCGGAGCCAGTGTCCCCGCTGGTGGCCGCGATGATAGTGGCGCGGCCGCCGCGTTTAGCCAGCGCCCGACTGAACAACTGACCTAGCACCTGTAAAGCGATATCCTTGAAGGCCAGCGTGGGACCATGAAACAACTCCAGCAGGTATCGGCCTTGTCCGATTTCAATCAGCGGCGCGATTTCCGGCACATCAAAATCGGCATAGGCATTTGCGATGGCCTCGCACAGTTCGGTTTCGCTGAACGCCCTCCCAGTGAACCGCGAAAGCACCCGGTACGCCGCTTCCTGATAGGAAATGCCGGCAAACGCCTTCAATTCTTCATCGCCGAACTGCGGCCAAGCCTGCGGCAGATAAAGGCCGCCATCCGGCGCCAAACCCGACAACAGCACCTCGGCAAAGGTGGCGGCAGGCGCTCGGCCGCGGGTGGACAGAAAAGTGTGCGAATTCATGGAGGGGCTTATAGGGCTATGCCTTGCGCCAGGCCAGAAGCTACTTCCAGGCAATTCTGGCCTTGGAAATGTGATAGGCCAACCAAACCCCCAGCAGGCACAACGCCAGCCCGAACCAAGTGATGGCATAGGAAAGATGGTTATTGGGCAAATCCATCACCGTCTGGCCGCCCTTGGGCCAGCCGCCAGGGTTGGGCGTGGCATCAGCCTCTATCACCACCGGCGCGGCCAGACTGACATGGTCAGCGGCGGAAATGGCCGCAAGATCGCGGCTGTACCAGATGCGATGCTTCGCATCCGGCGCCGGGGTGAAAAGGCCGGCGCGATCGGGCGTACGCCAGATGCCGGTAACACGCGTCTCGCCGCTCATGTTGCCGGCTAAGCGGTTGGCCGGCGCCAGACGGTCCGGCGGGACTATACCACGATCCACCATCAAAATGCGGCCGTAATCCACCGTGAACGGCGTGAGCACATGGTACACTTGTTCCCCCGCCGCATCGGTGGCGAAGACATAAGCTTCTTTAGCGTGATCGAAGCGACCCTTCAGGCTAACGCGGCGATATTGCATCTCCCCAGCGTCTGCCTGCATCGCCGGGTCCAGCGGCAGCGGTGCAGCAGCCAGGTGGCTATTCATCGTCGCGATCAGATTTAGCTTCCAGTGCAGCCGCTGTACTTGCCAGCTTCCCAAGCCACACAGGATGGCAAATAGAATCGCCATGGCAATGGTTGCACCGGGATAGGGGCGAAAGGTCACTCGAGCCGCCCCTCACCCGCCCGGTGCTTATATTGCAACACCAGCAGCGCCGACTTTGCCAGTCGAAGAACGACAAAAGTCAAAATACAGATCAAAGGAATCCAGAGCAGCAAGTGCAACCAAGTGGGCGGCGACCAAGTAAACTCAACCCACAGCGCCAACCCTGCCACGATGGCGCCCACAATTAGAATGCCGAACACCGCCGGGCCATCACCAGGATCGAAGACGGAATAATCCATGCCGCAAGCCGGGCAACATTTGCGCACAGCAATATAGCCATCAAACAACGGCCCCTGCCCGCATTGCGGACAGAGGCCGAGGAAGATAGCACGAAGTGTATTGGTCGGTTGCGTGGCGTCAGCCTTGAACAACAGGTCCTACACCCCACACATAGATGCAGGCGAAAAGGAACAGCCAGACCACGTCAACGAAATGCCAATACCAGGCTGCCGCCTCGAAACCGAAATGGCGGGTGGGCGTGAACTGGCCGGCCATGGCGCGAAACAGGCAGACAATCAAAAAGATTGTTCCAATGATCACGTGCATGCCGTGGAAGCCGGTGGCCATAAAGAAAGTCGAGCCATAGACAGCGTCGAAATTGCCGGCACCCGAGGCCAGAGCAGCATGGGCGGTATCGGTAAAAGGCGCACGTGCCAGATTGTTGAAGCCGAAGGTAAAGGGCGCATGGGCATATTCCCAAGCCTGGACGCAAGTGAAGGAAAGACCCAGCAACACGGTCAGCAGCAGCCCCTGCACAGCACCCTTCTTGTCGCCCGTCTGGATGGCATGGTGCGCCCAGGTCACCGTCGTGCCCGAGGTCAGCAGGATTAGGGTATTGAGCAGCGGAAAGTGCCAAGGATCCAGGGTGACAATGCCAACCGGCGGCCAGGTTGGCACCCCGACATCAGCATGAAAGATGGCGGCGTTGAAATAGGCCCAGAACCAGGCGACGAAGAACATCACTTCCGACGCGATGAACAGCAGCATGCCGTAACGCAGATGCAGCTTCACTACCGGCGTGTGGTTGCCGTATTCGACCGACTCCTTGATGACATCGCGCCACCAGCTCGCCATGGTATAGAGCACGCCAGCTAGGCCGATACCGAAGATGTAGGGCGTACCGCTTAGAACGCCGAAGCGGTCATAGCCCTTGTGCATCCAAAGCACAGCACCTACGAACATCAGGAAGGCGAAGACTGAACCGACCGCCGGCCAGGGGCTCGGATCGACCAGGTGGTAATCGTGCTTTGCGTCGCTGGACATGGATCAGACCCCCAAGGGAAAACTAGTGACCACCGTGCCACTGCACGAGGGACATGACATAGACAAGGACCGCGAATCCGCCCAGCACGAGCGCGAGGGCGATATTGCGTTTGCGGCGTTCGCGCTGCCAGTTTTTTCCGCCATCGCTCACGTCCAGAAGGCCGGGACCGTAGGAAGCGAGAACAGCTTCTCAACGATCAGCGAGGCGAACAGCGCCGTCATGTAAACAAGGGAAACGCCGAACAGACGGTGCGCCGCTGGTTCCTTGCGCGCGTCCTTCTCCAGGAAGGTGGAGATAGCTTCTTTCAAGAACCAGGCGCCGATTCCGGCGGCACAGACAAGATAAAGCCACCCACCCGTGCCGGTTACGACCGGCGCCAGGCCCAGCGGCACCAGCGCCAGAGTGTAGAGCAGAATCTGAAGGCGGGTGTGAGCCTTGCCCTTGACCACCGGCAGCATCGGCACACCGGCGCGGGCATAATCATCACTGCGCCACAGCGACAGCGCCCAGAAATGCGGCGGCGTCCACATGAAGATGATTGCCACCAACACCAGCGGCGTCAAGGTCAGCGAACCGGTAACCGAGGCCCAGCCAATGGCGGGTGGCAGGGCCCCGGCCAGCCCACCAATAACAATGTTCTGGGGAGTACGGCGCTTCAGACCCAGCGTATAGACCACGACATAGAAAAAGATGGTGAAAGCCAGCAGCATCGCCGCCAGAAGGCCAACGAACAATCCCATCATCGCCACTGACAGCACTGAAAGGGTCCAGCCGAAGGCCAGGGCATCTTCGCGAGCGACCCGGCCGAGCGGGATCGGCCGCGTTGCCGTCCGCGCCATCAGCCGGTCAATGTCGCTGTCATAGGCCATGTTGAGGCAGCCGGAAGCGCCGGCGCCCACCGCGATGCAGAGCAGCGCCGTAAAGGCGGTAAGCGGGTGTAGCGTGCCGGGCGCGGCCACCAGGCCGGCCAGGCCGGTGAACACCACCAGCGACATCAGCCGCGGTTTCAGCAGCGCGAGGAAATCGCCCACCGAAGTGACGCGCGGCTCAGCAAGAGTATGAGTCAGCGACATGATTACTTGAAGTGCGGGGTCACTTTACGTGCGGCAATTCGTTGAACTCATGGAAGGCGGGCGGAGACGTCAGGGTCCATTCCAGGGTGGTGGCACCTTCGCCCCAAGGGTTGTTGGGCGCCTGGCGTTTGGCCATGAAGGCCTCGGCCAGCATAATCAGGAAAATGATCACGCCGCCGCCAGCAATAAACGCACCCCACGAGGAATAGTAATTCCAGCCGGCGAAAGCGTCAGGATAGTCGGCATAGCGGCGCGGCATGCCGGCCAAACCGAGGAAGTGCATCGGAAAGAAAGCCAGGTTCACGCCTATGAAGGTGATCCAGAAATGCAGCTTGCCCAACGTCTCGTTGTAGAGATAGCCGGTGATCTTCGGGAACCAGAAATAAAAGCCCGCAAAGATTGCGAATACCGCGCCCAGCGACAGCACATAATGGAAATGGGCAACCACGTAGTAGGTGTCCTGCAGCACGACATCCACACCGGCATTGGCCAATACCACGCCAGTAACGCCGCCAACGGTGAAGAGGAAGACAAAGCCTGTGGCCCACAGCATCGGCGTCTTGAACTCAATCGAGCCGCCCCACATGGTCGCGATCCACGAGAATACTTTGATGCCGGTTGGCACGGCAATGACCATGGTGGCGAAGACGAAATAGGCCTTGGTGTCCACGGTCAGACCCACCGTGTACATGTGGTGCGCCCAGACCAGAAAGCCGATGAAGCCGATCGCGACCATGGCGTAGGCCATGCCGAGATAGCCGAACACCGGCCGGCGCGAGAAGGTCGCGATGATGTGGCTGATCATGCCGAAGCCCGGCAGGATCAAGATATAGACTTCGGGATGGCCGAAGAACCAGAACAGATGCTGATAAAGGATCGGGTCCCCGCCGCCCGCCGCATCAAAGAAGGCAGTGCCAAAATTGCGGTCGGTCAACAGCATGGTGATGGCGCCCGCCAGGACCGGCAGCGACAGGAGCAGCAGGAAGACCGTGACCAGGATAGACCACACAAACAGCGGCATCTTGTGCAGGGTCATGCCCGGCGCGCGCATGTTGAAGATGGTGGTGATGAAATTGATAGCGCCCAGAATTGAGGAAGCGCCTGTGACGTGTAGCGAGAAGATAGCAAAATCCATCGCCGGGCCGGGCGAATAGGTAGTGGAAAGCGGCGCATAGATGGTCCAGCCGCCGCCAACACCCAGGCCGCCGGAATCGCCTTCGACGAACATGGACAGCACCAGGAGCGCGAAGCTGAAGGGCAGCAGCCAGAAGGAGATGTTATTCATGCGCGGGAAGGCCATGTCCGGTGCGCCAATCATCAGCGGCACCAGCCAGTTACCAAAGCCGCCGATCATGGCGGGCATGATCATGAAGAACACCATGATCAGGCCGTGACCTGTAACAAAGACATTGAACTGATGTGGCTCTAGGAACTGCATCCCGGGAAACATCAGTTCGGCACGCATCAGCATCGAGAAGCTGCCGCCGATGATACCAGCGACGATAGCGAAGATAAGGTACATCGTGCCGATGTCCTTATGGTTCGTCGAATAAAGATAACGCCGCCAGCCGGTCGGATGGGCGTCATGCTCGCCATGATGGGCGGCGTCGGGATGGGCGTCGAAGGTGGTGGTCATGGCGGTATCCTATTTCGACGCCAGATGGGTGACGGCGTCGCCGGCATTGTCGGCAAGAGCAGTGAATTTCTTTTTGGAGGCAGAAAGCCAAACGGCATAGTCGGCGTCGCTCACCACATGCAGCTCGATCGGCATGAAGGCATGGCTGGCGCCGCAAAGTTCGGAGCATTCGCCGTAATAGACGCCTTCTTTTGTGGCCTTGAACCATGTGTGGTTGATGCGGCCCGGCACCGCATCCATCTTCACACCCATCTGCGGCATCGCCCAGCTATGGATGACGTCAGCACCAGCGGTCTCAATCTCGATCACCTTGTTCACCGGCACATAGAGGGGATTGTCTACGCCCAAAAGGCGTGGCTTGCCGGCTTTGGCGGCAGCGGCATCTTCGAGATGCAGGCTGTCGAAGGTGAAATTGGCGGCCTGGCCGGGGTATTCATAGGTCCAGAACCACTGCTTGCCGATGGCGCGGATGGTGACGTCGGGCTTGGGGATGGCCGCTTCGAAATAGAGCAGCTTGAAGGATGGAATGGCAATCACCACCAGAATAATGACCGGGATGATGGTCCAGGCGATCTCCAGCAAGGTGTTGTGATGAACCTTGGACGGGACCGGATTGGCAGTCGCCCGGAACTTCCAAATCACAATGGCCAGCAGGACGAGAACCAAAACAGACACGCCAGTGATGATCCAAAAGAGTTCGTTGTGAAACGCCTCGATCTGCTCCATCACCGGCGAGGCGGCCTCCTGAAAACCGGTCTGGAAGGGCTTGATGTCAGCCATGGCCGGTCCGGTTGCCAGCAACGCTCCAAAGGCGGCCGCGGCGGTGCCGACATTTGGCAAAAACCTGTTTCTGCCGCCTGGGTTATTCACGAACATCGCGCGACCTCGCATGAGGCGGGTTCCCCCGCCCGTTTTCAGATTCTTGCGAGGGATTTAGAGGGGTTAAGCCCTTAAAGTCATTGCGACCTTATAGCACGGCCCCTGCCCCGGCCAGCGGGTCCGGGCCGGCCCCGCTTGCCGGATCAGCGCATTCACCCGATATCTAGGGCGCGATTGGCTTTTTTGCCCCTTTCTCAGGAAAACCGCGATGGCAGACACCGACCTGTTCTTTTCCCGCACCGGCATGGACCCGCAAACAGTACAGCACACGGTGGATCAGGCCTTGAAAGGTGCCGATGATGGGGAACTCTTCCTGGAATACAGCCAGTCCGAATCCTTCGCCTGGGACGACGGCCGGCTGAAAGCGGCGAGTTTCGATACCAGCCAGGGATTTGGCCTCAGGGCCGTGGCCGGAGAAGCGACTGGCTACGCCCATGCCAGCGAAATTTCTGAAAGTGCCATCCAACGCGCCGCCAACACGGTGCAAGCCGTGGCCAAAGGTTATTCCGGCGTAGTCGCGGCCGGCCCCGCCCGCACCAATATCAAACTCTATCGTGACATTGATCCACTTGAGACTGCCGGCTTCGAGAAGAAAGTAAAACTTCTGGAAGACATTGATGCTTATGGCCGGGGAAAGGACCCGCGCGTCAGGCAGGTGTCGGCCTCGCTGTCCGGCGAGTGGCAGCGGATAGAGATCATCCGCGCCGGCGGCGAGCGCTATTCCGATATTCGCCCGCTTGTGCGCCTCAATGTTTCCGTAGTGGCGGAGGAAAATGGCCGCCAAGAATCCGGCAGCTTCGGCGGCGGCGGCCGCAGTGGCTATGAAAAATATCTCGATCCTGAATATTGGCAGGGGGCGGTGGACGAAGCGCTGCGCCAAGCGTTGGTCAATCTGAAGGCTGTGCCGGCCCCGGCTGGCGAAATGACGGTGGTGCTTGGGCCGGGCTGGCCCGGCATTCTGCTGCACGAAGCCATTGGTCATGGCCTGGAAGGCGATTTCAACCGCAAGAAGACGTCCGCCTTTGCGGGGCTTCTGGGTGAGCGTGTCGCGGCGTCCGGCGTGACGGTGGTGGATGACGGCACCATTGATGGCCGGCGGGGTTCGCTCACCATTGACGACGAAGGCACGCCTAGCGGCCGCACGGTGCTCATCGAGGATGGCATCCTCAAGGGCTATATGCAGGACCGGCAGAATGCCCGGCTCATGGGTGTTGCACCCACCGGCAATGGCCGGCGTCAGAGTTATGCAGCGCCGGTGATGCCGCGCATGACCAACACCTATATGCTGGGTGGCGACAAAGATCCGCGCGAAATCCTGGAAAGCGTCAAGAACGGCATCTATGCCGTCAATTTCGGCGGCGGCCAGGTGGACATCACCTCGGGCAAATTCGTCTTCAGTTGCACCGAGGCCTATCTGATCGAGAACGGTAGACTTGGGCCGGCCATTAAGGGTGCTACCTTGATTGGCAACGGGCCGCAGGCGCTCACGCGCGTGGCTATGATTGGCAACGACATGAAGCTGGACACCGGCATTGGCACCTGCGGCAAAAACGGCCAAAGCGTGCCGGTGGGCGTGGGGCAGCCGACGTTGCGGCTGGATGGTCTGACGGTTGGCGGGACCGCCGCAGCAGCCTGATGGCAAGATACTGGTTCCGGCAGAAGCGCTTTGGCTATGGCGCCACACCCGCCACATGGCAAGGCTGGAGCCTCACCATCGTGGCGCTGCTGCTCTGTGCTGGGATCGTGCTGATCGGACCCGGCATCCGGGACAATCTGCTGCGCCCGCTTTTCATAATACTAGGGCTGGTGCTGGTAATCGGGATTTGCAGCCTGATCGCCTGGTACAGAACTGAAGGCGGTTGGCGTTGGCGCGGCTAGACCGGATTGGGGGGATGAGTTGCTGATCTACAAGATCGTGCCGCGCGCCGAATGGATAGCAGCCACCGACGACTATGCCGGCTCGGCGCATGATCGGGCCGACGGCTTTTTGCACTTCTCCACCGCGGCGCAATTACCCGAGACACTGAGGCTTTATTATGCCACCCATGACGATTTGATGCTGGTGGCTGTGAATGCCGAGGCGTGCCGTGACGCCCTGAAATGGGAATTTTCGCCGTCGCGCGGCGGGAGCTTTCCACATTTGTATGACGCGCTGTCTTGTGATGCCATGAAATGGGCGCGGCCGATCGCCAAGGACGCGACCGGCCGCTTTATCCTGCCCGAACTGAGCTAACCGGCTTTATAAGTCTTATTAAAGCCGTTGCGCTCATTGATGACGGTGATGTTGCCATTCTTCTGAATGCGCAGGCGCAAGTTATAAGCCTTATCCTTGGCCTGGTCGGCATCTGGGTTGGCTATTTGATTCTTGTCGCCATCCAACTCGTCATGGCCGGCGCTGACATGCAGATGCCATATTCCCTGGAAACGCGGATTGGCCATGTAGCTCTTGATGCGGTCCGGATCGTCGCCCTTGCGGATGGCGTTGCCGACGATTACCACTTTGGGCTGCAGGGATTCCACCTGAGCCGGGCTATTGGAAAATTGCAGGCCGTGGTGGCTGGCCAGCAGCACATCAACTTTGCCCACCTTGTCCACCGGGCAAAACAGCTTCATTTCACTGTTCCAGGTGAGGTCCCCAAAGGCGGCGATCTTGGTCTTGCCATAGGTAATCAGTGACGAGGTGGAGCGGGAATTCTCCTCGCCGCCATTTGGGTCCATCGGCTGCATGGAAGCGCAGGCGGCGGGACGCTCGCCGGCACCGGGAAGCGGCTTGGGCAGCGGGGCGCCATCGGCATCAACAAAAAGAATATGCATCCCGTCCACATCGAGATGGTCGCCCGCTTTCACCACCCGGTGCGGGCTTTTGCCAATCAGCTCGATGTAATGGGCGTAACCGGCGGCTGTGGAGCCGGGCGGCGGCGCATTGGGATCGGCGGGCGGAGCGGCAGCAGCCGGGCCGCGGCCGCCGGGGGCCCCCGGCCCACCGGGGCCACCGGGCCCGCCTCGGCCACCCGGGGGCGGCGCTCCCGCCGGGCGAATGGTACGCCAGTCGGGGCCTATCATGCCGCCCGGGCCCTGGGTGCCACGAATCTCACGGTTCTCGCCATGGTCAATGAAGGTGCCGATGGGAATGCGCTTGAGAACGCCTTCCAGACCGCCGATATGGTCCACGTGGTAATGGGTGGTGATCAGGTAATCAATTTTCTTGAGGCCGAAGGAGCGGGCAGCTTTTTCGATGTTTTCGGAATTGGGATGTTCGCCCCGGTCGGGATTTCCGGTGTCAATCAACACCGACTTGCCGTGCGGGGTGACAAACAAGGTGCCGCCGCCGCCTTCCACGTCAATCGAAACCATTTGCAGGGCATCGTCCGCGGCGAAGACGGCGCCGGGCGCCAGCATCGCAGCGCCAGCCATAAGGACAATTGCAAGTTTGCGGTTCATCTCTTTTCTCCCAAGAAGCGGTCTTAGCCGCCTGTTTTATAAGTCCTGTTATACCCGTTGCGTTCATTGATGACGGTAACGCTGCCATTCTTCAATATGCGCAGGCGCAGATTGTAATGCCGGTCCTTGGGCAGTGCATCCACCGGATTGGCGATCATGTCATCGCTGCCGTCCAGCTCGGGATGCTGGGTGTTGCGATGCAGGCGCCAAAAACCCTGGACCCGGCCCGACTCCATGAAGCTTTTCACTCTCGCCGGATCGTCGCCCTTGGTGATGCCGTTGCCTTCGATCACCACAATGGGCTGCAAAGCCGCCGCAAGAGCAGGGCTGTTGGATTGGGGCAGGCCATGATTGGTCATCAGATAGACATCTACCTTTCCCACCTTGTTGGTAGGACAGACCAGATCCTTGTCGCGGTCCCAGGTGAGGTCACCGAAGGCGGCGATGCGCGTTTTGCCATAAGTGATAATCGACGCAACCGAGCGGGCATTCTCCTCGCCGCCGGTGTCGGCCATGCCGGCAAGGCCGTTGCAGGCCGGATTGGGCTGGCCGGCGCCGGGAAGCGGTTTGGCAATAACCTGACCGTCAGCCGCCACGAAAGTCACCTTCATCGAACCAATGTCAAGCGTCATGCCGGGCTTGGCAATGAGATGTTTGTGATTGCCGATGGCCTTCAGATAGAGCTGGTAATAGCCTTCCGTGGTAATGCGCGGCCGCGCCGGCGCGCCGCCCGATGGCGCGCCGGCGCCGCGCCCCGCACCCGGGGGCGTTGAAGAACCCGGCGGCGGATCCGGCTGCCGGTTCTCGCCATGATCAACTATTGTTCCAACCGGCATCTTTTCCAGGAAGGCAGGAAAGCCGCCGACATGGTCGCTGTGATAGTGCGTCGTCAGCAGGTAATCCAATTTTTTGACGCCGAAGGAACGGATCGTATCGGCCAGGACATCCGCAGTGTCCTTGCCGACCACGCCGGGACGTGGCGGGTTGCCGGTATCCAGCAGCAGCGATTTGCCTTCCGGCGTGATGAAAAGGGTGCCGCCGCTGCCTTCCACGTCAATGGAAATCATCTGCAGGCCGGGCCCGCGCTGCGGCGCCGCCAAGCCGGCACTCCCGGCAGCGCATAACAGCGCAAGAGAGGAAAACAGGACCGTGGATTTCATGATGCTCCCGTAACGTTTGTAAGCCTTTGCAGTCAGCCTAGCGATTCCTTCCTGCCCTCGCCAGCCGCGATTTCAGCGCCTTCTCATTGCCTTTGATGCCGCCGCGCGCCACCATCGTCGCATGATCCCCATTCACGGCAAGAGCCATGATCTTGGCGGCGGCTTCACCGTCACGCGGGTCCTGCCACAGGCGGCAAGGCGCAGCGTCGGCCCCTTCGTCTTTTTCGACTATTTCGGGCCGGTGGATTTCTCCCCCGGCAAGGGCATTGACGTGCGACCACACCCGCACATTGGCCTCGCCACCATCACCTATCTGTTCGACGGGGCGCAGATTCATCGCGACAGCCTGGGTTCGGTGCAGGAAATCCGCCCCGGCGACGTCAACTGGATGACGGCCGGGCGCGGCATTGTTCACTCCGAACGCACCGGTGCGGACATGCGCGCCAATGGCCATCGCATGCACGGCATCCAGAGCTGGATCGGCCTACCGGCGGCCGAAGAAGAAGCCTTGCCCTCATTCCAGCATGTCGCTGCCGTTGATCTGCCAGAGCGGGAAGAAGACGGCGTCGCCCTGCGATTGATCGCCGGTAGCGCCTTCGGTCTAACCTCCCCGGTGCGGACCTTTTCACCCATCTTCTATGCTGACGCGAAGTTTGCGCCGGGCGGTCACTTCAGCATCAAACCCGAGCATGAGGAGCGGGCCTTTCTGGTGATTGAAGGCGAAGTCGAGAGCGGCGGCGATCTGCATGGCGCCGAAACCTGCAAGCCCGGCGCCATGATGCTGCTCTATCCGGACGAGGAAGTAACGCTCTTTGCGCACGGCGCGGCGCGGGTCATGCTGCTGGGCGGGGCCAAACTGGACGGTGAGCGCCACATCTGGTGGAATTTCGTCTCTTCAGACCGCCAGCGGATCGAGCGCGCCAAGCAGCAATGGCGTGACATGACGTTCGGCACCATTCCCGGTGACGATCAGGAGTTTATTCCGCTGCCGGAAGGCGAGAAGAGCGCGCGTGAACACGTCCGCGACTGATCAGCCTTGCGGGATTGGCAATACCGGCATTACTTCCACGGTATCCCCGGGAAAGATGGCGAAGTGGGGGTGGTTCTCAAACAGTTTTGCCGCCTCGTGGTGGCTGTCGGCCCTGATGAGCACAAAGCCGCTGAGGTTGTTGCTGATATCGGCAATGCCATCCGGTCCGATCTTCTTGGTCTTGCCCAGCGGGCCACCGGCGAAGACCAGGATATCCTTGTGCCTGTCCATCCAGCCATGCCAGGCGGCCATACCTTGCTGCATTTTGGCTTTTTGTTCGGCCTCCGGCATGGCCATCCAAGCCTGCATGCGCGGACTGGTTTTGCTGCCGGTAAAGACGGCAAGGAAAGTATCAGCCATGAGTTTCTCCCGTGTCGCCGCGCAACTTGCGCGGAAAATTGTGACGTTTCAGAGAAAATTATACTCCGTGAACAATGGCGTCAGGTCGCGTCCCCAAACACCATAATAGTTTTTCAGCATTTCCTCGGCGCGAGTATAGCCGCGATTGACCAGCTCACGCGGGGGCGCGAGGAAACCCTCCTCGCTCATGCCGGCGCCGTCGAGGGCAGCCCGGCGCTTCAGGCCCGCGGCAGATATTTCCAGCATGCGGTGGGCCAGTTCGTGTACCGTGGCCTTGCGGAACGGCACCTTGAAGGCTTGGCGCGGCACGGCATCGCGCATCGCCTGACGTTCCTCCGCCGTCCAGTCCTTCACCAGGTCCCAGGCGGCGTCGAGCGCCACATCGTCATAGAGCAGGCCAACCCACAGCGCCGGCATCCCGCAGATGCGCCGCCATAGCCCGCCGTCGGTGCCGCGCATTTCCAGGAACGACTTGAGACGCACTTCCGGGAAGATGGTGGTGAGATGGTCGGCCCAATCACTCATCATGGGGGTAATGTGGGCAATTTCGGCAATCTCGCGGGCAAGAAACTTGCGGAAGCTCTGCCCCGCCATGTCGATATATTTGCCGTCGCGGTAGAGGAAATACATCGGCACATCGAGCGCGTAATCGACGTAACGCTCGAAAGACATACCATTCTCGAACACCCAAGGCAGCATGCCGCTGCGGGCATTGTCCACGTCGGTCCAAACCTGGGCGCGGTAGGAGAGAAAGCCGGAGGGGCGACCCTCGCGGAAAGGCGAGTTGGCGAACAGCGCCGTCGTCACCGGCTGCAACGCCAGGCCAACGCGGAATTTCTTCACCATGTCGGCTTCGGACGCGAAATCCAAATTCACCTGTACCGTGCAGGTGCGCAGCATCATGTCCAGGCCATAACCCCCCACCTTCGGCATATAGCGGCGCATGATATCGTAGCGGCCCTTGGGCATTATCGGCGTCTCGGCCAGGGTCCAACTGGGGGCAAAGCCGAAGCCCAGCACGCCAACCCCGATCTCGCCGGCCACTTCGCGGGTCTCGGCCAGATGCGTATCCACCTCGGCGCAGGTCTCGTGCACGCTTCTGAGCGGGGCGCCCGACAATTCAAACTGGCCGCCCGGCTCCAATGACAACGAGGCGCCGTTTTTGGTCAGACCGATGATGTTTTCGCCTTCCTTCACAGGCTCCCAGCCGAAGCGAGCCATGCCTTCCAGCAACGGACGGATGCCTCCGTCATAGGTGACGGGTTTGCGCGTCTTGAGGTCGTAAACGAACTTTTCGTGCTCGGTGCCAATACGCCAGTCGGCCTTGGCCTTGCAGCCCTTAGACAGGTGGCAAACCAGATCGTCGCGGCTCTCGATTGGGCCGCCGGCGGACTGCGGAATAGACATTTGGCCCCTGAAAACGCGGAAACGGACGCCGTAGTTAGGCGGGCTCCGGGACATCGGCAAGCGGGAGCATGTATTTTCGTATTGACTTAATTAAATATATACGAAAATATATCTTATGGCCGCTTTGGGCGCGAACTGTCTTTCTGCTTTGGCCGATCCCACCCGCCAGCGCATCATGGAAATGCTTGCGGGAGGGGCCCTCTCGTCGGGCGAGATCGCGAGCCGTTTCGCCCTGAGCAAGCCGGCTGTGTCCCAACATCTCAAGACCTTGAAGACGGCGAAGCTGGTGCTGGCGCATACGGACAAGCAGCGGCGTATCTATGAGTTAAACCCGGAAGGTGTAGCGGAAGTGGCAGCGTGGGTGGAACGTATCCGTGCCTCTGGAATCCCAGGCTGGACGCGCTGGAAGCTGCGCTGAAAAGAGAGACATGAAAGGCGAACTCATCAGCGAACACGCGGTGCGGTTTGTGCGGGCCCTACCCGCATCGCCGGCGAAGATTTGGAGCCTTCTTACCGACCCCGCACGGTTGCCCGAATGGTTTGGCGACGGCAGGATTGAGCCGCACGAAGGTGGCACCGTGACCCTGATGGGCGGGCATGTGCGTGGCGTGGTGACTACGTGGCGGCCTGAAAAATTCCTCGGTTACACCTGGAACGTGTTTTCGCCGGGTGAGGCGGAATCCAGGTGGCCGGTCAGCTACCTGGAATTTGCGCTGGAAAGGGACAATGGCAGTACGCGCCTTGTCCTCACCCACCGTCCGGTTCCTGCCGCCATGCAGCCTCAGACTATGATGGGCTGGCACACCATGCTGGAGCTGATTGCAGCAGCAGCCCGTGGCGAATTTCCCAAACGCGCCGACCTGTTTGCCGCAAATGCGGCGCTTTACGGCGTGGACATGAACAAACTCAAGGGGTGATGGCGATGGATGCTTATGGAAAACTGATCAATCCGCAGACAGTGGTGTTCGAGCGGCTGCTGCCCGGCCCGATCGAGCGGGTGTTCGAATATTTATGGAACGAAGACAAGCGCAAACTGTGGTTCACCACCGGCATCATGCCGACCGCGGCGGGCGAGAAATTCCAGATGCATTGGAAGCACAACAGCTATTCGCCCAACAAATCGGTGCCGCCGGAAGCGATGAGGGAAATGGATGAGAAGGGCCATTCCTCCACCAACACATTGCTCGCCTGTGAGCCGCCTTATCGCCTGGCCTTTACCTTCGGTGAAGGCAAATATGGTCCTGACCATGCCACGGAAGTTGAATTTCGGCTGAAGCCGGAAGGCGACAAGGTGCGCTTGACGCTTACCCATAGCAAAATCCCGGAACGTCCGTATGTGCTGGGTGTCTCGGGCGGCTGGCATGCCCACCTGGATGTGCTGGAGTACCAACTCAAGGGCGAAACCCCACCCGGCTTCTGGGATATCTGGCGCCAGTATGATGGCGTGTATGACAAGCGTTATTCCTGACGCCAGCCTCCCGCCGTGCTTTGCCATACTGCAAGCGCCGCCAGCGCAGCAGTGTCGGCACGCAAGATGCGCGGCCCCAGCGTTACCGGCACGACGAAACTCCGTTTTCGTAGAAGGGCACGCTCGGCGGGGTCGAAGCCACCTTCGGGACCAGTAAGGATGGCGACGGGCGCCAGTATCGCTACCCGCGCCATCGGACAAGCATCCCCGCCCTCGTCGCAAAAGTAGAGCGTGCGTTCCTCCGGCCACTCGCTCAGCATTTTTTCCAGCATCACGGGCGCGGCGACTTCCGGCACGCTCAGCCGGTCGGACTGTTCCGCCGCTTCGATGACGTTGGCCAGCAAACGGTCCTGATTGACGCGGGTCACAATGGTGCGGCGGGTGAATACCGGCTGCAGCTTCGCCACACCCAGTTCGGTCGCCTTCTGCGCCAGATAGTCGGAAGGCGTTTTCTTGACCGGTGCAAAACAGAGCCAGAGATCGGGAACCTCCACCTGCGGCGCAGTACGCGCCCGCGCCGTGACCGTGACGCCGCGTTTGCCGGCGGACATGATCTCCCCCGCCCATTCACCATCGCGGCCGTTGAACAGACGCAGGCAATCGCCCACCTCGGCCCTCATCACATGCAGAAGGTAGTGTCCCTGCCCGTCAGAGAGCGTCACGCTCGTGTCTTTGGCCAGATCGGCCGTGACATATAGACGAATCCGCCCGCCCGCTTCTGTTAGCTCGTCAGCCATGCCACACTTGAACGTCATGAGTACCAATTCGCAAGCCTCACCTGCCGACGCCATCCCCCAGCATTGGGTGGAGCATCTGCCCGCCTGGCTGAAGCCCTTCGCGCAGTTGATGCGGCTGGACCGGCCCATCGGTATCTGGCTGCTGTTCTGGCCGTGCGTGCTAGGCCTAGTGCTGGGCGCGACAAGCGAAGACCGCCTGTTCACCTCCTGGCGCGATTTCGGCTTTTTGTTGCTGTTCGGCCTGGGCGCCATTGTCATGCGCGGCGCCGGCTGCACCTTCAACGATATCGTGGATCGCAATTACGATGCCGCTGTAGCCCGCACCCGCGGGCGGCCGATTCCCTCCGGCGCCGTGAACGTGCAGGCGGCGGCGATATTTCTTCTCCTCCTGTGCCTTGCCGGACTTTTGATCCTGCTGCAACTGAATCGCTTCGCCATCGTCCTGGGAGCGGCCTCACTGCTGCTGGTCGCAGCCTATCCCTTCATGAAACGCATCACTTGGTGGCCGCAGGCATGGCTGGGTCTCACTTTCAACTGGGGCGCGCTACTGGGCTTTGCGGCCGAGACCGGTCGCCTCGACTGGCCGGTCTTCATCCTCTATAGCGGCCTGATCTTCTGGACTTTGGGCTATGACACTATCTATGCCCTGCAAGACAGGGATGACGACGAACTGATCGGGGTCAAATCCACCGCCAGACTGTTCGGCGCCCATGCCAAAGTCTGGGTCGGCGGCTTCTATGTGATCGCCTTCGCTCTAATGCTGGCATCGGGCTATGCCGCTCATGCCGGCTGGCTGTTCACGCCGTTGATGTTGTTAGTTGGAGCGCAACTTTATTGGCAGGTAAAACGGCTGGACATCGCCGACGGTATCAACGCGCTTATGCTTTTTCGTTCCAACCGCAAGGTTGGGGGGCTGATGGCACTCGCCTTCTTGGCAGCAAACTGGTTCGTCTAGAGAACACTCAGCGGCGCGGCCCTTACCTAAGGGCTGGTGCCGGGCAATCAACGGTGAACCTGAAATGCCTGCGGTTCTTTGCCCGCTCTGGCGCGTTCAATCATGGCGGTGAATGCCGCCTCCAGATCGCGGGTAAATGTGACGCTGTCGAACACCTTCTGTGTTGTGAGATTCCCTTTCAGCTTCTGCCTAATCATATTTAGGCGCGCAGGGTTTTGTCCCAGGTCGCGTGCCATTGCTTCGTAGGTTGGCAGGTCGTCGGAGATCAATTCCCGCAGATCGAGAGTATTTAGCAATCCGGCCCCGACGCGGCCAGCAAAGGCACCGGCGCGGCACGTCAATACCGGCAAGCCCGCCCATAAGGCATCACATGCGGTGGCATGTGCGTTATAGGGCACCGTATCTAGAAACAGATCGGCCAGCGCCATCCGCGCGATGTGATCCTCGATGCTCGCGGTCCGGGGCGCAAAGATAAGTCTATGTGAATCCACATCACGCGCGGCAGCTTCTGCCCGCAGCGTGCTTGCCGTGGTGCCGTCGTCTTGACGCAGCCACAACACGCTTTCCGGAATTGCAAGCAGCAGTCGCATCCAGACCTCAAACAAGGCGGGCGTTATTTTCCAATGGTGGTTGAAGCAGCAGAAGACGAAGCCCTGGTCCGGCAGACCGGCGGAAGCGCGCGCGGGCATGTCGCCAACCGGGGCGCGGCTGGAATCGTTGGGCATGTAAGTTCTGGGAAGCTGCGCGATGTTTTCACTGAACCATTGCTGGTGCGCCATGGGAGTGGTTTCGGGGTCGCCAATGACATAATCAATAAACTTCCCGCCCGTAGTGCCGGGATAGCCAAGCCAGGTCACCTGAACGCTGGCAGGGCGGCGTGCCAGAATGCCCAGCCGCCCACCCAAAGTATGACCATGCAAGTCTATCGCGATGTCGGTATTCAATTCCCGCAGGAGCATCGCTGCACGCTCGTCAGAGATCACGGCAACATCATGAAATTCATCGAAGGCGGCTTCGAGCCGCGCCCGAATAGGTGTTCCGAAATCGGTGCCCATGGCGATGCCAATGATCTCGAACCTTGAGCGGTCGTGATGTTCGATGACATTCGCAATCTGGTAGGCGATTGGGTGTGGTCGAAAATCAGCGGAAAGATAGGCAACACGAATGCGGCCTGAGCCCGGGGGCCGCTGGGTAAACGCCGGTATCTTTGCCGTGCTTTGCGCCGTGAAGGCGGCAGCGTTGCGCAGCAGCAGGGCGGGGTCGTCGCTATATCCGGTCAGGGTCAGCGGCGGAACAGGCTGTCGTTCAATGAGGCTGGAAAGGTTTGCCGCGCATTTTTCGCGCCGCGTCCAGTCACAGACATGCAGCACCGCCCCCGCCAGCATGCCTAGGGCCTGCGGATTTGCGGCGTCGGCGGCCAGCACGGTTTCGAGTTCTATAATCGCCTCGCCATGGCGGGACTGGTTGCTCAGCACAATGGCGCGGTTAAGGCGAAATTGCAGATTCTCCGGCTCCAATACCAGCGCCGCATCAAAATCAGCCAGTGCTTCCTCGTAATAATTGGCGTCCAGAAGCGCGGCGCCACGATGGTTCAAGGTGCTGGCGCGGTCAGGATGGGTGACGAGAATACTATCGAATATCCTCTTGGCTTCGCCGAAGCGCCGCAGACTTCTGAATGTGCTGCCCAGATGCTCCAGCACGTCGGGATTCAGAGGGTCATGGTGACGCGCGGCTTCGAAAGCGTCCAAGGCTTGCATCAGTCGGCCGGCCTCGGATAGCGCAATTCCCTGGCAGGTGCGCGCCTGGACAAGGCCATTTCGGGCTTTCGCATTGCCTGGATCAAGGGCGAGCACAGCTTCGAAATCGTCGGCTGCTTCTTCCGCGCGCTGCAAATTCCCCAGCAACAGGGAGGCGCGATTGAGCCGCAGCAGAAGATCATTCGGCTTCAGCTTAAGGCCGGCACTGTAATCCGCCAAAGCTTTCTCAAACTGCCCCATTTCCCGCAAGATATTGGCGCGATTGTTGTGGGCAGCCAGATTGCTTTCATCAAGGGCAAGACATCGGTCGAAACTTTCCAACGCTTCCAAATGCCGGCCCATGCGTTTCAAAAGCATGCCGCGGCTATTCCAGGCAGGGATGCGGTTTGGATCAAGGGTCAAAAGCGATTCATAAGTTTCCAACGCTTCGGGCATGCGGCCAAGCTTCTGCAATAACGAAGCCCTCAGCAACTGCGCGGGCGCGAAATCGCTTTTCTGTTCCAGCGCTGTTTCAATCTCACCCAGCGCTTCGGCAATCTGTCCGCGGGCCTCGAGCGTCATGGCCAGCAAATACCGGGCCGGGATGAACAGCGGGGCCGACCCCAGCATCTGCCGACAGAAAACTTCACACTCCGCCAGTTTTCCTGCAGCCTTCAAAGCAGCAGCCTGTTTGACAGCATGTTCCAGAGTCTGCATCTGGGGCACGTTACTACACTTCCAGAAAGATGCAGTGGGGCTGATGAGAGGCCGGTTTTCGCAAAGCGTTCA
>JAFAVT010000310.1 GCA_019242275.1 Alphaproteobacteria bacterium
CGGTCTATTTCGAAGTGCGCAATGCCGGCGACATTCCCATGTATCCGGCCAGCGAAACCCCCGATCCGGTTCCGGGCTGGACCTATATGAAGGTCACCGCCTCGCCCGGCCCGGCCAAGGACCGCCCCACCAATCCCATCTATGTGGATTTCCTCAAGATGGTGGCCAATGACGACAAGAGCTACAGCAACAAGTTCGTCTGGGACGACCATATCACCACCAACATCCTGCGCGGCCGCGGCGCGCCGGTGCCGCCCGATACCAACAAGGGCCATTTCCACATCAACATGACCGAGTTCTGGTATGTGGCCGAAGGCTCGATCGGCATGAAGCTGGAAGGTGAGCCCTATTTCAAAACCGAAGTGGGCGACATCATCACTGCCCAGGCCGGCCGCTGGCACCGTGCCGGTTTTGATCCCAGCGCGCCGATGTCCACGCGCATTCCGATCAATCCGCGTCCGCCGATCATGCACAATTTCGAGATTGATCCGAACGCGCCGCCGCCCGGTCAGGGCCGCGGCGGTGCCGGTCGCGGCGGCCGTGCGGCCGGGGGCGCTGCTCCCGCGCCGGCCGGTGGCGCTGCGCCGTAATGGGGGGATTGTTGTTTTAGAGAAAGCGCCCCGGTCGCAAGGCCGGGGCGTTTTTGTTTTTGCGGAGATTATTGCCAAGTATCCAAATCTTGTCATCCCGGATGCACCGCAGCGCGGGAGCGGTGCGGTGCTGATCCGGGACCGTGAGGAGCGGTTTGCGCAGCAAACAAAACGGTCCAGCGGACCGTTTTGAGGGACGAACGCCGCGAGCTTGGGCGAGCGGCCTGGCAAGCGGTCTGATGGGTCCCGCATCTGCGGCGCATCATTGCATGCTGCGCCGCGTGCGGGATGACAATTGGGGATACGCTGCGCCGCGCACGGGATGACAATCAGCGGTCAATTTGAACACGAAATGCGCTAGCCGGGGGTGGAAGAAGCTGCCGACGCCGGCAGATCGAGATAGGCCTGCGTGCCGCCCCGGCTTTCCAGCGTAAGGTTGCCGCCGGCCTGGCGCACAAACTGTTCGATCAGGCCGGTGCCCAAGCCCGCCTTGCGCTGGCCAGGGTCGAGCCCCACGCCATTGTCAGCCACTTCCAGCCGCCAGCCCGCGCCAAAGCGGGAGAAGCGGACCAGGATGATGCCGTCGCGGCCCTCGGGAAAGGCGTGACGCACTGCGTTCATCACCAGCTCATTGATCGCCAGCCCCAGCGCCAGCACCCGCTCGCGCGGCATATAGGCCTGGTCACATTCGCAGGAGAGGCGGACCCCCGCCGGCGGCAGCGTGGCATCGGTAAGCCCGGCGCAGAGATCGCGCAGATAGTCGCGCAGATCAATCACTTCGGTTTCCGGCACGGCATAAAGCTGGCGATGAACCCGGGAGATGGAACGGACGCGGGCCATCGCCTGTTCCAGCGCGGCGCGGGTGGCAGGCTCATTGCTGCGGCGGCGTTGCAGATCGAGCAGGCTGGCGACAATGGCAAAGTCGTTGCCGACGCGGTGCTTGAGTTCGGCAAAAAGCAGATCGCGTTCCTTGAGCTTGGCGTCATGGGCGGCGGTCGCCTGCACCGCGGCGCGGCGGAAGATTTCAGCCACCGCTACGGCAGCGCAAGCGGTGAGGGCCGTGATGACGGCCGCCGCTGCCTGATAGTTCATGCTGCCGCCGGATTGCACCGCCTTGGGCACCACGAATTCCCAGGCCAGAAAGCCGCCGATCGCCACGGTGCCGATGCCGGAGGGCCAGCCGCCCAGCAGCGTCGCCAGCAGGCAAGCGGGATAGATGAAGGCATAAGGCGCCACGCCGGGTGCGAACTGGTCGGCCAAGAGGCGCAGCAAGGCCGAAACACCAACACCAAACACGGCACAGCCCAGGATCACGGCCCAGCGGGGCAGGATGCCGGCAAGCCGGCCGGGAAGATCCAGGCTGGAGAGATGGTGCATAAGGGGCCCTTCGACGACTCCAAGGCTAGCACGACGGGCGGGTGGAGCGGCAATGGGCCGACAAGGCCGTATGGCGGGTTGCGCACCATGTTGGCGGCGACTGCGGAGTTGTTCTGGTTCTAACCCGGGTGTCATGGCCCGGCTTGCCCGGGCCATCCAGAGTCACAAGCTCGGTGCCAAATCATGCCATTGCGGGTTCATGGCTCCGATCAGTTCCAGTTTGCGCGCCCGCGTAAACTTTTTCATCCGCGTTTCGCGATGAATGGCGGCGTGGATGTCGTCGAAGATTTCGTAATAGACCAGTGTCTTCACCCCGTACTTTTTGGTGAAACCGGGAATAAGTCCTTCCCGGTGCTCCCAGGAACGGCGGATCAGGTCGCTGGTCACCCCTATGTAAAGCGTGCCATTGCGCTGGCTGGCCATGATGTAGACGAAATATGTTTTCGACATCGCGCCTGCGACTCTGGATGGCCCGGGCAAGCCGGGCCATGACACTTTGTTTTTAGGATAGAATAATAATCACTGGTCGGTGTGGTTGACGTGACCCTTCCACATCGCGCCGCTTGCCCTGGATGGCCCACGTGAAGTGGGCCATGACACTTTAAAGAATGGTCGCTTTAGTAAGCCCGGCCGATCAGGATTTCCTCGGCGCCAGGCTTGCCGGTGAAGAGACAGGGCGCGAAGGAAGCGGGCTGATCCATCGGTGCGTTGCGAATGGTGAGCTTGAGCGCCTTCAGTTTGGCATCCACCGCTTCCAGTTCGGCACCGGATGGACGTGACCAGGCCACGCGCAGCCAACCCTTGAACTCGTCATCGCCGCCGGCGAAGTAATTTTCCACGCCCGCCCAGTCGGTGATACCGCGCTTGATGTTGCTGTCCAGGCGCGCCTTGGCCTCGGCATATAGCCCGGCCTGGATTTCTTCCAGCAGTTGCGCCGCCCCTTCCAGGAAATCCACCCGCGCCTTGACGAAACTCTTGATCTTGTCGCCGTCGCGCAGATCGTCGCGCCGCATGACAGTGACGTTGCCGCCGGAAGCGTCGCGGGGACCAACTTCGACGATCAAGGGTGCGCCGCGGCGCACCCAGTTCCAGCGCTTTTCCGCCGACTTGATTTTTTTGGTGTCCAGCAGGGCGCGCAAAGGCTGGCCGAAAACCGAAAGCTTGTTCAGCGCCTCCACCAGCACTTCGCAATACTTCAAAACCTCGGCATCTTCCGGCTTGTCGCGCAGCATCGGCACCACCACGATCTGCCGTGGCGCGATGGCCGGCGGCAGGCGCAGGCCGTCATCATCGCCATGAGTCATGATGACGCCGCCGATCAGGCGGGTGGAAACGCCCCAGGACGTCGTGTGGCAGAAAGCCATGCCGCCGGCGTCATCCTGGAACCGGATGTTCTGCGCCTCGGCGAAATGGGTGCCCAGGAAATGCGAGGTCCCGGCCTGCAGTGCCTTGCCGTCCTGCATCATCGCCTCGATGGACCAGGTGCCGACGGCGCCGGGGAAACGTTCATTCTCCGGCTTTTCACCGGCGACCACCGGCATCGCCAATACTTCTTCGGCGAAGGCGCGGTACATTTCCAGGCATTGCATGGTCTCGGCGCGGGCTTCGGCCTCGTTGGCATGGGCGGTATGGCCTTCCTGCCAGAGGAATTCGGTGGTGCGCAGGAACAGGCGCGGCCGCATTTCCCAGCGCACCACATTGGCCCACTGGTTGATCAACAGCGGCAGGTCGCGATGGCTTTTCACCCAGCGGGAAAAAGCATCCCCAATGATGGTCTCGGAGGTGGGACGCACCACCAGCGGCTCTTCCAGCCTGGCGGCGGGATCAGGCTGGAGCTTGCCATCTATGTTCTTCAGACGATGATGGGTGACGACCGCCATTTCCTTGGCGAAGCCTTCAACATGCTCCGCCTCCTTGGCGATGAAGGAGAGGGGAATGAAAAGCGGGAAATAGCAGTTCTCGTGTCCTGTCGCCTTGATGCGGCGGTCAAGTTCGCCCTGCACCTGCTCCCAGACGCCATAACCCCAGGGCTTGATCACCATGGCGCCGCGCACGGGGCTGGTCTCGGCCATGTCGGCGTCGCGCACCACCGCCTGGTACCAGTCCGCAAAGCGGTCGCGGGTGACGGAAAGGGCGCGCTGCATAAGAACTCCGGTTTAGCTAGGCTGCTTTAGCCGATGGCTGGGCCGGCCGAAAGGGTTTGAGCTTGTAGGCCGCAGCCAAAGCCGCCAGGCCACACAGGCCCATCAAAAGTGTCATGGGCACAGGCGTTTGCGCGTCCACCGCGCCCATCGCCATTGAGGCCAGGGTGGCGCCGCCATAAAGAACCAAGCCCATCAAGGCAGAGGCCATGCCGGCGCTGTGGCCAAACTCCACCATGGCCAGGCCTCCGCCGGTCGAGTTCACAACACCGATCAGGCAGCAATAAAGAAAAGTAAAAGGCACAAAACCCCACAACCCGCCCCAGCCGCCCCAGGCCACGACCAGCGCGATCAACCCCGCCACGGCCTGGATGGTGATGGCGCCGCTGAAGAACAGCCGCGCCGGACGATGCTTGAGCAGCCGCGCGACGATCTGCGAGGTGGTGACAAAGCCGATGCCGTTGGCGAAGAAGAAATAGCCGAAATGCTGCGGGCTGATGCCGAACATGTCTATGGCGACATGGGAAAAGCCGGTGAGCCAGACATAGAGCCCGCCCAGCGACAGCGTCACCGGCACGATGTAGCCGTAGAAGTGGCGATTGCCGAGAATGTGCAGATAGTCCCTGGCCACCTCAATCGGATGCAAGGTGCGATCCGAGCCGGGATGGCTTTCCGGCAATCGCCAGAACACCAATACCATGGTCAGAAGGCAGGAGCCGGCCTGAATCCAGAAACCTGCGCGCCAGCTTGCCACCAGCAGCAGCCAGCCGCCCACCAGCGGTGCAAAGAGCGGCGACACCGATAGCACCAACAGCATCTGGGCGAAAACGCGGGCCGCCTCGCCGGGTGGAAAGATGTCGCGGACTGAGGCGCGCGCCAGCACCACCGCGGCGCAGCCACCCAGCGCCTGGACTACGCGGGCGCCGTCCAGCGCCAATGGGTTGGGCGCAAGGGCGCAGGCGACGGAACCGAAAACATAAAGCCCCATCCCGATCAGCAATGGGCGGCGGCGGCCAAAACGGTCGGACAGGGGACCAATGGCGGCCTGACCGATCGCCAGTCCCAGAAAATAGCTGGCCAGGGAATGTTCCACCGCCGAGACCGGCGTGCCGAACTCCCGCGCCATGGCGGGAAAGGCCGGCATGTAGAGATCCACTGCGATGGGGGTGAACACCGTCAGAAGACCGAACAGGGCGATCAGCTCGAAACGGCGGGCAGGGGTGAGAACAAACGGGGCGGGCACGAAGATGGGATAGGCCCGGCGCAAAAGCGGCGCAAGGCGCGCAAAAGCATAGGCGTGGGCGGGCTTTGGCATGGACGGTTTACGCCACGCCCCTTAGGTTCGGCGCCATGGCCGAATCAACGGAAACGCAAGCCAAGGCGGGCCGCCCCTTCGCCCCCTTCGAATGGATGATCGCGCTGCGCTATCTGCGCGCCAAGCGGCAGGAAGGCTTTGTCTCGGTGATCAGCGGCTTCTCGCTGGTGGGGATCGCGCTGGGGGTGGCCACCCTTATTATCGTGATGAGCGTGATGGGCGGCTTTCGCAACAAGTTCATTGACAGCCTGCTGGGCTTTAATGGCCATGTCATCGTCCAGGCAGTGGGCGTGCCGCTGGCGGATTATGACGCGGTGACGGCACGGCTGGCCCGCGTGCCCGGGGTCACCCGCGCCGCGCCGATTATTGACGGCCAGGTGCTGGCCACGGCGCATGGCTATAATTCCGGCATCATCGTGCGCGGCATGCGGCCCAAGGATCTGGCGACCTTGAAGAGCGTCGCCGGCAGTCTGCAGCCGGCGGTTCTTTCGCGCTTCGCGGACGGCAGCGTCCTTATCGGCACGGGCCTCGCCGCCAAGTTGGGGCTGGGGCCGGGCGATGCCATCACTCTCATTTCGCCGCAGGGGGACGAGACGCCCTTTGGCACCACGCCGCGCAGCAAGAGCTACACTATCGCGGGCGTCTTCAAGGTCGGCAACACCGCCTATGACAGCAATTTTGCCTTCATGGCGCTGGACGAAGCCCAGGCTTTTTTCGGTTATGAGGGCGCTGTCAGCCAGATTGAAGTGATGATGGGTCATCCGCTGGATGATTACGCCATGATCCCGGCGCTGGCGAAGGCGGCGGGACCGCATACGCGGCTAGTGCCGTGGCAGAACATCAACAGCGCCTTCCTGGAAGTGGTGCAGGTCGAGGCCAATGTGATGTTCCTGATCCTGTCGCTGATCATCCTGGTGGCGGCGCTTAACATCATTTCCGGCCTGGTGATGCTGGTGAAGGACAAGTCACCTGACATCGCCATCTTGCGCACCATGGGCGCCGGCCGCGGTTCCATCATGCGGGTGTTCCTGATTTCCGGCATGAGTATCGGCGTCACCGGTACGCTGCTGGGGCTGGTGCTGGGCGTGGTCTTCTGCCTCAACATCGAAACGATCCGCCAAGGCTTGCAGCATCTGACCGGGATCACGCTGTTCGATTCCACCTTTTACTTTCTGGATCGCATGCCCGCCGATCTGGATGCCATGCAAGTCACCGAAGTCGTCGGCATGGCGCTGCTGCTGAGCTTTTTGGCGACGCTTTATCCCTCCTGGCGGGCGGCGCGGCTCGATCCGGTGGAGGCGCTGCGCTATGAGTGAAGCGCCCAGCGGAGTCTTGCGCCTCGAGAATGTCACCCGCCGCTACAAGGAAGGCGAGGGGCAATTGGAGGTCTTTAGCGGCCTCAACTTAAGCCTTCGGCCGGGAGAAATCGTTGCCTTGGTGGGCCAGAGCGGGGCCGGCAAATCCTCGCTGCTGCACATGGCGGGCCTTTTGGAAGCACCCACCAGCGGCGAAATCTTTATCGAAGGCGTGGCGGCCTCGAAACTTCCCGATGTCGAGCGCACCCGCATAAGGCGGACCACCATCGGTTTTGTCTATCAGGCGCATCATTTGTTGCCGGAGTTTGACGCACTGGAGAATGTGGTGCTGCCGCAAATGATTGCCGGCAAGAGCCGCGTCGAGGCGGCGGTTGAAGCCCAGCGGCTCTTGACGCAGTTGGGACTGGCGGCGCGGCTGACCCACCGGCCGGCGCAATTGTCAGGTGGCGAACAGCAGCGCGTCGCCATTGCCCGCGCCCTGGCCAACCGGCCGAAAATTCTGCTGGCCGATGAACCGACCGGCAATCTCGATCTGCGCACCGCGGGTGGGGTGTTCGAGTCCCTTATCGCCGTCAGCCGCGAGCAGGGCCTGGCGGCACTGATCGCCACACATAATTTTGATCTGGCAGCCCGCATGGACCGTGCGCTGCTGCTGCATCAAGGCAAGCTGGTCGAGGGCACCGAGCTGCCGCGTTAGGAAAGCATTAACCATTTTTCTTCGCGGTTTTCGCAACCAATCCGTGGGCGGACGGTTGCCTTGTCATGCTCTGCCAAGTGACCAGCGCCGTCGTTAACCACCATCCTCGTCCGATCACCTTTTGTTCTTGCGTTTCCACCAGAACGGAAATAGAACAAAAGGCGAGGAGACGGGAGATCATCATGATGTGGGCGAAAGATGCGGCTGCGGGCGCGGGGCTGGTGGCCTTCATGACCGCCTCCTTCCTGTTGGCCCAAGGCGCACAGGGATTGCTAGCCCTGTTCTAGCTGTGGATGGGAGGCGTGGGGCGCCTCCGTTGACCGCCCGGCCTTGCGATACTGGCCCCGACTCCGATCTTGCGACGAGCCATGACCAGCTTTGTGCATTTGCGCGTGAAAAGCGCCTATTCTCTCCTGGAAGGAGCCGTACGGCCGAAAGAATTGGCCAAGCTGGCGGCGGGCCTGGAGATGCCGGCGGTAGCGGTCACCGACAGCGATAATCTGTTCGGCGTCTATGAAATATCCGACCTGCTGGCCAAGGCCGGGGTGCAGCATATCGTCGGCAGCTTGCTATCACTGGAACTGACTTCGGCGGCGCCGGGGGCGCGGCCGAAGAAGCCGCCGCAGCTTCCTCTGCTGGCGCAGGACGAAGCCGGCTACATCAATCTCTGCAAGCTGCTCTCCGCCGACTATCTGGAGGTAGGACCGGGCGACTATCCGCACGTTACGGGCGAAAAGCTGGCGGCGCACGCCGGCGGTCTGATCGCATTAACCGGCGGACCTGGCGGCCCCATCAACCGCTTGTTGCTGGAGGGCCAGCGCGCGGCGGCGGAAGCGGCGCTGGACCGGCTGGCAGCGATGTTTCCCGACCGGCTTTATGTCGAGTTGCAGCGCCACGGCCTGGCCGAAGAGCGGGCCACCGAGGAAGCCTTGCTGGAGATGGCCTACGCCAAGGGTCTGCCCATTGTCGCCACCAATGATGTGCATTTCAGCGCTGCCTCGATGTTTGAGGCCCATGATGCGTTGCTCTGCATCGCTGAAGGCAATTTTGTCAGCCAGGATGACCGCCGCCGGCTGACCAAGGAGCACCGTTTCAAGACGGCCGCGGAAATGGCGGTGGTGTTCGCCGACCTGCCGGAAGCAATCGAGAATACGCTGGAAATTGCGCGCCGCTGCGCCTTTGTGCCCAAGAAACGCAAGCCCATCTTGCCGGTGTTTGTGCCCGAATCCGGCCTGACCGCGGAAGCCGAATTGAAGGCGCAGGCCGAGGCCGGATTGGCGGCGCGGATGGCCGCGGCGAGGCAACTGAGCGGAGACGCCGGCGCCTATCATGAGCGCCTCGCCTATGAGCTTGGCATCATCAACCAGATGGGGTTTCCCGGCTATTTCCTGATCGTTTCCGACTTCATGAAGTGGACCCGGGCGCAAGGCATTCCGGTCGGCGTGCGCGGCTCCGGCGCCTCTTCGCTGGTGGCATGGGCGCTGGACATCACCAATCTTGATCCCTTGCGCTTTGGCCTGTTCTTCGAGCGCTTCCTGAACCCCGAACGCCAATCAATGCCGGCCTTCGACATTGACTTCTGCCAGGAGCGGCGAGACGAAGTCGTGCGCTATGTCCGCGACAAATATGGTGCCGACCGCGTCGCCCAGATCATTGCGCTGGGATCGCTTCAAG
>JAFAVT010000014.1 GCA_019242275.1 Alphaproteobacteria bacterium
AGGCGAACCGCATAAACCTGAACATCGCCTTTTCTAGGCGATTTGCGCAGCTTAACGACATTCCGCTCGCCACTCATGGTGCCCTCAACCAGGCGCCGGAAGCATTCCCGCTGTGCCTGCCGACCAACACGCCGCCCGAGGAGCCCATGGAAATCCACAAGCCCAAGCCGGTGCACAGCTGGCGCGAATTGCTGACCGAGATCGGCGTCATCGTCATCGGCGTCGCCATTGCGCTCTCCGCCGAGCAGGGCGTTGAGTGGTGGCACTGGCGGGGACAGGTGGTTCAGGCCCGGCAAGCCATTTTCGCAGAAATAGCTGCCAATGGTCGTGACACTTTCAAGCGCCGCGTTGCCATTACGCCCTGCGTGGAGCGACAGATCGCGCAATCTGATGCCATTCTGACTGCACTCGAAAACAAAAAGACGCCCGGCAAGCTGACGAATTTTCGCATGGGTAGTATGGGCGTGCTTAGTGACAGCGAGTGGCAGTCGGAACGCGCATCGCAGAGCTTGACCCATTTTCCTCGCGCTGAGCTTGCCTTGCTGAGCCTCTACTACACCAGGTTGGAGATTTTTCAGCCTTTAGTGAATGAAGAGCGAATTGCCTGGCAACAGTTGAGCATTCTGCAGAATCCACCGGCAGGGCTGACGCCATCCGACCTGATCCGGTTGCGAGCGGCGCTTGCCACCGCTCAGAACATGGGCGGCCTAATTTCCCTTAGTGCCCAAAGAATACTTCAGTTGACACGCCAGCTTGGCATCACCGTGCCTGCCACCGATCCGATGCGGGTGAACAATTTCTGCACTATGAGCACGCTTGACGAGCAGCGCCTGCTCAAGGCGCAGGAGGCCGCACATGTGCCAAAATATGGCTTCTGACGGATGACCGCTTTGGGGCAAAAGGGGGGAAACATCGGGTTTGCATCAGGGGGTGAACACGCCGCGGGAAGGAGTCCTCCGCCGCACTGCTTATCCGAACCCGAAGTGACCGGCGCTCCCGACCGCCGCTAACGCCTTGTCACGCCAGATGGGTATGCGCGGGTTCGGATTATATCTCTCCTACTCACCATGGGCGGGCTTGACCCGCCCATCCAACTTATGTGCAGGGCGAAGTTGGATGGCGCGCTACGCTGTCTCTAGGCGCCGGAGGCCGGCCCTGGAAGACTCTGCACCCACCAGCCAGGGCCCCGTTGCTTACGAAGCGGAAGCTTTTAAGCGCCAAACCCCCCAAAGCAGGCCAGCCATGCAATTGCGCGGGATGTATTTTAACCCCAAAGCGCCCATGTCAGGGCTACAGCATGGTCCATTTGAGGCACGAGGGTTTGCAGTTGGACACGCTTTCCGGTCAGCCATCATCAGGCGCCCCCATTCCGTCGCCGGCGGAATCGGCGGCCGGCGACCGCCGCCGCGTCAGGCGGCTGGCCTGGGGTTCGGCGGCGCTGTTTTTGGTGCCCCTCTTGTATGCGATCGGTCATGGCGGGCCGGCCCCGGTCACAAGCCCCGGCAACTATGCCGTGTTCGCCGGCACCGCCGCTAACGAAGACACCCACATCGTCGCCGCGGCCGAACCGGTCACACCGGCTGCCCCCGCTTCCACTTCAGAACCGCCCGCCAAACCCGCGACTGTGGCGTCGAATGTCTCCAGCCCCACCGCCTCCGGGCCCCGGCACGACCATTATTATTGCGAATTTTACGCCCAGGCGGTGACCGGCAACGTCACGCCCGATCAGGCTTCCCGCCGCCAGCAGACCAACGGCGCCATCATGGGCGCCATGGGCGGTGCGGTTCTTGGCGCGCTATGGGGCGGCTCAGGCGGCCATTCCGGGCGCAGCTCGCTTCTGGGTGCCAGTGCCGGCCTTCTGGCCGGCGCCACCATGGGTTCAGGCTATGCCAGGCGCGCCGCGGACGAAATCCGCAGCCGTTATGACGCCGCCTATTCAAGCTGCATGAAGCAGGGCGAAAGCGACGCGCCCAACAAGGCGCCCTAGATGGCCGAAGAATCGTCCGGCCGCACACATCAGCCGAAGACAGCGCGGCTGTTCCGGCTTCTCATCATCGGCATCATCATCGGCCTGACGGTGGGCATCGCCTCGACATTTCTCAAAGGCGGATTCTGATCGCTCGCTGCTCTGAGGGTGATTTTTGCGTCGGCTTCAATCCCTATCCTCATGCTTCGACAAGCTCAGCATGAGGGATCATTCAATATTTACCTCACCCTGAGCCTGTCGAAGGGTGAGGCTGCCGTCACTGCCTGATATCAAACCGCTCTAACCCGGCGCCAGCGCCTTGCCGGCCGCTTTGCGGATCAGCAGCAGCAGCACGCCCGAAACCAGCATGATCCCCACATGCAGCATCCAGAAATCAAATCCCGGCATGGTGCCCAAGAGCCCGGCCAGATAGCCGACCATGGCATTGGCGGTGGCAAATTGCAGATAATAGATCGCAATCATCACCCCGTCCCAACCCTTGGGCGCGGCGCGGGAATAAAGCGCCAGCCCCACCGGCAGCAGGTTGGAAAAGCCCAGATCGTTGAGCAGATGAAAGGCCAGCGCCCAGGTCAGCGACACCGGCTGGCCCGTGCGCGCCACCGTCGCTGACGCCAGCGCCAAAGTGAGCGGCGCGGTGGCGCAGATACCGATGGCAATGCACATCTTGCCCACTTCGTCGGGCTCGCGCCAATGCCTGGCATACCAGCGCCAGAACAGCACCGAGACGGTGATCAGCACCGCGCTGAACACGGTGTCCAGCGACAACAGCCATGTCACCGGCATGGTCTTGCCGAAAAACACCAGTTGGAAGTTCTTTTCGCTCCACACCAGATAGGCGTTGAACAATTCCTGGTTGCCCACCAGCGACAGCGCCAAAATCGGTACCAGCAGGGCCAGCATGCCCATCGCCGTCTTGTCGCGCGCCGTCAGGGGCGGGCGTGCCACATGGCCGCCGCGCATCTTCTCTGCCGGCAGGGCGCCGCGGGCCTTGCCCACCAGATAGGTGGCCCCGCCGATCACCATGCCCACGCCGGCGGCGCCAAAGCCCCAATGCCAGCCCACTGTCTCCCCCAGCGTGCCGCAGACAAAGGGGGTGATGATCCCCGCCAACTGGATGCCGATGTAATAGATCTGAAAACCGTCGGCGCGGCGCTTGTCGCCCTCGGCATAAAGATCGCCCACCTGGGCGGCGATGTTACCCTTGAAGAGCCCGATGCCGCAGAGAAGAAACAGCAGTGCCAGCACGAAACTGACATCAAAGGCCATCAGAAAATGACCCACCGCCATCATCAGGGCGCCGGTGATCACCGCGGCGCTCTTGCCCAGATAGCGGTCAGCCAGAAAGCCGCCCAACAGGGGCGTGAGATAGACGCCGGTCTGATAGAAGCCGCTGATATGGGCGGCCAGCGCCTGGCCTTCGCCGCCGCCGAGCAGACGCCGGAACAAATCCATGCCGCCGACATGCTCGATATGACCGGGCAGCAGCAACTGATGCACCAGATAGAGCGTCAGCATGTTGGCCATGCCGTAATAGGAAAAACGCTCCCAGAACTCGGTGCCGCTGAGCCAGCCCAGGCCCGAAGGATGGCCCAGGAAAACCGTGTCGCGCCTGGCAATGCTCTCAGTCATTGGCTGTTCGCCGCCGCGACGGCGGCATCCAGCGCCGCCTGGATGCGCCCGATATCGGCCTTGCCCGCCGCGATATAGCCCTGCACGCAGTCGGCATAGGCCTTTACGCCGTCATTATGGGCCCGCATGGCGGTATTGTAGGCGCGCACGCGCGAATTATAAATGCCGGCCTGCGCCTCGGTGGCGTTGTCGGGCGGCGGCGCCGGCTTCAGCGCCGGATCAACCGGGGGCGGGACGGCGCATTTGGGCGCCGGATATTGCGTCAGCCCGATATTGGACTGCGCCAGCGCGGGCAGGGCGGCGGATGCCAAAAGAATGATGGCCGGCAGAATGCGCATGCTGTTCCTTATCATATCGGCTGTGCCCCGCCATCATCCGACGGCAGCGGGGCATGATGCAGCAGGTCATAGTCGTGCCCGTCCGGCCCCGTCAGTTTCAGCGTATCTATCCGCGCGCGCCCCCCTTCCACATGCGAAGTCACGTCCAGATAGCCTTCGCCGCGCGGCCCCTGCACATGCAGCACATAGGATGTGCGCGCCCGCCGGCCGAACGAGAAATCAAAACCATGTCCTTCCACGCCGATGACGGTGATCGGCCGGCCCAGCACCCGCCCCGCCAGGGCATCATTCTCCACCATTTCCACGGCGGCGCGCATGGCGGGACTTTGGCGAAAGCCCGACCAGCCATACCAGCCGGCAAAGATCACCGGCAGCGACAGCAGCAGCAGCACCGCCAGACACCCCCACAGGCAGCCATGGCTGCGCGGGCGATCCACATAAACGTATCGGACTTCGCTCATGGCCCGACCAGAGCATGGCGCACGAGCCGGCGCCAGTCAGGCTTGGAAGTCAGGCCGTTTAGCTCTTCTGTCTGGCCGGCGTAACGACAAAATCCTTCAGCCGTTCGCTGGCCAGGGTGAAGCCGGGCTCGATCTCCAGCGCCTTCTTGTAGTCGCCATAGGCTTCCTTGTAGCGGCCCAGCAGTTCCAGCGCCAAGGCGCGGTCGTAATAGCCGATCTGCGGGAAGCTGGCGCCAAGGGCCATGCCCTTGTTGATCTCAGCCAGCGCTTCTTCATAGGCTCTCTGCTTGATCAGCACCGAACCTTTGTTGATATAGGGATCGCCAAGATCGGGGCGGAGCGCAATGGCGCGGGAAAAATCCGACGCCGCTTCGTCGCTGCGGCCTTGGCGGTTCAGAATGATGCCGCGATTGTCATAGGTCGCCGCCCGGTCGCCGGCCGACAGGCTCTGGCCAAGCGCCACCGTGCAGTCCCTGATCCCCGCCGCCGCGTCATAGCCGAAGCGGGCGTGACGGAAGCAATCCTGCGCCGCGCCTGAACCTTCCGAGACAATGATCTGCGCCTGCGCGCCGGCAGAAACCAGCGCCGTCATGGCGAACAACAAGACCATCAGCTTCATGGCATCCTCCTGCCGGATGGAGCGGCCAGATTATACCTTTCCGCCTCTGAACCCCATGGCTTTGTTGCGGCTGAACAAGAGCCGCTCTCAGCATGAGAGAGCGATGGTTCCTCCCCTGCGGAGCGGGGGAGGGGGACCGCCGTAGGCGGTGGAGGGGGCGGCCGCTTCGTCAACTCTACACCTTAATGCTTTGCCTTCTTTCCGCAATTGCGCGGCTCCCCGTCCGCGCCCTACGCTACGCAAAATTCAGCCACAGGTTTCGCGCATGCCCCTAGACTATGACGACATGATGCAGTCCGGCGCCAGCCGCATAGGCGCGAGCCGGAACGGCCACCAAATAAAGAGGGTGGCGCCATGCCTATAGACTATGACGACATGATGCAGT
>JAFAVT010000265.1 GCA_019242275.1 Alphaproteobacteria bacterium
TGCCATGCGTGCCACTTATCTTTTGGCGGCTTTGCCGCTCACCTGTGTTTTTGCCGGCGGCGCCCTGGCACAAGGAGCGGCCTGTACGAAGCCGTTGAGCCTGCGCAACGAAGTTCAAATGACGTCCACCAATGGCGGTCCCTCTTCCATCCCGGTTAAAATCAACGGCACAGATCAAAAGCTGACTCTCGCCACGGCCGGTACCACTACCCAACTTAACCCGAACGGGCTCAAAGTATTGAACTTGGAAGCCAAGCGCAGCGATAACGTCATTGACGTTCCCCTGAGCGATCCGCGTCGCATGGATGAAGTCACCATCGCAGACTTCTCGCTAGGCACCATGCACGGCACAAACGTCAAGTGGATGACCCCCTTTACCGGCGGCCGCGGTGGCGGTGGGGGTGGTTTTGGGGGCGATGAGTCCGGCAGCAGCAACCGTCCTATCGGCACTTTCTCCCTCAACTACATGCTGCTTTACGACATGGATGTGGATTTCGGCAGCGACAAACTGCGTTTTTTCTCCCAAGACCATTGTCCCGGCGGTGTGCTATATTGGAAAGCGCCGGGCGCGGTGGGGGTAGTCCCAATTTCCATAGACGTCGGTCGCGTCGTGGTACCAGTGACCGTGAATGGCAAGGCGATTAACGCCGTAATAGATACGGCTTCCCCCGTCAGCAGCGTTCGTGCGGCGGTGGCACAGCGGTTACTGGGCGTCGAGCTGGGCGGCCCCAAGGCGCCTGCCAAACCCACCGGCTTCGGTGGAACGAGTTATGGCTGGACTGTGGATAGCCTCGCCATCGGGGCACTCAAGCTGGACAATGTCGCTGTTACGGTCTTTCCGGACATCAATGCCGGCGCCGGCGATCATGGCGATGGCGCCAAGGGCATGGCCCTGCAGGCCTCAGGTCTCAAGGCCGAACTCAGCAAACCGGAAATCGTTCTTGGCATGGACACGCTGCGAAAGCTGCACCTGTTCTTCTCCTTTGCGGAAAAGCGACTCTATGTGACCGGTACGGACACCAGCCTACCGGCTGCCGCAACGCCGGCGGCGGCCAAGACGCCCTGAAACAAGGATGACATTCCCGTAACCTTCCGCCCCGCAATAAAGCGGCTGCATTCGTGCTATGCTGCAACTCAGGGCAGCGCGGAGATGGGGCATGCGGATGCGCAATGGCGGTTTGATTCTTGTTGTCATATTGGCGGGGCTTGCTTCACCGGCTGCGGCGGCCGATTGCGGCCCGTTAAAGCAAATCGCTTCACTTGACCTAAAGGCCGCTCCCGGCGGCGGTCCCCGCTTTGGTGTGCCGGTCACAATCAACGGCAGTCCGCGCCTTTTGCTGCTGAACACGCAATACAAAGAAAGCCGTCTTACCCGCGCCGCGGTGAATGCTCTGCAATTAAAGCCGGCCGCCTACGGCAAAATGCTGCGCCTGGATGGCCAAGTCACCAACGGCTACATGGTCACGGTGGATCTCGGCATTGGCACCAGCCTGCTCAAAGGCACGGAGATGCTGGTGGATGAGAATGTGGGCGGAGGCTTCGATGGCGAATTCTCCACCGACCTGATGCAACGCTATGATATCGAACTGGATTTCACCGGCCGGAAACTGAACTATTTTCTTAGCGATCATTGCGAGGGCAAGGTCGTTTACTGGCCGACCACGGGCTTCACTACTGTGCCGATCCGCGGCTGGGGTGCACGCCTGACCAACACCGCGTCCATGAACAGCACCGGCATGACGCCCCATCCGGTGGAGTTTGGCATCACCGTCTCCATTGATGGCCATGAAATTCCGGCTTCCGTGGAAACCAACCTTGCCCAGACCACCCTGAATTCAGATACCGCGCATTCGCTGTTCGGCCTGACCGCCGACAGTCCCGGCACGGTGCAGCTGGGCAGCCTTGACGGCACCCAGGCGCATCGCCGCTTCGGCTATGTCTTCAAAACGCTCACCATTGGTGGCATCACCCTGCATGATCCGCACATTGCCATGGCTCCCGATCTGCTGGGCACCAAGTCCAGCGAGATGATTCAGGCCGACAGTCACATCCAGCGCCGCAGCGACGACCGCCTTCCCACCCTGCGCATCGGTATGGACGTGCTGCGCAACCTGCACATGTTTATCGCCACCGGCGAGCAGAAACTCTATCTTACCCTGGCTCCCCAGCCGCCCGGTCCTGGGCGCGGTGGAGCGGCTCCAACTCCCTGAGGTCGCCATGCGCCACCTGTGGATTGCCGCGCTGCTTTGTGCCGCAGCAACGACCTTCACCAAGGCAGCAGACGCGCAACAATGCGGGAATCTGGTCCGCGCCATCTCCCTGGACCTGGAGGATAACGTCAATTATTTCACGGTGCCGGTAACAGTGAACGATACGCCGCGCAAATTCCTGCTCGATACCGGCGGCACCTTCAGCCAGATTTCTGTTGATATCGTTAAGGAAATGGGTCTTCGGATTCAGCCCAGCCGCTTCATGTTTTACGACATGTACGGCAATCAGAGCGCCGGTCAGGTCTTGGTTGATATTGGGATTGGGCGCCAGACTGTAAAGAACAACGAAACCCAGGTGATCGGGATCCATGGTGTGGATGGCATTTTCGCCGCCGATTTCATGCAGAATTACGATATTGACATCGACTTTGCCGGCAAGAAGCTCAATTATTTTCTCACCGACCATTGCGATGGCCGCGTCATCTATTGGCCGGCCGGCGTGGTTGCCTCGGTACCCTTTCATGGCTGGAACACCCATAGCGCCAGCCAGATGAGCGTAGCGGTGAAACTGGATGGCCATGAACTGACGGCCACGGTGGACACCGGCGCCACCGATTCCACACTGGACGCCGGCACCGCTCACCAGTTGTTTGATCTATCTGCAGACTCGCCTGGCGCCGAGCCGATGGGGACAATGGGCGCCACCCACCGCAAAGTCTTCGGCTTCAGTTTCAAAACTTTGGAAATCGGTGGCCTTACCATCCGCGATCCCAAGCTGGCGGTGATCCCGGACCTGATAGGTAAAAACGACAACAGCAACATCGAGGCGGACAGTCACATCCGCCGGATCACAGATGGCATGGGCCCCACCATGCTGATTGGCATGGACATACTGCGCAAATTACACATGTACATCGCCTTCAAGGAGGGCAAGCTCTATCTCACGGCCGGTTCCGATCAAACGACGCAGCGGACCCCGGTGCAGCCGCCAGCAGCGGCCAAAGGAAACTAAGCACCGCTTGACGCCCTCCAGGGTTCTGGGGCATCGGGGGCTTATGAGCGCCCCCACCCGCGACCCCCAAGTCATTCTCGATGCCGCGTTGACCGCGGCAAAAAAAGCCGGCGCCGATGCCGCTGATGCCCTGTTCGTGGAGGGCGTCTCCTCTTCGGTTTCCTACCGGCTCGGTAAGTTGGAGGATGTCGAGCGCGCCGAGAGCTATGATCTGGGGCTGCGCGTTTTCGTCGGCAGCAAGGTCGCCATCGTCTCCACCACTGATTTCTCGGCCGACACACTCTCTGCCCTGCCCGCCCGAGCCGTGAGGATGGCGCGTTTGGCGCCCGACGACAAATTCGCCGGCCTGGCGCCTGCAGACCGGCTGGCGCGGGAGATTCCTGCTCTCGACTTGGAAGAGGCAGCTGAGCCCAGCGCCGATCGTTTGATCGAACTAGCCCGCAATATCGAAGGCGCCGCCCTCGCCGTCAGCGGCGTCACCAATTCCGAAGGCGGCGGCGCCTCCTTCTCGCGCAGCGGCGTCGCGCTGGCGACCTCGCATGGTTTCTTCGGTGCTTATGCCGGCACCAGCCTTTCCATCGGTGTGGCAGTTCTGGCCGGCGAAGGCACCGAAATGGAGCGGGACCATGATTTTGCCATGGCTCGTCATGCCCGCGATCTGGAAGATGCCGAAGCTGTGGGCCGGCGCGCCGGCGAGCGCGCGGTCAAGCGGCTTAATGCACGCAAAGTCAAATCCCAAAGCGTTCCGGTGTTGTTCGATCCCCGCGAGGCCGCCAGTCTGGTGGGTCATTTCGCCGGTGCCATTTCCGGCGCCGCCATCGCCCGTGGCGTCTCCTTCCTCAAGGACCGGATGGGACAGAATGTGTTCAATGCAGACGTCTCCATCATCGACGATCCGCACCGCAAGCGCGGCTTGCGTTCCAAACCATTTGATGGCGAAGGCGTTGCCAACAGCCGCCGCGCCCTGGTCGAGGACGGCAGGCTCACCACCTGGCTGCTGGACTGCGCCAGCGCCCGGCAATTGGGACTTGAGACCACCGGCCATGCCGCACGCGGCACCGGCGGACCACCTGGGCCTTCCGCCACCAATCTCTATTTGGCACCAGGGAAGGCGACCCCGGAAGAATTGATGGCGGATATCCAGGATGGCTTTTATGTCACCGAACTGATGGGCATGGGGGTCAATCCCGTCACCGGCGATTATAGCCGGGGCGCTGCCGGCTTTTGGATTGAAAAGGGCCGCATTGCCTATCCGGTGTCGGAAGTCACCATCGCTGGCAACCTGACCGAGATGTTTGCGCACCTAGTTCCCGCCAGCGATCTGGAATTTCGCCAGGGCACCAACGCGCCGACCGTGCGTATTGACGGGATGACCATCGCGGGAGCGTAAATGGACCTTGCCGCCGATCTTGCCCTGCTGGAAGCGGCCTGCCGGGCCGGGGGCGCAATTGCGCGGCGGCATTTCGAACAAGGATGCAAAAGCTGGAGCAAGCAAGGGGGCAGTCCGGTCACAGAAGCGGACCTCGAGGTGGATACCCATCTCAAATCCGTACTGACGGCGGCGCGGCCGGACTATGGCTGGCTGTCGGAGGAAAGTGCAGACGACCGGACGAGATTGGTCCACGACACGCTTTTCATCGTTGACCCCATTGATGGCACCATTGCCTTCCTAAAGGGGCGGCCGCACTTCACGATCTGCGCTGCGGTGGTGCGGCAAGGCATGCCGGTGGCTGGCGTGGTGTTCAACCCCATGCTGGACCATCTCTACAAGGCGTCGTCGGATGGGGGCGCCTTCCGCAATGGCGATCCTATTCATGTCAGCACAGCGCGCGGCCTCGTCGGCTGCGCCATGCTGGGCGACCGCGCGATGCTCACCCGGCCACCCTGGCCGGAAATGAAAGCGGAAACGCGCAATTCCGTCGCCTATCGCGTCGTATTGGTGGCCGAGGGCAGCTTTGATGCCACCGTCAGCCTTTCCGCCAAACGCGACTGGGATCTGGCGGCGGCGGACATTATCCTGCGTGAGGCGGGCGGGCGCGTCACCGACCGCAGCGGCGCGCCTTTGTTCTACAATCGCACCGAGGCACGCCAATCCAGCCTGGTGGCGGCAGGGCCGCAACTGCACGCCGAGATACTGGCCTTGCTGGCGTAAGGTTTCTTGCGGGTTTGATTTGCCCGGCTGGACAGCGTTCGTCTTCTCATGGAAGGTCAATGAGGACACGTCCTGGGCGTAAAATTAGAGGGGCTGACATCGTGCTGCGCATCTCGCTGACTTTAATTGCTGCCACGGGCCTCCTGGCGGCGGGCGTCCGTGCGCAGCCTGCCGCTTCCAATCCGGACGGCGCACAAGCGGTGCGAATCCCGCGCCCGCCCACGCCGGCCGAATATGTTGATCGTCCTAAGGCGCGCGGCCCGACTTATGATCTTGCCGTGGAGGCAGCTTTAGAAGCAATCAACCACTGCAAGGCTGACAACCAGGACATCAGCGTACAGGTGACGGACTCGGCGGGCGAAATCGTGGTGTTGATCAGTCCCAACGCGGCAGGAATGCGCTCGCTCCGTCTGCTGAAGGGCAAAGCCGTTACGCCTTATATGACGGGCAAACCCAGTTCTGCTGCCCGCGATCTTGCGCGCACGGATACAGTAATTGCCAACCGCATTGCTGGTGATGTGGCGGTGGGCTATCCGGGCTCGGTGCCAATCATCGTCGGCAACGAGATGATCGGCGCCATTACTGTTTCGGGTAGTCAAAACAATACCGATGAGGTCTGCGCCAATGCGGGCCTCTCCAAGATTCGGGCGCGTCTGAAATAAGTCTCTCAAGTGTGGCGAAGCGCGCTTCCGCCGCGATAGCTATGCCGCTAGGTTATCGCCGAATACGAACCCCGTGATAGCGCATCGGAGGGCCGAATGAAATTCCGCACATTCTTCCTGGCTGCGGCCATGCTGATGCTGCCGTTTGTGACTGCCACGGTGCCGGCCGCGCCTTCCAAAGT
>JAFAVT010000336.1 GCA_019242275.1 Alphaproteobacteria bacterium
CCTCACCGTGGTGATGGTGACGCATGACCTTGACTCCCTGCGGGCCGTGGCAACGCGGGTGGCGGTGCTGGTGGACAAGAAGCTCAAGACCGGCACCATCGAGGAATTGCGGCAAGACAAGAATGAATGGATTCAGGACTATTTCTCCGGTCCGCGGGGACGGGCGGCGCTGACGGGAAAGGCGGCCTGAATGGAAACCAAGGCCAATTATGTCGCTGTCGGTGCCTTTGTCCTGATCTGCGTCATCGGGCTGGTGGTGACGCTGCTGTGGCTGGCCGGCGCCCAATACAGCCAGGAATATTCCTACTATCAGACTATCTTCAAAGGCTCCGTCTCCGGCCTCGGCAAGGGCACGCTCACCCGCTACAACGGCATTGAAGTGGGACGCGTCACCGACCTCACTTTCGATCCTAACGATCCGCAAAGCGTGATCGTCACCTTGCAGGTACAGCCCAATCTCAATATCCGCGAGGACAGCGTTGCCTCCATTGCCAGCCAGGGGCTCACCGGCGGCTCCTATGTCGAGATCAGCGGCGGCACCAGAAGCTCGCCCTTGCTGGTGGCCAAGCCGGGCCAGCGCTATCCCATCATCCGCTCCAAGGTTTCCACCTTGCAGCAATTGGAACAATCGGCGCCCGAAGTCGTGGCCAAGCTCAATGTGGCGGCCAGCCGCATCAACGATCTGCTGAAAGACGAAAACCGGCGGGCGGTTGCCGAGACCCTGAACAATCTGGATACCATCACCACCACTTTGGCGGCGCGCTCCGGTGAGATAGATGCCACCATCCGCCACGCCAATGCGGCGGTCGCCAACCTCGACAAGGCCAGCCAGGGTCTCCAGCCCATCATGGACCACTTCAACGGCACCATCACCCACGTCAATGGCACCATAGACACCGCTGACACCACCTTGAAGAAATACGGCAAGGTGGCCGACGATGCCGACGCCTTCATCAATGGCGAAGGCCTGGCGCAACTCTCCGACCTGATCGGCGAAATGCGCCGCACCGTCGCCAATCTCAACCAGCTTTCGGCCCAGCTCAACAAAGAGCCGACCAAGCTGCTGTTTGGCGATCGCAGAAAAGGATACACGCCCCCATGAGCAACAGCCGGCGCCATTTCCTGCTTTCGGGCGCATCGCTGGCGCTGGCCGGCTGCGGCGACCTGCTGGGACCGCCACCGGCGGCGCCTATCTATGTGTTTGCGGCACCGGCGTCGGTGCCGGCGCTGGCCAAGCTCCCCTGGTCGCTGAGTGTAATGCGGCCCAGCACGCCGGCGGCGCTGAGTGGCGAGCGCATTCCCCTGGTCCAGCCCGACCAGACGCTGGATTATTACGCCAACGCCAATTTGCCCGACACCATTCCCGACCTTGTGCAGGCGGCGCTGCTGGACGCTTTCGACAAAAGCGGTGCCCCCGCCAGCGTAGGACGGGAATCCGACGCCCTCCACGCCGACTATGACCTTTTCACTGATCTCAAGGATTTTGAACTCCGCTATGCCGTCAAAGATGGCGTGCCCGAAGCGGTGGTGACGCTGACGGCGCGGCTGGCCACGGCCCATGGCCGCGCCGTGGCGGGAACCACCACCGTGAGCGAAAAGGCACCGGCCGCTGCCAATAGCGTGGCGGCCGCAACTTCGGCGCTGGGTCAGGCCCTGGGGGCAGCGTGTGCGCAAATCGTGGCGTGGGCGGCAAAATTCCCGGCACCCGCGACGCAGTTGCCGCAGGCACGCTAAAGCCTGGAACTCCCCTCGCTGATTCCGCGTTTCTTCACCGATTAATACGGAGTTTTTCGCATGCTTCGTTGGGCATTGATCTTCCTGGTGGTCGGTCTGATCGCGGGCGTGTTGGGTTTCACCAGCATCGCCGGCGCTTCCATCGCCATCGCCAAGACCCTGTTCTTCATCTTCATGGTGATCTTCCTGGTGTTGTTGGTGCTGGGTTTGACCGCGGCCAAGCGCCTTTAGAGCAAGGGTCCCCGCCATGCGCCGTGCCTTTGCTGCCGCGCTGGTGCTGGGACCCCTGGCCGCTCTGGCGGCGTTTGCCGGCGGCTTTTCCGCCCCCTCGTCCCATATTGCCTCGACTGCGGCCAGTGATGGTGCGCGGCCCTGCGACAGCCATTGCCGCCGCGACTGGATGGACGCCAATCTGCGGCTGAACCAGTTGCAATTTGTCGGCACCCCTTCCAGCTACAAGCAGAAGCCGTCGCCCGGCGTGCTCACCATCATCCGAATGGGCGGCCGCGCCGGCGAGGAAGCGCTTGATTTTGGTGAGCCGCCGCTGACGCAGCAACTCGATGCCGGGGTGCGGGCGCTGGGCTTTGACATCGTCAACGATCCACGCGGCGGCGCCTACGCCCACCCCGCCATTGCCGGCATGGCGATGGATTTGCTGCCTGACAATTATCTCGCGGCGATGAAGCAGCCGGGCTTCAAGACCATTCATGTCACCGATGTGGATTACCGCTCCTCCTGCCCGGCACTGAAGGATTGCCTGGCCGAGGTGGCGGCGTGGTCCAAAGCCCATCCCGGCCACCTGCCCCTCATCATTACCTTGCGCCCCAACACCACGAAGACACCGATGCCCGGCGCCCTGACGCCCGTCGCTTTTGATGCCGCGGCATTGGAGGCTTTGGATCGGGAGGTGCGGGCCGTCTTCCCGCCCGGGGCAATCTTCACGCCTGACGCGCTTCAAGGCCCCCATGCCAGCCTGCGCGAAGCGGTGACAAACGGCGGCTGGCCGAAGCTGGGCGCCGTACGCGGCAAGGTGATCCTTGTGCTGGACGGCGGCGAGGCTTTGGCCAGACTCTATCAGGGCGGGCGCAAATCCCTGGAAGGCCGGGCCATGTTTGTGGCCGTAAACCAGGATTCGCCTTTGGCGTCTTTCCTCAGCTTCGCCGATCCCCGCAGCGACGGTGCGCGGATCGCAGCGGCGGTGAAGGCTGGTTTTGTCGTTAGCACCTTGGCTGATGCCGAAACCCGCGAGGCACGCATCTTCCACAGGCATCGGCGCGATGCCGCTTTCGCCAGCGGGGCGCAGATCGTGGAAAGCGATTTCGCCCTTCCCGATCCCGCCATCGGTCCCTATCAAGTGAGCTTGAAGGATAACCCGGCGGCGCTGTGCGGCGCGGCGCTGGCACCGGAGCCTTGCGTGCGTTTTACGGCAACAGGTACGACCCTTACGGCGTCTTTGCCCTAACTTATTCGTTACGTGTCATGGCCTGTCGTTACGCGCTGGTCGCGCTAACGACCGCCTGGACCATCCAGAGTCACGGCCACGTTCCCGTCCGACTTCACCGCTTTGGCCAATTTCTGCCACGGCTGGATGTCCCAGTGATTGTCAGCCAGGGGCGAAGGGGACGGCAAAATCCACACCCTGGTCTCGCCCAGCCTTTCGCTCTGCTCGCCGGCTTTGGCGCTTTTGCCCATCACCGTGCGGCCGGCATTGAGGCTGGTGAAGGCCAGATGGCGCGGCGCAAATTTTTTTATCCGTTTGCGCAGCGCCTCGGCCGCTTCCGTCCCCAGCGCGTCCTTCGGCAATTGATGATCCATCCCGAAGACAAACTTGGCGATGTCGGTCAGGCCGATGCCCAGTTCATCCAGCAAGGGATAATCCTGCGGCGCGAACAGTCGCGGCGTCAGGCCGGTCCGGTGCAGGGTCTTCCAGAACTTGTTCTGGCCATGAGCGTAATAGGCCTGTTCCAGCGCCGATTTGCGCCCGGCCGCCGTGCCGCAGAAAACGAGTTTCAGACCCGGACGCAATCGCTCCGGCAGGATATGACGTTTCGCCTTCATGGGAATGAAAACGCGTCAAGCCTCAGCGGTTGCTGGCCTGGACATTCGGGGCGGCGATGGCGCTGGGCGGCGGCGCGTCACTGTCGTCAGCGACCGGCGCGCCCCCGCGCCCGCCGCGGCCGGCATTCTCCGGCTCATAGACGATCGCCTTGGTGGCCTGGGCCTTCAAGAACAGTTCACGCCGCGCATAGGTGCGCTGGCCGCGCGGATAAGGCGGCTCGTCCACCTTGGCCGGCGTCACCGGGTCCACGGCATAGGCCGGCACGGCGGTAAAGCGGAAGGCGGCGCTGATGGCGGTGTTCTGGCCGTGTTTGTCGGCCATGGCGTCGGCATGGCGCTTCAAGGCATAATACATGCCGATCTGGTTCTCGTGATAATAGGTCTCGCGCGTGGCGCCGTCCGAGGGCGAATTGAAAGTGTCGCGGGCATAGATGTCGCGCCAGTCGCGATAGCCCCCCGCCAGCCCCTCAAGTGTGCCGTCGGCCTTCATGGTCAGACGCAGCTTGCCTTTATGAAACAACACATCGCCGCGGTTGGTCTCGCCCCAGGAAAATGCCGGCATGTGCAGTTCGGTCTGCTCTGTCTCGATCATGCCGTTTTTGATGCGCGCTTTCACCTTGGTGTATTGCTCGCTTTTCACCATGCGATAAGAATAGTCGCGCACGATATTGCCCATCGGATCCTTGACCAGCCGGTCGGGGGAATAGGCGATTTCCACGAAAGCATTGGCGTCGTTCATCGGGTCCTTGCCCATCCCCGAAACTCGGATGGCGATGGTGTAGAGCCCGTCCACCATCTTGTCGTTGGCGCGCTGGCTGAGATAGGCATGCCAGGGCGAGCCGCGGAAGGACATGATGCAGCCCCAGGCGCGATAGAAAGCATTGTCCACGCCCCGCTCACCGCTAGGGGACGTGAACCCGCCGGTCTTGGCGTTGCCGTCCAGATTGAAGCCTTCGGCGATCTTGCCGGTCACCTGCTGCATCCCCGGATCGGGGGCAGCCTGGGGGTTGAGATAGGTCTCGATGCCTTTCTTGAAGCCGCGCTGACTCATGGCCGGTGAGACCACGCGTTCGCCGCCGCCGCCGTCCGAGACCTTCTTGGTGATCTCGGCGATTTCGGCATCGCTGCGCCAACTGGTCTTCAGTACCTTGGGCACGTCATTGTCGGGGATGGTGCCGCGCGGGCAGTCGCTGCCTGCCGCTTCGGTGGTGCCGGGCTTGCCGCCGTAATAAAAGGCGGGCTCATACTTATCCACGGCAAAGCCTTTTTCCCAGGCCAGCGCCGGCGTCGCGGCGGCCATTGCCAGGGTGGAGAAAAGCAGGATCGGGCGCATCACATTCCTCCCAAAAGCACCCTGTTTTTACGGCAAAAATCGATTCCCGCCAATTGCCGAGCCATGGGATTTATCCCCTGGGGCGGCTATGCTCCGACAAAAGAGACCGGGGGGAATTCCATGAAAATCCGCCTTACCGCCTTGGGCATGCTTGCCTTCGCCGGGAGCAGTCTGGCCCAGCCGGGACGGGCGCCAGCGCCCGCCACGCCGGAGGCTCTGGTCAATGCCGCCAAGACCGCTGCCGGCATGGATTTCTCCGGCACCTTCCTGCGCATCTGCGTCAACCCGCAGAATGCTGTCGCCAACGGCGCAGGCCGCGCCGGCCCCGGACGGGGTGCGGGCGCCGCGGCGGCACCGCGGCCGGCGCCCGATCGCGCCACCTGGTATGCGGCGCCCTACAAGGTGTTCGACAATCTCTATTTTGTCGGTACCAAAATTCACAATAGCTGGGCCCTGACCACCAGCGGCGGCATCATCATCATTGACACGCTTTTCGATTATGCCATCCAGCCGGAAATCGTGGACGGCCTGACCAAGCTCGGTCTCAATCCCCGCGACGTCAAATACGTCATCATCACCCACGCCCATGGCGACCACGACCAGGGAGCGGCCTTGCTGCAAAGCCGCTATGGCGCCCATGTCGTGATGGGCGCCGCCGATTGGGATTCCACCCTGGCGCGGCCCGCCACCGCGGCGGGCGGCGTGCCCAGGCGCGGACCAGGCGATATCAGCGTCGGCCCGGAGGGTTACAAGCTCACCCTGGGCGACACCAGCGTGAACATCATCGCCACCCCGGGCCATACGCCGGGCACCATATCCATGACGTTCCCGGTCAAGGACCATGGCCGCCTCCTGACCGTGGCCTATTCCGGCGGCACCGCCTTCAATTTTCCCCGCACGGCGGAGAATTTTGCCATCTATGAAGCCACCCAGAAGAAAATGGGAGCGGCCGCCGCGGCGGCCGGCGCCACGGTTTTGATGTCCAATCATACCGAGTTCGACGGCGCCTATGACAAGGTCCGCCTGGCGCAATTGCCCCGGGCCGCAGGCGAACCGCATCCTTACGAGGTCGGCGCCGACGCCATTCGCCGCTATTTTGAAATGACGGCCGACTGTGCCGAATCCCAACGCCTGCTAACGAAATAAGGAGAAGAAATGAAGCCTGTTACGCTTGCCGTCGCTGCCGCCATGCTGCTGGCCGCGGCCCCCGCCTTCGCCCAAGGCCCGCCGCCGCCCGCCGACATCATCGCCATGGGTGACACCAATCACGATGGCGGCATTGATAGGACCGAATGGGCCGCAATGGGCGCGCCGGTGGATTTCCCGGCCGAAGCCGACACCAATCATGACGGCAAGATTGACTTGGCCGAGCTGACGGCCCTCTTCGCCCAATTCCAGGGCGGCGGCGCCTCGCCGCCTCCGGCGCCGGCGCCTGCCGCGCCCGCACCGCAAGGTTGATCCAAGGAGAATGCAGCGCGTGAAAAATCACCTCACCGCCACCGCCGTCGCAATTGTGCTGGTCAGCTTCGCCGTCCCGGCCCTGGCGCAGGATATTCCGACACCCGAAGCGGTCATCGCCATGGTGGATACCAACAAGGATGGCGGCATTGACCCCATGGAATGGGCTGCCGGGCCGGCGCCGATTCCCTATCCGGCCGAAGCCGACACCAACCATGACGGCAAGATTGATTTGGCCGAGCTGACCGCCCTCTTCGCCCAGTTCCAGGGCGGCGGCGCCCCGCCGCCGCCGGC
>JAFAVT010000350.1 GCA_019242275.1 Alphaproteobacteria bacterium
CGGCAGCGAACTGAAACCGGAATGGGTGTCAGGCAAGAAGGTGGCCGGGCCTACCGCCGGCGCCAGCGCCCCGGAAGAACTGGTCCGCCACGTCATCGAGGCGCTGGAAATGATCGAGCCGGTAAGTGTCGAAACCATGGACGGCAAGAAGGAACATATCGAGTTCCGCCTGCCCGCCGAACTGAGGGCCTGACACATGGCATCGCTTCCGCTGCGCCAGGCCGCCAAGATCGGCGCCTATGTGATGAAGCAGGAATTCTCCGGCAAGAAGCGCTACCCGCTGGTGCTGATGCTGGAGCCCTTGTTCCGCTGCAACCTGGCCTGCGCCGGCTGCGGCAAGATTGATTATCCCGACGATATTCTCAACCAGCGCCTCTCGGTCGAGCAGTGCATGGCGGCGATCGAGGAATGCGGCGCGCCGGCGGTTTCCATCGCCGGCGGTGAGCCCCTGCTCCATCGCGATATGCCCAAAATCGTCGAAGGCTATATCGCCCGCGACAAGTTCGTCATTCTCTGCACCAATGCGCTTCTGCTGGCCAAGAAGATTGACCAGTACAAGCCGCATCCCAATTTCACCTGGTCCATCCATCTGGACGGCGACAAGGTGATGCACGACAAGTCGGTCTGCCTGGACGGCACCTATGACAAGGCCGTCGCCGCCATCAGGATGGCGAAAGAGCGGGGCTTCCGCACCCAGATCAACTGCACCCTGTTTGACGGCGCCGACCCGGCCCGCACCGCCGCCTTCTTCGACCTGATGATGGAAATGGGCGTGGACGGGATCACGGTCTCGCCCGGCTATGCCTATGAGCGCGCCCCCGACCAGGAGCATTTCCTCAATCGCGAGCGCACCAAGAAGATGTTCCGCGAGATCTTGAAACGCGGCCGCGGCGGCAAGGCCTGGGACTTCACCAATTCCAGCCTGTTCATGGATTTCCTGGCTGGCAACCAGTCTTACGAATGTACCCCCTGGTCCATGCCGCTCTACACCGTCTTCGGCTGGCAGAAGCCTTGCTATCTGTTGGGCGAAGGCTACGCCAAGACCTTCGCCGAGCTGATGGAAGGCACCGAATGGGAGAAATATGGCGTCGGCAAATATGAAAAATGCGCCGACTGCATGGTTCATTGCGGCTTTGAAGGCACCGCCGCCAAGGACATGCTGCGCAATCCGCTCAAGGCCGTGCCCTTGATGCTGCGCGGCGTCAGGACCGACGGCCCGATGGCGCCGGATATTGACCTCTCAAACCAGCGGCCGGCGGAATATACCTTTTCGCGCCATGTCGAGCAGAAGATGTCAGAGATTCACGCCGCCAAGGCCGGGGCCCAGCAGGCGACAGCAGCGGAGTAGCTTCTTAAACGCGCGTTCCGAATGGCGTCCGGTGCGGATCAGCGCCGGCAGTTGCAGCGGATTCTTCGCCAGTGACCACAGCACGCGGCCGAGGGCGATGCCGCCATCCGGTTTCATCGCCACCAGCGCGGCCGGCGGTAGGGCGTGGCTCGCGTCATCGGAAATCACCCGCAACGCCGCCAGCGGCAAGCGTCGCTCGGCGGCGAAGCGGGCGGCAATCTGCGATTCCATGTCCACAGCCAGCGCCCCGCCGCTGGATTCAAACAGCGCGGCTTTGGCGGCAGCAGACGCCAGCACAACGTCGCTGCCATACAGCGCGCCCTGATGCGCGCCCACCAGCCGCGCCGCCAGCAACACCCGCCAGCTCGTATCGCAAACGTAATTGCCGTCTTGGGCGACAATGCGCTCGGCAATCACCACATCGCCGACTTTCAGCAGCGGCGACAGCGCCCCGCCCAACCCGATGGAAATGACACCCGACATATCGCCATGCAGGGCACTGAGCTTCTTCCTCAACCCCGCCGCATCACCGCCCCCCGCCACGGCGATAACGCTATCGGTGCCGGCAATCTCGGCTTCGCGCGTCAGGCCGCAAACGGCAAGGATGGTCATCAAAACTCCCTGTCATTCCCGGCCGAGCATTGCGGCAGCAATGCGAGGGGAAGGGAACCCAGGCTGTCAAAGCGCGTCCAGTCTTTCCAGCGTGGCTCCCCTTCCCTCACCGCGCTCGCAGTGCGAGCGCGGCTCGCCGGGGATGACAGGAAGAATCTCACAGCCCCCACTCAACCCTTCGACTGTTGGTGGCCTTGAGATTGCGATAGCGCGCCAAGGCCCAGAGCGGAAAGAAGCGCGGATAGCCGTGATAATTGAGATAAAAGACGCGGGGAAAACCGCCGCCGGTATAATGCGCCTGGGTCCACAGCCCGTCGGCCTCCTGCCGCGCCGTCAGCCACTTCACACCCCGCACCAGCGCCGGATGATCCACTCGCCCCGCCGCCATCAGGCCCAGCAGCGCCCATGCCGTCTGTGAGGCGGTGGAGGGCGCCGGTTCATAACCCTTGTAATCCAGCTTGTAGCTGTCGCAATTCTCGCCCCAGCCGCCATCGGGATTCTGGATGGCGATCAGCCAGTCGGCGCCGCGCTTGACGGTTTCGTCATCGGGCCCAAGCCCCGCCCCCGCCAGACCGGCCAGCGCCGACCAGGTGCCATAGATGTAATTGACGCCCCAGCGGCCCCACCAGCTTCCATCCGCGCGCTGGGTCCGGCGCAGATAGTCAATCCCGTCTTCCAGTCGCTGTCCGCCATCGCCCAGTTGCGCCAGCATGCCGACACAGTGGCCCGAAACGTCCTCGGTGGGCGGATCGAGCAAGGCGCCATGATCGGCAAAGGGAATGTTGTTGAGGTAGTAATAGGCATTGTCGGCATCAAAGGCGCCCCAGCCGCCGCCCTTTGATTGCAGCCCTTCCACCCATTCGCGGCCGCGCGCAACTGCTTCCCCATATTCTGGCGCGATGCCCGCCTTGGCGGCGCGGTCCATCGCCATCACCACCACGGCGGTGTCGTCCAGATCAGGATAATGATCGTTGCGGTACTGGAAGGCCCAGCCGCCGGGGCGCACGTCCGGGCGCTCTTCCGCCCAGTCGCCTTTGACCTCCAGCACCTGCAGCGGCTTCAGCCATTCCAGGCTCTTTGCCACCGCGGCATCAGCCTTGGGATCACGCGCTTCCATCAAGGCATGCGCCGCCAGGGCCGTATCCCACACCGGCGAGACGCAAGGCTGGCAATAGGCTTCATCCTCCTTCACCACCAGCAGCAACTCGACCGACTTGCGAGCAATGGCGCGATCCGGGTTTTCCGGCGGATAACCCAGCAGGTCATACATCATCACGCTGTTGGCCATGGCGGGATATATGGCGCCCAGCCCATCCTGCCCGTTCAGCCGCTCGGTGACCCACAAGCGGCATTTCTCTATGGCGCGCGCGCGCGGACCTTGCGGCCACTGCACCTTCTTCAAGACCCGATCCAGGCCGGTGAAAAAGGCCGACCAATATTTGCTTTGATGCGGCGCGCGGGGGCTGGCGGCCGGCACACCCGGAACGAACAATTCCGGCACATGCACCCCGCGGGGATTCTTCGCCAGCGGCCTCAACGCACACAGCACCAAGAGCGGCACAATCACGGTGCGGGCCCAATAGCTCATCTTCGACAGATGAATGGGAAACCAGCGCGGCAGCAGAATCAGCTCCGGCGGCACCGTCGGCACATCATTCCACGAGGCTTCGCCGTAAAGGCACAGCAGAATACGGGTGAAGACATTGGCCTTGATGGCGCCGCCGCGCTTCCTGATCTCCTCCCGCGCCCGCGCCATGTGCGGCGCCTCAATGTCGTCGCCGATCATCTTGAGGGCAAAATAGGCTTTCACCGTCGCGGAAATATCCAGCGCGCCTTCGTGATACAGCGGCCAGCCGCCATGCGCCCCCTGGATGCGGCGCAGATAAACGCCGATCTTGCGCTCCAGCTCCAGGTTCGGCGTCTCGCCCAGATAATGCACCAGAAGCACATATTCCGCCGGAATGGTGCAGTCGGCTTCCAGTTCATAAACGAAATGCCCGTCCGGCCGCTGTTCGCGCAGCAACCCTTCGGTGGCGGCGCGGATGGCCGCTTCCAGTTCCATGTTGGCGACGGGGGCGTTCATGGGCCGACTATAATTGCAGATGCCGCATCGCCAAAGCCGCCGCGGTTTCGCCGGAGCGGATCGCCCCTTCCAGGGTGGCGGGCAGGCCGGTCTGGGTCCAGTCGCCGGCCAGGAAAAGATTGCGCGTGGCGGTGCGCGGCCCGGGCCGCAAGGCATCCTGCTCGGGGGTGGCGGCGAAAGTGGCCCGCTTTTCCTTGACGATCTGCCAAGGAGGAATTGAGGCGGGCAAAGCGGCATCAAGCTGTAGCGCCGCCGTCACATCCCTCCAGATGCGGGCAGCAAGGCTTTCGCGCTCCTCATCCACAATTCCATCCGCCGCCGAGATGGTGACCGAAATGCGGTCCGGGAAGCTGAAGATCCACTCCGCCGTGCCGCCGATTACGCCCAGCATGGCCGGCGCGCCGGCCGGCGGCGCCGCCGCAAAATGGGCATTGACGATGGCGCGAAACTGGTTGGGCGCGCAAAGACCCGGCACCAGATCCTGCGCCACCGGCGCATTCACCGCCAGCACCACCGCATCCTTCATGCCGCTGGGAATGGTGGCATCGGCGAATTCCAGCGCCCGCACGCCGGTGCCGGCGATGGTAAAGCGGCGCAGACGCTGCCCCAGATGCACCTTGGCGCCGTTTTTTTCCAGAAAGGCCAGCGCCGGCGTGATGAAGGCCGCCGCCAGATTGGGTTCGGCGATGCGGGGACGGCAGGCACGGCCGCCGGCCAGCAAGCCTTGCCGCAGCACTTCACCGGCGAGCGCCGCCGAGGCATTTTCCGGCTCGGTGTTCAGCGCCGCCAGCAGATAGGGATGCACCAGCCGGCGCCACAACATCCCTTGCGGCCTGACCACCCTGCCGATGGTGGCGCTTTTCTTCGCCCATAGCAGGGGCGCGAAAGCCGCATAGTCCTTCGCTGCCGTGCCCGGCACGCGGGTGGCGGCCCGCAGCATCCAGAACGGGAGCAGCCCGTCATTCAGCGCCACTTTCCAGCGCAACCCCTCGCCCAGATCCACGAAATCCACGGTGGCGTGATCGGGGCCTTTCAAGGCGGACGCGGCGCCGATGCGTTCCAGATAGGCATAGACGGCATGATTGCCCGACAGCACCAGATGATTGCCATTATCAATCACCTGGCCCATCGTGGCGTCGAAGTAAGAGCGGCAGCGCCCGCCCGCTTGCGGCCCCGCCTCGAACAATTCGACTTGCGCGCCTTTCCGGGCCAGCGCCGTCGCCGCCGCCAGGCCTGCCACACCGCCGCCGATGATGTAGGCCTTAGCCAAGGCTGACCCGCGCCAATAAAATCAGCAGCCGCCACTTGCCAAGGCTGACGCGGCGGCGGGGCGGGGCAAAACCCGCCTTCTCGCTTTCCCACAATATCTCGGAATAGACCGCCCCCATCAGGCCGGGCGTGCCGAGGCGCCCCTTGGGCTTTTTCGCCAGAATGGCTTTGGCCGCGTCGTAATGGCGATGGGCCAGCACCGCCAGTTTGCGGCAGACCGTATCAATCTCGGGCCGCGCCACCACTGCCTTGGGGTCCAGCGAAGCGCAGCATTTCATCTCTTCCAGATATTCACGGGGCAGATAGAGCCGGCCGATATCGGCATCCTCGTCAATGTCGCGCAGGATGTTGGTCAATTGCAAAGCCCGGCCCAGATGATGCGCCAGTTCAAAGCCGGGGCCTTCCTCCATGCCGAAAACCTTGATGGAAAGCCGGCCCACCGCGCTGGCGACGCGGTCGCAGTAAAGATCAAGCGTGGTGAGGCTGGGCGCGACAATATCCTCGGCCACGTCCATCGCCATGCCGTCCAGCACGGCATTGAAATCGTCCTGGCGCAGGCCATAACGCGCCACGACGGCACTGAGAAACTGGGCCTGCCCGGCGGGCGCACCGCGATAAAGCGCGGCGATGTCATCACGCCAGGCTTCCAGCTTGCGGCGGCGATCCTCGCGGGTGCCGATACCGTCGTCGGCGATGTCGTCCACCTTGCGGCAAAAGGCATAGATGGCGAACATGGCGTCGCGTTCGGCCTCGGGCATCAAGCGCATGGCCAGATAGAAAGAACTGCCGCTGGCCTTCTTCTTCACCGCCGCCGCCTGGGGCGCGTCCAGGGTGGTGCTCATGGCCGGCGCATCCGGCCAAGGACGAAAGCCGGCAGGCGGCCCAGAAACAGACGCGCCACATCGAATTTGGAATGGTGAACCTTGTCGGACAAGGGATCGCGGCGCATCAGTCTGGCATTGAGGTTTTCGGCGAGGGTTTGGATGAGATCAACTTCCAAGGCAAGCCGGGTGTTGCGGATGGCGCGGGCGAAGGGCCTGGATTTGGCCAGCAATTGTCCGTTTTGTGCCGCCAGGTCCCGGATCACCGCTTTCAGTGCAGGGCTGGCCTGCGGCGCGCCCAGGGCTTCGACGCCTTCTGCCGCCGCCGCCAGCAGCGGCAGGGGAATATAGACACGGTTCAGCGCGCGGTAATCCTTGCCGCAATCCTGGAGGTGATTGATCATCTGCAACGCGGCGCAGAGCGCGTCATTGAACGGCCACAGGTCTTGGCTTTCGCCGTGCACATCCAGCACAAAGCGTCCTACCGGCATGGCGGAATAGCGGCAATAATCCATCACCTCGTCCCAATCGGCATAGCGCAGCCTGGTGACATCGCGGCGAAAGGCTTCCAGCAGATCCAGCGCATGCTGAATGGAGAGGCCACGCTCGACGCAAATCGCGCGCAACCGCATGCCTTCCGGCGACGCCTGGCTTTCTCCCGCCAGCGTCGCCCGCATCTCTTCCAGCAAGCGCAGCTTTTCCTCGGGCGCCGCCGTGGCATGATCGGCAATGTCGTCGGCAAAACGCACAAACCGGTAGAAGGCCATCACCGGGGCGCGATAACGCGGCGCGATCAGCACCGAGGCGACGGGAAAATTCTCGTCCCGGTGGCCCTTGCCCGATTGCAACGCCTCGCCGCTCATCCTTCGCTCCGCGCCCCGGCCTGCGCCCGGCCCTTCCACATCCCGCCCCGGCCGCACCAATAGGCCCAGGCCGAATCCAGGGTGAAGAGAGCATAGAAGGCGGCAATGATGGGCAGGGCGAAGCCCCAAAGCGGCGACAGCCGGTAGAAGCGCAAAATCGGCTGCAGCGCAATCACCATCAAGAGACAGGCCAGCCAGCCCGCCATCTGCGACGGCCCCCAGGCAAACAGCGCCGTGGCCGGCGGCGCCAGATAGACCAGCACCAGACCAAGCAGCGTTCCCAGCAATTTCAGCACCGAATAATCCAGTTCGGCAAAGGCCGAGCGCGCCACCATGCGGCGGATTTCGCTAAGGCTCTCGTAAGCCCGGAGCGATACCGCCCCCGTGGAAAGTCCCAGCCATACCGGCCCCTGCCGCTTCATCCGTTCGGCCAGCGAGACATCATCAATGATGTTGTGGCGGATGGCGCCGATCCCGCCTACCGCAGTCAGGGCATCCTGCCGCGCCAGCATGCAGCCGCCGGCCGCCGCGGCGGTCTTGCGGCGCGGATCGTTCACGGCGCCGAACGGATAGAGCATGGCAAAAAAGAAGACGAAGGCGGGAATGAGAAAATGCTCCACCATGGTCCGGGCCGAGAGCTTGGCCATCTGCGAGGTCAGCACCAGGCCGCCCGCCTCTGCCCTTCCCGCCAGACGCGCCAGATTGTCGGGCGCGTGGGCAATGTCGGCGTCGGTGAACCAGATATAGTCGGGCGCATGGGCCTTGGCCGCTTCCACGCCTTGATGCATGGCCCACAACTTGCCGGTCCAGCCGGGCGGGCGGGGCGCGCCTGCCAGCACGGTAACCCGCGCTGATCCCAGCGCCCGCGCCGCGATGGCGGTGCCGTCATCGCTCTGGTCGTCCACCAGAATGACATGAAAATCGCCCTTGTAGTTCTGCGCGATCAGGCTGCCCAGCGAGCGGGCGATGACATCGGCTTCGTCGCGCGCCGGCACCACCGCCACCACCGACGGCCAGTGCGGCGCGCTGGGCCGCTCCGTGCCCTCGCGCTCGCGAAACAGCCAGAACAGCTCGCGGCCGAAAATCAGATAAAGCCACACGCCCAGCGGCAGGAAGCCGAAGACGATGCCGGCGACATTGTGCAGCGGCCATTGCAGCAGCGCCGTCATCTAGAGATACCCGTTGGCGCCAAACCAGGCGACGGCATCTTCCAGCGCCCGCCCATAGGGCCGCGCCGTGTAACCCAGTTCGCGCCTGGCCTTTTCCGACGAGAAAAACATGTGATAGCGCGACATGCGCAGCGCATCGGCGGTCAGCATGGGTTCCCTGCCGGTAACACGGGCAAAGGCTTCCGCGCCATAGGCCAGGGGAAACAGCGGCCCGCGCGGCAGCTTGATTTTCGGCGGTCTGCGCCCGGCCAGGGCGGCGATCTCGCCCAGCATGGTTTGAAGCGTCACGTCCTGACCGCCCAGAATATAATTCTCGCCGATCCTGCCTCGCTCCAGCGCCAGGAAATGGCCTTCGGCCACATCCTCCACATGCACCAGATTAAGGCCGGTATCCACAAAGGCCGGCAGCTTGCCCTTGGCGGTTTCGGTGATGATGCGGCCGGTGGGCGTCGGCTTGATGTCACGGGGACCGATGGGGGTGGACGGCGCCACGATGACGCAAGGCAGCCCCTCTTCCGTCACGCGGCGCTCCACTTCACGCTCCGCCAGGAGCTTGGAGCGCTTATAGGCGCCGATCACGCTGTGGGGGGTATGGCGCGAAGTCTCGTCCACCGCCTCGCCGCGGCCGGGCTTCAAGGCCGCGACCGAAGAGGTATAGACAATGCGCTCCACCCCGGCTCTCTTCGCCGCGGCCATCACCGCCTGCGCTCCTTGAAGATTGTTGCGGGCGATTTCTTCAGGGTCGCGGGCCCACAGCCGGTAATCGGCGGCGACATGAAAAAGATAGCGCACGCCGTCCAGGGCCCCCGTCATGGAGGCTTCATCGCGCATGTCGCCGGTGACGGGCTCCACCTCCAGGCCCGCGATATTGCGCCGGTCGGCGGTGGGGCGCAGCAGCACCCGGGTGCGAAAACCCCGTTTGAGGGCGGCACGCGCCACCGCGGCCCCGACAAAGCCGGAAGCGCCGGTCACCAGCACGATGTCAGTCATGTTGCTGTTCCCCGGCCGCTCGCCCAAGCTCGCGGCGCTCGTCGCTTTCGCGGGTCCGTGAGCCGCGAACTTGCGAGCCGTCCGGTGGACGGCTCGCCGCGGCGAACACCCGCTCATGCGCTGCGCGCATCGCTCCTCGCCCCTCAATGGCCTGCCAATAGAGCAGCGCCGGCACGCCCAGCACGATTTCGCGGGCCCGCTTCAGCAGCGACACCGCCACGCCCATTTCCTCCGGCAGCCCGAACAGCCGTGCCAGCAGCGCATAACTCCATTCCTGTACGCCGATGGCGGCCGGCACCGGGGCGGCAATGCTGCGCAAGGTGGAGAGCAAGGCTTCCAGCGCCACGGCATTCAACAGGCTGATGCGCCCGCCCACCAGAGCAAAGGCGATATAGGTGCCGACGCCCCCGCCCACCCAGGCCAGAAGATGCCACACAGCCGACAAGGCCAGCCGCGTCTTGCTGTCATAAAGCGCCTCCATGCCTTGCCGGAACGAGCCGCCGCCCTGCAATTGCGGGAAGAAGCGCCGCGCCATGCGTTCGGCAAAGGCAGCGCCGCGGCGCTGCAGGAAAATCAGCAGCGCAATCGCCGGCCCCGCCAGCAGCAGCACCGCGATCATGCCGCGGGCAAGCGCATCGCCGCCTGCGATATGGCCGAATTGGGTGATGCCCCAGCCCAGGCCGAAAGCCAGGAATGCCACCTGCGCCATGGCTTCGGTGGTGGCGTCAGCGGCGACGGACGCGGCGGCATAGCCGCTGTTCATGCCTTTGAGCACCATCAGCCGCGCCGCGGCGACCATGCCGCCCACCGGCGAAAAAGGCGAGATCTCGGCAATCGAATCCCGCACCAGGCGGGCGACATAGAAATCGCGCAACGGCCGGCGATGCTCCGGCGGCATCAGGAAATACCAGGCCAGCGCCAGCGCAATGAACACCACCAGGGCGTAGAGGCAGAGCAGCGCAAGGCCGCCAAAGCCGGCGCGGGCGATGGCCGCGAATACCGCGCCAAAACCCACCGCCCAGACCAGCCAGACGGCCGCGACCAGGCCGGCCGCCAAGGCGATGGCGACGCCCCACTTCATCTAGGCGGGCAACGGCTTGGCGCGGAAACTCCAGAACCGCATCGCCGACAGCGCTGTTTCCGCCAGTTGCGGCAGAAAGCTGGGGCGCAGCAATTCCTTGTCAAAGACGTCCATGCGGCGGCGGTTTTCGGAATAGCAGTCTTCCAGGAAGCGGCGGAAGGTAAAGCCGTCCAGGAACACGCTGGCCTGGGTGGCGGTGAATTCCTTGCCGTCATTCATCTCCTTGCCGCGCCTGGCGGTGCCCACCATGCGGCCCAGCGCGCGCATGTAGTAGCGGAAATCGGTGAAAGGCAGCAGCAGGCGCGCCAAGAACCCCTTCTGCGCCTGGTTATAGGCCATCCAGTTGACGAAGAAGACGATATGGCGGGTTTCCTCATACATCAGGGTCTCGAAGATGGCGAACATCTCCTTCGGCAGGAACTGGTTGGCCATGGCGATCTTGAAAACACCAAAACCCAGAAAGGAATCCATGCATTCGCCAAAACCAAAATCCTTGAAGCGGGTTTCGACATTGTCGGAAACGTCTTCCAGCGGCCGCTCGGCGGCATCAATGCCGTATTTGTTGATCATCACCCGGATCATCTTGGCATGGCGGGCTTCCTCAAAGCCTTGCAGCGCCACCGCCTCCTTCATCACCGGGTCCTCAATGGTCTTGACGAATTCGGCCACGATCGCTCCGGCCCGGCGCTCGGTGTAGAAGACTTCTTCCCAGAACGGCACCGCGCGCAGGCGGCTCAGCGCCTCCGGATCAAGCTCCGGCCAGGGCAGCGTGTCGGGATCGAACTCGGTATAGGTCTGCATGAAATGGCGGCAGAAAGTGTCGCGGTGTTCGGGTGAACCGATTTTCATTTCAGGCCGCCTTGTGCTTGGGGCCAATAAACTTCAAGGCCAGACGGGCCAGGAAGGGCACAAAGCGGGGGCGCTTCAGCCGGTCGTCGAAGGGCTTCAGCCGCCGGTCATTCTCCGCAAGGCAGATGGCGATCAATTCGCCCACATTGATGTCGGCGCCCAACTGTTCGGCGCCGCTGACGGTGAAATTATTGTCCTGCTGACCATGGGACACGTCACCGGCAATGCCGATGCGCTCCCACACCAGAAAGACCCACACCGCCAGCACTTTCAGTTCGAACCAGGGACGGCGCCAGAAAGGCATGTTGCGCCGATGCCAGGCTACCCAATTGACGAAGAAGAGAATGTGACGGGCTTCCTCATTCACCACCGGATCGAAAGTCTGGATCAGTTCGGGGGGGAAATAGCCGGTGTCGGCCGCCGCCTTGAACAGGCCAAAAGCAAAGAAGGAATCGATGCATTCGGAATAGCCGGTGACCAGGAAAGCCCATTCCGGGTCTTTCGGCACCGGATAATGGGGCTCGGGCGCCAGCTTGATGCCATAGGCTTCCACCAGATTGGCCAGGACATGACGGTGGCGCCGCTCTTCAAAGCCGTTGAGTTGCACCGCCTTGTTCAGCAGCGGATCAGAAATTTTCTCCGCATAGGTGCAGACATTCAGGCCGGCGCGGTTTTCGGTCTGCACCGCGATGTCCCAGATCGGCAGCGAGGTGATGCGCTTTTCCGCTTCCTCGCCCAGCCGCGGCCAATCCAGCACCTTGGGTCGGTAGGGATCATGGGTATCCAGCAGCGTCTTGCAGAACAGCCGCTTATGTTCCTCGCTGCCAAAGCGGATGGGGCCGTCCGCCGGCCAGCTCCCGGTGTCCAGCGTCAATTCGGGCGGAATGACAAAAGCATGCGAACTCATGGGGAGCCTTTTATCGGAAAGTCGCAAAAACCGCCAAGGCGGATGTCCTGTCCTTGCGTTGCCGCAATGACAGCGGGATTCAGCAAGGCCGCGCGTTCATCGCCATAAGCATAGCCGGGGGCCGAGCCGGGATAAGGCCCTGTGGCGGGATGCAGATAGATTTCGGTGAGGCCGGCAGGGAGATTTTCCACAATCCCTTTGAGGCGCGGCGCGGTCATGGCGCCCGACCAGGCCAGACCAAAGACCTGGTCCGGCGCGGCGATGCCGGCGCGGGCAAAGCGCCGGCGCAACTTTTCCCCGAACGACCGGGTGATCATGGCCACGGCCCAGGCTTTGCGCGGTTCTATTTGCGCCAATACGCCTTGCGGTTCCAGCGGCACCCGCGCCCCTTTCACGCCATGGCGGACGGCATATTTCACCATCAGGGCGGCGATGGTGGGATGCAGATGAAAATGCTTATGGGCATTGACGTGGTCAAAGTGGAGGCCGGTGGCGCGGAAGGCATCGAACTGTGCCGCGATTTCCGCTTCCACCTGTTTTTGCACGGATGGGCGAAAGAACATCGCCGCGCCGGCGCGTGCCATGTCATTGCGGAATTCGCCTTTGCCATCCACCAGGTCCGGAATCTGCGACGGCGGCAACACGGGCTTGCCGTCCACCAGCACCAGATGCAGCCCCACCCGCAAGGATGGCGTCGCTCTGGCCCGCGCCACCGCATCGGCCGCGGCCGGCGCACCCACCATCAAACTGGCGGCGGTCAGGACGCCATGGGCGTGCGTTTCCAGCACCGCGTCATTGACCTGACGCGCCGCGCCGAAATCATCGGCGGTGATGATGAGGTTTTTCACCGAAGTCGGCCCTCGCCCTTCGACAGGCTCAGGGTGAGGGCCAAATAAAAGTCCTCATCCTGAGCTTGTCGAAGGATGGATGGCAGGCACCATGGCCGGCCGGTATAGCTCACGAAACAATCATGTCCTCGCGCTTGCGCAGGAACTGGAAGAACTCCACCCCCTCGCGCAGGCGCCGCACCAGCATCTGGCGCGACATCAGCATTTCCTTGACGATCTCGGCGATCTTGGAGGGGCGGAAGTAGAATTTCTTGTAGAACTCCTCCACCGACTCGAAGATTTCGGTATGGCCGAGATGCGGATAGTTCAGCGGCGCGATCTGGGTGCCGTCATCGGTCAGCAGGTCCACATCCGACGCAAACCAGCCATTTTCCTTGGCCTGTTTGTACAGGAAGGTGCCGGGATAGGGCGCCGCCAGCGACACCTGGATGGTGTGCGGGTTCACTTCCTTGGCAAAGGCCAGCGTTTCCTGGATGGTCTCGCGGGTCTCGCCCGGCAGGCCCAGAATGAAGGTGCCGTGCACGACAATGCCAAGCTCATGGCAATCCTTGGCAAAGCGCTTGGCGACATTGACCAGTAGGCCCTTCTTGATGTTGTGCAAAATCTGCTGGTTGCCGGACTCATAGCCCACCAGCAGCAGACGCAGGCCATTGGCCTTCATCACTTCCAGCGTCTTGCGCGGCACATTGGCCTTGGCGTTGCACGACCAGGTCACGCCCAAGGGGCCCAGGGCCCTGGCCAGTTCCTCCACCCGGTCGTGATTGTCGGTGAGGGTGTCGTCGTCAAAGAAGATTTCCTTCACTTCGGGGAAATTCTCCTTCACATACTGCACGTCGCGCACCACCCGTTCGATGGACATGAAGCGGTATTTGTGGCCGCCGATGGTCTGGGGCCACAGACAGAAAGTGCAGCGCGACTTGCAGCCGCGGCCGGTGTACCAGCTCATATAGGGGTGCAAGAGGTAGCCGCCGAAATACTGCTTGACGTCAAGCTGCTTGTAGAGCGGCAGCACCGACGGCAGTTCGTCCATGTTGACCAAGATTTCGCGCTCGGGGTTCGAGATGATCTCGCCCGCCGCGTTGCGCCAGGTCAGGCCCTTGATGGTGGCCCAGTCGGCGCCGTTCGCCAGTTCCTGGATGGTAAAGTCGTATTCATTACGGGCGACGAAATCCAGCGCCGGACACGCCTTCATGCTTTCCACCGGCTCGACCGCCACCTTGGCGCCGATAAAGCCGATCTTGGCGGTGGGATTGATGTCGCGCACCATCTGGGCGGTACGGATGTCGGACTTGAAAGACGGCGTCGAGGTATGGATGACGATCAGCTCATGCGCCTTCACATCCGCTTCAATGTCCTTGAAGGACAGATTGTGCGGCGGGGCATCAATCAGGCGCGAGCCCGGCACCATGGCGGCAGCCTGGGCCAGCCAGGTGGGAAACCAGAAACTCTTCACTTCTCGTTTCATCTGATAGCGGGCGCCGGCGCCGCCGTCATAGCCGTCAAAGGACGGCGCCTGCAGGAAAAGCGATTTCATCGGCATGGGAAAACCCTTGAGGTCAGATTTTGGGGTCAGATTTGTGACATGGCGCCGGCCGGATCAATTCCGAACCGGGCACCGCGCCAATGCACCGTCTCGCCGAACAGCGAATTGACGAAGACGGCGAAGCTGAGAAGATCGCGCAGCGGCATTAGCCAGGCCGGGCCAGCATTGGTCCCGAAAGCGCGGTCAATGCTTTGCTTGAGCAGCAACCGGGCAGCCAAGGCCACAGCCAGAACCAAAAGCGCAACCGGCGCGAAATCCAGCAGCGCCGCGCTCATCAACGCGAAGGCGAAGGTAAAGGTGACAATGCTGCCGGCATTACCGGCGGGGTCGAGGCTGTGGATGGTGCGGCGCCAGCGCTGCTCATGGCGGAACAGGGCACCGAAGCTGGGCTCGGCCGCGGTATGGGCAACACCCAGCGCCGGCATCGCCAGGGTATAGCCGGCTTCGCGCGCAGCGCGGCCGATATGATAATCGTCGGCCAGGCAATCGGCGAAGGCGGCGAAGCCGCCGATCTCGTCCAGGGTTTTGCGGGCCAAGGCGATAGTGGAGCCGAAGCAGGGCGCCGCCAGCCCCAGCGAGGTGCCGACCACGACATTGGGCAGAAAATCATAAGAACTGCCCATCGCCGCCAGCTTGGACCATAGGCCATCGGCTCCGGCCGCCGCTTCGCCGGTATAAAGACAGGTGACGACGCCGACGCCTGGGCGGCTCAAGGCTTCACAAACATGAGTCAGCCAATGTGGTTTCACCGCGATGTCGCTGTCGGCCAGCACCAGAATGTCGTGCCGGGCGGCCGCCTGCATGTTGATCAGATTTGAGATTTTGCCATTGGCGCCATGGCTGGCCCCATCCGCCACCAGCGTCATGTCCAACGCGGGATATTTTGCCTTCAGCGCCTTGACCACCGCCGTAGCCGGATCGGCATCATCATGCACCCCGAAAACAATCTGCAGCGGCGCGGCATAGTCCTGTCGGCAAAAACTCTCCAGATTCTCGAACAGCCCCGGTTCATCGCCATGCAAGGGCTTGAGGATGGTCACCGGCCCCCGGGCATGGGCGGGCACGCTTTGCCCCGCCATGAAGCGGCGCACCAGCACAGCAGCAAACAGGGCATAGGCCGACCCTAGCAGGGAAAACCCCGCCAAACCCCAGCCGACAATGATGAAAAGCTGCGCCATGTCCTCGCCCGGCCGCCACGCCCGCGACCTTATTATTAGTTCGCCTCCGCAGCGCAAGGCTTTTGCTGTTACCGATTGCGACAGGTGATTCGGTCAAGCTCTTGATTTTCTTGGCTTTGGAACCCCGAAGGCTGAGACAGACCTGCCACTCCACCCCCAAGATGGGGGCAAAGCCGGCGCCATGCTAGGACAGACCATGGTGATCTTTAATCCCAGCGCCCTTCTTTCCCAGGCCGCGCAAGCCTTGAGCCAGGGCAATCTCGCCGGGGCGGAAACAGCGGCAGATGCCTTGCTCGCCGCCGGCGGCCCCGGCAAAGGCGACGCCCTCCATATCCTGGGGTTGGTCCGCATCGGACAAAACCGGCTGGACGACGCCGCCCGTCTGCTGGCCGAAGCCGACCAGGTCAGTCCCGGCCAGCCGCGTCTGCTGCTCAATCTCGGCAAGGTGCTGGCCGCCATGGGGCGAACCCAGGAAGCAGAACTGGTCCTGGGCCGCGGACTGGACTCAAAGCCAGAGCCGGCGTTGCAAGAAGCCTTGGCGACCGATCTTTGTGCCGTGCAGCGGCAGCAGCACAAACGCGAGGCCGCGCTCAAGACCGCCACCTTGGCGCGGCACCTGGCACCGGCGCGCTTTGATGCCGAGCGTTTCGATTTGTTGCAGGAATTGGGGCGGCACGAAGACGCCTTGTGTCTGATGCAGCAGATGCTGAAGAGCGATCCCGCCAATCCGCGGCTGCACCGCCATTATAACGCGTTGCTGCATCTTCTGGGCCGGGAAAGCGAAATGTTCGTCTCTTATGATGTCGCGCCACAGAGCGCCGATCTTCTGCTCGACAAGGCGGCGCTTCTGGCAACGGCCGGACGGGCAGCCGAAGCCCGCTCGGTCTGTACCGCGCTTCTGGCGCGCGAGCCGGACAATCTCGCCGCCTTGTTGCGCAGCGCCGCCTTGCTGACCGAGACCGAGGCTGTTGCGGAGGCGCTGATGTTGCTGGAAGGAGCGTTGCAGCGCCGGCCCGGCGAGGTCGCCTTGAAGGCGGGCATCGGTAACGCGGCGTTGCGCGCCGGCGATGCGCAGAAGGCGGCGGCCATGCTGGAAGCGGTGTTGGCCGAAGTCCCCCATGATCACAACAGCCTGGCGCGGCTTTCCACCGCCTGGCGGCTTCTGGGGGATGACCGGGATGAGACTTTGATGGGTTATGATGCGCTGGTGCAGGTCTTTGATCTTGAAGCGCCGCACGGTTTTGCCGACATGGCCGGTTTCAACGCCGCCCTGGAAGATGAACTGGCGGGGCTGCACCCGCCGCGGCGGGAATTTCTCGACCAGTCCTTGCGCGGCGGCACCCAGACCCAAGGTCATCTCTTCGGCGGCGGCCATGCCCTGGTGGAAAAACTGAAGGCGCGCATAGATGAAGCAGTGGCACGCTATATCGAAAATCTGGCCCCCGATCCCCGTCACCCCTTGCGCGGACGCCGCACCAGCAGCTTTGGCTATAGCGGCTCCTGGTCGTCACGGCTGTCTGATTGCGGTTTCCACGTCAATCACATCCATCCCATGGGCTGGATCAGTTCCTGCTATTATGCCGGTGTGCCGGGCGCGGTGGCAGACGAAAAGGCAAAACAGGGCTGGATCAAGTTCGGCGAACCGGACTTTGACGCCGGTCTTTCTTTTCGCCGCGCCATCCAGCCTGCGCCGGGTCGGCTGGTGCTGTTTCCGTCCTATATGTGGCACGGGACGATTCCGTTTCATGACACGCAGAAGCGTACCTCCATCGCTTTCGACGTGGTGCCGACGTGAATTTTGAATCCCGCCGTCACAAGTCGGCGCTGTTGGTCGCCCAGATGAGTTCTTCATGCTTCAAATAGGCGATGTCACTATTCCCGGCCGCGTTCTATGCGCGCCGATGACCGGCGTCACCGACCTGCCGGCACGTACCATTGCCGTGGCGGAAGGCGCTCCTTACGTCGCCACCGAAATGGTCGCCTGTGATGCCTTTGCCCGCGGCCGCCCCGATGTGGTGCGCCGCGCTGCCGGCGAAGACCTGCCGCTGAAAGTGATTCAACTGGTGGGGCGCGATCCCCGATGGGTGGCGGCGGGCGCCAAACTGGCCGAGGCCGCCGGCGCTCATATCATTGATCTTAATTTCGGCTGTCCGGCCAAGGAAGTCACCGGCGCTCTGTCAGGTTCGGCCCTGATGCGTGAGCCGGAACTGGCAACCCGCATCATCGCCGCGGCGGTGGATGCCACCCTGCGCCCGGTGACCCTGAAAATGCGCCTGGGCTGGGACGCGCAAAATCACAACGCGCCGGAACTGGCATCAAAAGCGCAAAGCCTGGGCGTCAAAGCTATCACGGTGCATGCTCGCACGCGCAGCCAATTCTATACCGGCACCGCCGACTGGGACGCGGTGGCGAAAGTGCGAACCGCCACCACGCTGCCCCTGATCGTCAATGGCGATATTGTTTCCGCCGCCACCGCCCGCGATGCGCTGGCCCGTTCCGGCGCCGATGCGGTGATGATGGGGCGCGGTCTTTACGGCCGGCCTTGGGCTGCCGCCGCCATTAATCGCGCCCTCAATGACCCTGACGGCGGCGCGGCCATCGAGCCGGGCCTTGGCCACCGGCTGGAGGTGGTGCTGAAACATTTCAGCGCCACACTCAAATTTTACGGCGATGCCCTGGGTCTGAAAATCTTCCGCAAGCATCTCTCCTGGTATGTCGAACAGGCTTTGCGGCCTGCCGATGCCGCCCAGCGCCGCGCCATCCGGGCGCAACTGTGCCAGTTGGGCCATGCCCGCGAGGTGGAATTGGCGCTGGCCGCACTTTGGGCCCAGAGCCCCCTTCCAATCCCGGCTCCGGTGACTATGTAAGGGCCCCGCGGCGCCTCCACTGGGCGCCGGGGCGGCCAATAGGCAGAGATATTGTACGCGGGTCTTCACTTCAGCGCCGCGGATGTAAGGGGATTTCACATGCGTCGGCTTGTTTTGTTGGCGGCGGTGGCTGCCCTCGCAGCTTGCGGCAAACCGGCCGGCGGCCCCCCGCCCAAGATGCCGCCGCAACAGGTCGGCGTCCTCACCATCGCCGAGCAGCCGGTGGCACTGATGGCCGAACTGCCGGGCCGCACCAACCCGTTCGCGGTTTCCGAAGTACGGCCGCAAATCTCCGGCCTCGTCAAGCAGCGCCTGTTCACCGAAGGCTCCAACGTCAAGGCCGGACAGGTGCTCTATCAAATTGATCCGGCCCCCTATCAGGCGGCCTATGATAGCGCCAGCGCCACGGTGAACAGCACCCGCGCCAAGGCCGAGCGCTATGCCGCGCTGTTGAAACAGAACGCCATCAGCGCCCAGGACTATGACGACGCCGAAGCTGCCTACAAGCTGGCGACCGCCAATGCGCAATCGGCGCGGGTCAATCTCTCCTGGACGCGCATCACCGCGCCCATCTCCGGCCGCATCAGCGCTTCCGCCGTCACACCAGGCGCCCTGGTGACGGCCAACCAGGCCACCCCGCTTGCCACCATCTCCACCCTCAATCCGATCTATGTGGACATTGACCAATCCAGTAATGAACTGTTGGCGCTGGAGCGGCAAATCCGCAGCGGCAACGCCAACGCCAATTCGGCGCCGGTCTCGCTCAAGCTGGACGACGGCACGCCCTATGCCCATCCCGGCAAGCTGCAATTCACCGACGTGACCGTGGATCCCGCCACCGGCGCGGTGAAGTTGCGGGTTCTCTTCCCAAACCCGGAAGGCCTGTTGTTGCCCGGCCTTTATGTGCGCGCCACGGTGACGCAAGGGGTGGATGTGCACGGCATCCTGGTGCCGCAACCGGCTGTCGGCCATGACGCCAAGGGCGAGCCTTTTGTCCTCACCGTGGATGCCCAGAACATGGCGCGCCTGACGCCGATCAAGACCGGCCGTGCCATTGACTCCAACTGGCAGGTGCTGTCGGGCCTCAAGCCCGGTGACAAGGTGATCGTGGAGGGCTTGGCCAAGGTGCAGCCCGACATGCCGGTGGTGCCCCAGCCGGCTTCGCCCGCGGCGCCGGCGCGGAAGTAGGCGCCAGGATGGGCCTTTCCCGCTTCTTCATAGACCGCCCGGTTTTTGCCTGGGTCATCGCCATTGTCATTATGCTGGCGGGCGGCATCGCCGCCTTTACGCTGCCGATCGAGCAATATCCCGACATCGCCCCGCCTTCGGTGAACATCAGCGCCTTTTATCCCGGCGCCGATGCCCAGTCGCTGCAGAATTCCGTCACCCAGGTGATCGAGCAGCAGCTCAACGGCCTGGACAATCTGCTCTACTTCTCGTCTTCCTCCACCGCCGATGGCCAGGCCGTGATCACCGCCACTTTCGCGGCCGGCACCAATCCCGACATTGCCCAGGTCCAGGTCCAGAACAAGGTGCAGGCGGCGGTGCCGCTGCTGCCCGCCGCCGTGCAGCAACTGGGCGTGGTGGTGCAGAAGGCCCAGACCGGCTTTCTGATGGTGGTGGCGGTCTATGACGATACCGGCCGCTACACCAATGCCGATATTTCCGACTTTATCACTTCCACCATGCGCGATCCGATCAGCCGCGCCCCCGGCGTCGGCAGCACCCAGACTTTCGGCGGCGAATACGCCATGCGCATTTGGCTGGATCCCTACAAGCTGAAGAATTTTTCCTTGCAGCCTTCCGATGTCACCGCCGCGGTCCAGACCCAGAATGTCCAGGTCTCCGCCGGCCAGATCGGAGCCCAGCCGGGCGTCGGTCCCAATGCCGTCAACGCCACCGTCACCGCCCAGTCGCGCCTGCACACCGCCGAGCAGTTCCGCAACATCATTCTCAAGACCGCCCCCGGCGGCGCGGTGGTGCATCTGGGCGATGTGGCCCGAGTTGAGCTTGGCGCCAACACCTATGCCTTCAATGTGCTGTTCAACGGCATGCCGGCTTCGGGCCTGGCGATCATGCTGGCGCCCGGCGCCAATGCCCTCAAGACCGTGGATGCGGTGAAGGCCAAGGTGGACACGCTGAGAAGCGCCCTGCCGCCCGGCATGAAGCTGAACTATCCCATAGACAATACCGAGTTCATCCGCCTCTCGATCCACGACGTGGTGGTGACCCTGGTGATCGCCATCGTCCTTGTGGTGCTGGTGATGTTCATTTTCCTGCAAAGCTGGCGTGCCACCCTGGTCCCGGCCGTGGCGGTGCCTGTGGTGCTCCTGGGCACCTTCGGGGTCCTGGCCGCCTTCGGCTACACCATCAACACGCTGACGCTTTTCGCCCTGGTGCTGGTGATCGGCCTTTTGGTGGATGATGCCATCGTGGTGGTCGAGAATGTCGAGCGCATCATGCATGAAGAGGGCCTTGCGCCCCGCGCCGCCACCCTCAAGAGCATGGAGGAAATCAC
>JAFAVT010000176.1 GCA_019242275.1 Alphaproteobacteria bacterium
TGGTTAACGATGTGCAGATGACCCTGCTTATCGCCGCCGCGCTGATGGTGCTGGTGATCTTCGCCTTCCTGCGTCGGGTCTCGGCGACACTCATTCCCGCCCTGGCGCTTCCCATCGCCGTCATCGGCACCTTTGCCGGCATGTCCCTGATGGGCTTTAACCTCGACAATCTTTCGCTGATGGCCCTGACTCTCTCGGTCGGCTTCGTCGTGGACGATGCCATCGTCATGCTGGATAACATCGTCCGCCACATCGAGCAGGGTATGGCGCCCTATGAAGCGGCAATGAAGGGTTCGGGCGAGATCGGTTTCACCATCCTCAGCATGACTGTCAGTCTGGCCGCCGTCTTCATTCCCGTACTTTTCATGGGCGGCGTGGTAGGGCGATTGCTGCACGAATTTGCGGTCACGATCATCCTGGCTATCCTGGCGTCGGGCATCATCTCGGTGACGCTGACGCCGATGCTGTGTGCCCGCATCCTCAAGGATGAACACGGCCAGGAGCATAACTGGTTCTACCGGTTGAGTGAAAACACTTTCAACTGGATGCAGAGCGCCTACACCAGGACCCTGCGGCTTGCTCTCGCTTACAAACTGGTGGTGGTGGGCATTTTCGCGCTCACCTTGGCAGCCAGCGTCGGCCTTTTCATGATCATGCCGCAGGACTTCCTGCCCAGCGACGATGTGGGCCGTCTCCAAGGCCAGATTCAAGCCGCCAACGGCACGTCCTTCGAACAGATGACGCGCTATGTGCAGCAGGCCCAGGACATCATCAACGCCGACCCCAATGTCGAGGGCGCGATGAGCTCGGTGATGGGAGGCAACGGCCAGGCCGGCACCAATTCAGCGCAGTTGCAACTCATTGCGCTGAAGCCGCGCAAGGAGCGCCAACTCGATGCCGACCAGGTCATCCGGGAACTGCGCCCCAAACTGTCGCGCATCCCCGGCGCCAACATCTTCCTGACCAACCCACCGTCAGTACGGCTGGGTGGCCGCATGGCCCGGTCCAATTATCAATACACGCTTCAAGGGCTGGACCTTGCGCAATTGCAGGTCATGTCCGGCCGCCTGATGGAGGAGATGCGCAAGGACCCGGCTTTCGTGGACGTCACCAGTGACTATGACGCCGCCATGCCGTCGGTACAGGTCAACATCAACCGCGACCGCGCCGCCGCCTTCGGCGTTTCACCGCAACAGATTGAAACCGCACTGGGCGCCGCCTTCAGTTCCAGCCAGATCTCTCAGATCAACGCCCCCTCGAACCAATATGAAGTGATCCTTGAGCTTTTGCCGCAGTACCGGCGCGATCCCTCTGCCCTGGCCAAGCTTTACATAACCGCCGGTGGCGCCGGTAACGGCAATGGCGCCAACCCAACGCTGGTGCCGCTGACGGCCGTGACTGACATCACCAACGAGACCATGCCGATCAGCATCAACCATGCCGGCCAGGTCCCTGCCATCACCATTTCCTTTGATATGGCGGCCGGCCATGCTCTTTCGGACGCGGTCAGCGGTATTGCCCGCGCTAGCCGCGCTGTGGAAATGCCCGATACCATCACCGGCAGCTTCCAGGGTACCGCGGCCGCCTTCCAGAGTTCGACCCAGGGCATGGGCTGGCTGCTGGCGCTCGCCATGTTGGTTGTCTATATCATCCTGGGCATTCTCTATGAGAGCTTCATTCACCCGCTCACCATCCTGTCGGGCTTGCCCTCGGCAGCAATGGGCGCACTACTGACGCTTTATCTCGTCGGACTGCCGCTGACCCTATATGCCTTCGTCGGCATGATCATGCTGATCGGCATCGTCAAGAAAAACGCCATCATGATGATTGACTTCGCTCTCACCAAGCAGCGGGCGCATGTCGGAGTGAGCGCAGAAGAGGCAATTTTCGAGGCCGCGATTACCCGCTTCCGCCCCATTATGATGACCACCATGGCAGCGATGATGGGAACGCTGCCGATTGCGCTGGGCACCGGAGCAGGCGCCGAGTCGCGGCGGCCGCTGGGGTTGTGCGTGGCCGGCGGACTGCTGCTTTCGCAGCTGCTGACGCTCTATATCACGCCGGTGATTTACACTTATCTCGACAAGGTGGCGCAGCGGGTTTCGCCCAAGGACCGCCGCGCCGCGGTACCGGCACCGGCCGAATAGCTACAGGCTGGCACGCAAGCTAAGGCCATAGGTACGCGGATCGGTATAGAAGGCGCCGCTATAGAGTCCCGATGTGGCGCCGGCGAGGTAGATGCCGTTGATGCCGGCACTGTCCCCCAGATTCTTGGCAAAGGCTTCCAAGGCCCAGCGCCCTGTAGGCGGCGTCAGGCTGAGAAAGAGGTTTGCGACATGAAAGGCCGCAAGCCTGTCGGCACCATCATTGAAGATGCGGCCATACATGGAAGCCCGCCAATACCATTCTATCCGGCCGGTTAAGGTGAAGCCGCCCTCCAGCGGCTGACTATAGGCGGCGCCAAAACTGATTGAGCCAGGTGCGGTGTTACCGAGCATGTTGCCCTTGAGATTGCGCGGCACACCCGTCAGTGTGCCACCGATCGCCGGATTACTGGTGGCAAAATGCGTCGCAGCCAGCAACGCTTGCAACGCCGGGCTGTTGAGGCTGAGTGCATAAAAGGAATCGCCGGGGCTAGTGCCCGCGTAGCAGGTGCCGTAGGCGGCATGGGCAATGCCCGAAACTTTCAGCGCATCTGTGCCGCCGGGCGGCGCAAAAAACAAGCCGCCGGAAAGCGCCTGCAGATTGGCGAAGTCGGCAGCAAAATTGCTCCCTCCATAATAAAGCACGCAATTGCCGGCATTGGTGGTGGTGAGGTTGGAATCCTTCAGCAGCAAAGTGTTGACGTTGCCGGCGGTAGGATTGCGCGTATCCACCTGCATAGTGTTGCCGACATGGGATTCGGTCATGTCGGCGTTGAGGTTGAACGACCAGCGCGAAGCCGGCTTCCAGCGCAATTCCGCCTCCAGCCCGTCCAGAGTGGCGTTGATGTTGCTGTTGACCGACGTGTTGGCGACGATGGTGGAGATCTGGTAGTTGCGGTAGTCATAGTACCAGGCCGTCAAATTGGCCTCGAGCGTGCCGTCCAGCAGCCGGTTCTTGCTTCCCAGTTCATAGGCATCCACAGATTCCGGCGCATAAGTGGCAGGAATACCCATCAGGTTGCCATTCTGGATACCGGGATTGGAGCCGCCCGCCTTATAGCCGCGGGAATAGGAGGCATAGATCAAAGTCTGGTCGGTGAAATCGAGATGCGGAGTATAGCTGACCACCGCACGGCCGGTAAGCTTGTCAAACTTGCGCCTTGCTTCCTCAAACAACTGCGCCCCGCTGGTGCTCGCATCGAAATCGGTTTGGCCCTGGGCTACCAGAGCCGTCAGGGCCGCTTCTTCATTGCTGGTGCCGGCGGGGATCAGCCCATTCAAGATGGCAATGCGGCCGCTAAAGCTCTTGCGGTCCTCGGTACCGCGCAGACCGAACGTCAATTTCAGCGTATCAGGGACTGCGTCGTAATAAACCTCGCCATAGATCGCCTTGGAGTCGATCGCTACCCGTTTGCCTTCATTGTGATAGAAGGGCGGGCCATAGATGCAACCAGTGGCGTTGGCGCAGAGCGAAGCCGCCCGCAACGGCCCCAGCACCCCACCTAACAGCACCATGCCATAATCCTGGGTATTTGCCGCCAACTCATAATCGGCCGGCGAGTCGGCGCGCAGGTAGTAAAGCCCGATCTGGAAGTTCAAGGGGCCGTCGAGATCGCTGCTGAAACGCAGCTCCACCGAATTCTGGTGATTAAAGCCATCGGCCTGGTCATAGACATACCCATGGCCGGAGTAACGGGCGATGGAATGGCTGATAATGCCAAGGTTGGTGAAGTTGGAGGTGGGCAATGTTCCCGCATGGGAAGGATCGAGCACAAAGGCGTAAGGCCCGGCCGTGGCGCTGGCGTAACTGGGCGGTACCAGACCGGCACCGGCAAAACTGTTGAGCGTGGTCTGGAAGGTGGTTTCGCTAGTCGCCAACAAGGTAGAATTGAAGGCTGGGCCCGGTTGGTTGGTGTAGCTTTGATTGCTGAAGAAGGTGCTGTCGGCATAGGCGGCCACCAGTGTGGCCGACAACCAGTCATTGAGGCGCTGGTGCGCCTCGAAGGTGACAGCGTTGCTGCGCGCCCGCAGATGCGGCGCCACATCGGAATTGATGACGCGGGGATTATCCGGCACTGCGCCGGGCGCGGCCACAAAAGGTTGCGTGAGATCGGTAATGCCCAGGCTGGCAGCGCTCGCCCGTGCTGATGCCGGCGATTGGCCCAAGGCCTGATAGACCGAAGCAAAGAGAGTGCCGAAGGACTGTTTGGAAACCGGAGTATTGAAGAAAGTGGCGTTGAGGTTGACGGCGCCGCCATTGCCGCTGAGCGCGTCGGGCAGGCAGCCCAAGGTGCCGGTGGGATCGGTGTCACAAAGCTGCTTTTGGCCACGCAGGCGGCTATCGGCCTCGGCGGAATGAGAGGCAATCAGGTCAATGGTGGTATCCTCTTGTGGTTGCCAGCGCAGGAGGGCGCGGCCTGACCAGAGATCGCGAGAATCCACCCGCGAAGGGCCGGCGCCGTAAATATTCTGGGTGAAACCGTCATGGCGCACCCAATCCCCCGCCAGCCGCAGACCCAGATGTCCGTCAATCAAGGGGACATTGAGCATGCCTTCCAGTTCGACGGCATTGTAGTTGCCGTAGGTAAAAGAACCGCTGGCGCTAAAAACGTCCAGCTTTGGCCGGGCGCTGAACAGGTTAAAGGCCCCGCCGGTGGCACCGCGCCCATATAAAGTGGATTGCGGCCCGCGCAGCACCTCGATGCGCTCCACATCATAGAACTGGGCGGCATCAATCGGCGGTACGGCATAGTAAACATCGTCCAGGTTGAAAGCGACGCCGTATTCGCTGTCGCTGGAGATAACCTGGGTGCCGATGCCGCGGATGGAGAAATTGGAACTGGTGAAGTTATTCTTGGTGTAGTTGACATTGGGTGTGGCGAACTGAATGTCGCGCACACCTTGCAGGCGGCGGCTTTCGATGTCGCCGGCCTGGAAGGCGCTGACCGCCATCGGCACAGTGGCAAGATCCTCCAGCCGGTGCTCGGCCGTCACATTGACAGTCTCGATGCCACCACTGTTTTGGGCCAGGGCGGGAACTGCTGCACTTGGCAGCAACAAGGCGATCAGCGAGGCGGCCTTGCTGCGAATGACCATGTATCTCCCCGTGGCGTGCCCGCAAATTCGAATCTGCCGTTCTGCTTCGCCAATTCTGCCAGCGAGCCACAAGATGGTTAAATGGGCAAGCTGGAGAAAAAGTGGAACTGGGCTGATCGCCCTTAGCCCGCATTCATAGTCGGGGCCTTCGGTCGCACGCTATCGAACAAACCGGCAAGCAGCAGGCCGGCGCAATAGCCGCCCAGATGCGCCTGCCAGGCGATGGCTTGGCCGGCCGGTACCAAGCCCAAGCCTAAAATGCCCACCACGGCATTCAGGACCACCCAGATGGCAGAAAAGCTCAGTACCTGGCGGGAAAGAAGCGGCGCCATGGGCGCTTCGCCGGGCTGAACCCAGGGAAAACGGGCAGGCATTAACCGGATGGCGGCGGCCATCAGGCCCGAAATGGCGCCGGAAGCTCCCACCACCGGCTCAGCTCCGCCCCAGTCAAACGCCAGAAACAGGGCCGCAGCGGAAATGCCGCAGATCAGAAAGAAGAGAAGAAAGAGCAGCGCCCCAAAACGCCGCGCAACGATGGGACCGAAGGCCAGCAGCCAAAGGCAGTTGATCCCGACGTGGGCCCAATCGCCATGGATCGCCATATAGCTCACGAACGGCACGGCCTTGTCCCAGATTGAACCGGCAAACAGCAGCCGTGCCGGGATGAGGGCATAATTGCTCACTATGTCCGCGGACTGTGCGGGGGGAAGCGCCATGCGCAAACCATGCGCCGCGGCCAGGAACGCGATCAGCCCCAGCACGACAGCAGGGACATTGAAGGCCGGCTGCCGCGCCGGGCCGGGATGGAAGAAGGCCATGGCTCTTTACACCTTATCGCCGCGGCTTTGGCCAGTGCCAATCCGGCACGCTTTCGCCCTTCCAATGCGGACAAAAGGAGCAGAACGGGAATGAGTTCAGTCGAGTCCGCCTGCTGTTATCTCGCCGAGGCAGCGTTTCCCTGTGTCGGGATAGGACAACAATTGCTTAACGGCGATTAAGAACTGGCACGGCGATTGCGAAGACGGGGACAGGAAATCGGGAAACCCCCTTGCCATGCGCATCACCAAGATTGCCGCTTTTGTTCTCCTCGCGTCCCTTGCCGCCACAGCGGCTGAGGCCCAGGCCTGGAACAATTCCGCGGGTTACAATGGTTACGGGGCGATGAATCAAAACCTTCCCGCCAACTACAGCCTACGCGACCAGAACGGCAACCTGACCATGGTGGATGGACAGATTACCTCCGCCAATTTCGGCTCCAACCAGGGCGGCCAATATGCCAGCGCCGGGGTTGGCACGAGCGGTGCAGGAGCAGCCTATGGCCAGGCCATGGCGATCGGCAATCAGCTGCAGGTCCAAGTGATCGGGTTCAACAACACAGTGGTCATTGATTCACACCAGACCAATACCGGAAACCAGACTGCGGTTGTTGACCTCAACAACCATTGATCAAAGCGAGTAATAGGAAAGCCCCGCCTATGACGCCCCGTGGACGCAAACACCTCCTGAAGCCGCTGGCCCTGGCTCTCGCCGCCGCGTTATCGCTGGAAGGTTGCATCAGCCCTTATGCCGACAGCGTCGGCCGCTATACCAGCCCGATCGGCGGCGCGCCGGTGATTTCCAACGAAACCCCCTATTCCGCTTCGCTGCGCTGCATGTCGGGCGTCACCCGCGCCCGTCCCATCAAGATCGCGGTCGGCCAGATCAGCGATTACACCGGCAAGACCGAATCCGACGGTTCGGGCCGCAAGGTGACGGCCGGCGCCGCCCTGATGGCTATGACCGCCCTTGCTAAGGCCGGCGTGCCGATGGTGGAGCGTTTCGACACTTCGGTGGCCGAAATGGACCTCAAATACGCCAACAACAAGCTGATCGCCGACGACCATCCCCAGGCGCCGGGCGATTATCGCAAGATTCTTTCGGGTTCGGTGCTGGGCTCCGACTATTACATTGTCGGCGGCATCACCGAGCTGAACTTCAACATTCGTTCTGAAAACGCCACCGGCGATGGCGGCGGTACCGGCACCGGCGCCACCAAAGGTACCTTCGGCGGCAGCATGTATGTGATGAATATCGGCCTGGACCTGCGTCTGGTGAACTCCATCACCCTGGAAGTGGTGGATGTGGTGTCTTATCAGAAGCAGATCATTGGCCGCCAGGTTTCCGCCGGCGTGTTCGACTTCCTGGGCACCAATTTCTTCGACGCCAGTGTCGGCGAAAGCGCCCTGGAGCCGATCCAGTTGGGTGTCCGCTCGGTGATCGAGCGCGGCGTGATGGAAATGATTTCCCGCGCCTATGGCGCGCCCACCGGCGCCTGCGCCGTGGCGGTGGATTATCTGGCCGGCAATCCTTACGGCCCTAATCCCTATCAGCAGCAGGCACTGACCTATCAGCAACCCTACGCCCAGGCCTACGGGTATCAACAACCCTATGCCTACCAGCAGCCTTATGCCTTTCCGCAACCCAACCCCTATCGCCCCATGGAGATGAACAATGGCATCAATCGCTCGAACCCTTATCGCGGCTACACTGCTGACGGCGTCATCGGCGACGTTGGCCTGCGCGCAAGCTTCTGACGGTTATGGCAGTTGGGGCGGCCCGTCCTATTCGGGCGGCGCTGGTGCCAACTGGGCCGATACTTCAGGCGGCCAGTCCAGCATCATCAACGGCCAGGTCACCTTGCAGACGCAGTGGTCCAACCTGAACACTGTGGTGGATGCCGTTGGCGGTGACGCCGCTTTCCAGGGCGCCGCGGCCGGCAATCTGGTGGACATCATGACCATGAACAACACGCTGGTGAATAATAATCAGTTTGTCGGTTCCAATGCCGCCATCGGCTCAAGCATCAACGCCAATGTCTCCAATGTCTGGGGCAGTGTTGGCTTCTCCAACCAGGCCCTTTGCAATGGCGCTTCGGTTTCCACCGATCCGGTATTGACCTCGATCAACAGCCGCCAGGAGTGCCATGCCTCCGACCCCGCAACCTCCATCAACGCCAATATCACGGGCGTAGTCGGCGACATGGCGATGCAGTCACTCTCGATGGGCAACACCTTCGAGGCCGACAGCAATGCGCAGAACATGCCGATCAGAAGCATGCAGATCAACAGCTCGTTGGGTGCTTCTAACATTACCGCCAACGTCTCCAACATCGGCGGCAGCATGAGCATGACGTCCGGTGCTATCGGCAACAAGGCGCAGATTCTCCACTACTCGACCAACTAAGGGTCGCACAGATGCCCGGCTTTTCGTGGGGCAAATGAAAGGCCGGACAAGGAACGGGGGAAACCACAAGGTTTCCCCCGTTCTGTTTTTATAGTATTGGGCGGCCATGACCGCCCTGCCCATTGATATCGAGGCCTTCGCCGCCACGCCGCTGGTGCGCGAGCCCTTTGCCTATCTGATGGTGCCGAATTTTGTGCGCGGCGACGCCATGGCGGCGATCAATGCCGATTATCCCCTGGTAACCCATCCCGGCAGCTTTCCTTTGCCGACGCTGCAATATGGGCCAGCATTTCGCGCCTTCATAGACGCGATCCAGGGTCCCGAATTCACCCATGCGGTGGAAGAGAAGTTCGGCATCAGCCTCGAGGGCCGGCCTACCATGGTGACAGCGCGCGGAGTTTCCGCCGCCCGCGATGGGCAAATTCATACCGACAGCCGCACCAAGCTGATCACGGTGCTGATCTATATGAACAATGAATGGGAAGCCAAGACGGGCCGACTGCGCCTGTTGCGGGGACCAGACGATCTGGAGGACATGATCGCGGAAGTGCCGCCGGATGAAGGAACACTGCTGATCTTCAAAAATGAACCCAATGCCTGGCATGGCTTTCATGCTTTTGAAGGACCACGGCGGGTTATTCAGCTGAACTGGGTAACCGACATGGGCGTGGTCAAGCGTGAACAGGCACGGCATCGGGTGAGCGCGTTCTTCAAGCGGCTGCGCGGGAAATCGGTTCAAGAAGCAATGTGATCTTCGTAGCGATGCCAGGCGCCGCTTGCGTCGCGCACCCGGATGCCGTCTTCGGAAATTACCAGATGATCGCCTTCCAGCGGCACCTTGCCGAAACCGCCAGGGATATCGAGCATATAGGCGGGCATCTCCAATCCCGATAGCTGCTTGCGCAGTGCCTTTATCAGCGCCAGTCCTTCCGGGATCGTGCCGCGAAAATGCGATGTGCCCGGAGCCAAGTCGGGATGGTGCAGGTAGTAAGGCTTGATGCGATGCTCGACGAAGGCGCGCATCAGCGCCGCCAGCGTCTCCACATTGTCATTCACACCCTTTAATAGCACCGACTGGCTGACCAGGGGGATGCCGGCATCGGCTAGACGGGCAATAGCGCGGGCTGCATCCGGACCGAATTCGTTGGGGTGATTGGCGTGAATGGCGATCCAGGACGTGGCGCCCGCGCCATGCAGCGCCGCCACAAGTTCATCGCTTACCCGCGCCGGATCAGTCAGCGGCACACGGGTGTGCCAGCGCACGATTCTCACATGCGGGATGGCACCCAAGCGCGAGGAGACTTCCGCGATCCGGCGGGGCGAGAGAATGAAGGGGTCACCGCCGGTAAGAATGACTTCGCGGATTTCGGGATGGGAGGTGATATAGACCAAGGCTGTACTGAATTCTGGCCGCGATAGCGCGTTTTGCTTCCCCTGCCCCACTGTCTCGCGGCGAAAGCAAAAGCGGCAATAGACCGGACAGGCGGCAACGACCTTGAAAAGGACCCGGCCGGGATGGCGATGGACGATGCCGGGCACTGGACTGTGTGCGTCATCGCCGATGGGATCGGCCAATTCCTGCGGCAGTGTTTCCAGTTCCGCAAGACTGGGCAGGAACTGGCGCGCGATGGGGTCGTTCGGGTCGGCAGGATCCACCAGCGACAGCAGGGTTGGGGAAACCGCCACGGCATAACGGCGGGCGACGTCGTCTAAGCTCATGCCGGTGCTTTATTCTAAGCCAGCGGAGGTGTCCATAAAACATCGCGAATATGCGGTGCCCCTGTCACCAGCATTACCAGCCGGTCGAAACCCAGCGCCACGCCGGACGCCGGCGGCATCCGCGCGAGCGCAGCCAAGAACTCTTCGTCCAGCGGGTAGCTCTCGCTGTACAGCCGCGCCTTCTTCGCCATTTCGGCTTCCAGCCGCCGCCGCTGCTCGCCGGCATCGGTGAGTTCGCCGAAGCCGTTGGCCAGTTCGACTCCACAGGCGTAAAGCTCGAAGCGTTCGCTGACCTTGGGATCGCGGTCGCTCGGCCGCGCCAATGCCGCTTCGGGCCGCGGGTATTCATACAGAATGGTGAGTCGCTCCAGGCCCAGCTTCGGCTCGATCTTTTCCGTGAGAAGCTTCGAGAAAATATCTGACCAATCATCGTCGGCGGCCGGCGTAAAGCCGCAAACGGCTGCCAATGCTTCCCGGTCAGGCTCGCCCGCCATGGACATGGTTGCCAGCAGATCAATGCCGGCATAACGCGAGAAGGCATCGGCCACCGTCAGCCATTGTGCTTCGGTAAAGGGATCGCAGCTGTGGTCCTGATGCCGCAGCAACTTGGCACCGGCGAACTGCGCCGCCTGCCGCACCAGAAACACCGTATCCTCGATCACCGCCTTATAAGGCGCATGCGCTCGATACCATTCCAGCATGGTGAATTCGGGTGCATGCAGACGCCCTGCTTCCCGGTTGCGGAAGACGCGAGCAAATTCGAAGATTTTTGTTTCGCCTGCCGTCAGCAGCTTCTTGGCAGCGAATTCCGGCGAAGTGTGGAGAAAGGCGGGATGGGCCGCACCATCTGGACCGATCCGTGTGATGGCAAAGGCATGCAGATGGGTTTCATTGCCGGGCGAAGCCACCAAGGCGCCACATTCCACTTCGGTGAAACCTTCAGTCTCGAAAAACCGGCGCAACCCCGCCTTGATCGCCCCCCGCGTGCGCAGCAATGGGCGGCGGTCAGTGTGGTTTTCGGGCTCCCACCATGGCATTTGAAGTTGCGGCTCCTGCCTGCTAAAGACCCCACCAAATTCGCCGATTTGAGAGGTTTTCGTGGTTTCGGTTATCGCCAGCTCTGTGCGCAAAGGCAATGTCCTGGAGAAGGACGGCAAGCTCTATCTTGTGCTGACGGCCGAGAATATCCATCCCGGCAAGGGCACGCCCGTCACCCATCTGGAAATGCGGCGTATTTCTGACGGGGTCAAAACGGTCGAGCGACTGCGCACCACCGACAGCGTCGAGAAGGCCTTTGTCGAGCATCAGAATTTCAATTATCTCTACCAGGACGGCGATCACTATATCTTCATGAACCCGGAGAATTTCGATCAGCTTCACGTTTCCGCCGATGTGGTGGGCGACTATGCCCCCTATCTGATGGAAAATATGGAAGTGCAGTTGCAACTGTTTGAAGGCAACGCCATCTCCATCGAAATTCCTCAGCGCGCAACTTTTGAGGTGGTGGATACCGAGCCGGTGGTGAAAGGCCAGACGGCGTCCGGTTCCTTCAAGCCAGCGATGCTGTCCAACGGTGTGCGCACCATGGTGCCGACCCACATCACCACCGGCACGCGCGTGGTGGTGATGACGGAAGACGGCTCCTATGTGGAGCGGGCGAAGGATTAGCCTGGACAGCTAAGCGTCGAAATTCAGCTCGACCATCACCCCTTCGGGATCGGGCACGAAAATCTGCTTCAGGCCGGTGCCGGGCACAGTGCGGTGGCGGAATTTCAACCCCGCCGCCTCCAGCTTCGCCTTCATCCCTTCAAAATCTTCGCCATGGAAGGCGACATGGTCGAAGGCGCCGGTGTCTGGCCCCGGCATCGCATCACTGGCCCGCTCCAGGGTGCCGGTCCAGGAGCCGGGATGGTCGGCAGCCTCAACCAGATGCACCACGGCGGTGTCGCCGCAATAAAGCCAGGCGCCGCGAAAGGGAAAGTCCGGCCGCGGTCCGTCAGAAAGCCCGATGATATTCATGTAAAACGCCCTGGTTTCGGCCAGCTTGGCACAGCGGATGTTCACATGTTCAAGCCGGGTAACGCCCATTTGCCGCCTCATTGGGTGGTGGCGCCAACGCTAGCCGGACCCTCCCCCGCCTTCAACCGCGCCGGACGGCGTGGTAGGGTTGGTTCTTTCCAGGAAGGATAAATCCCTATGAAAAAGCTTATTTTGGCCGGCCTCGTCGCGGCCTGCGCGGCCACGCCAGCCTTCGCTGCTCTCAAGGCCGGCGACACCGCCCCCGATTTCTCTGCCAAGGGAAGCTTGGGCGGCAAGGATTTCAACTTCAACCTCAAATCCGCGCTCAGCAAAGGCCCGGTCGTGGTTTATTTCTATCCGTCCGCCTACACCGGCGGCTGCGACGCCGAAGCCCATGCCTTCGCCGAGGATGCCGACAAGTTTGCCGCCGCCGGCGCCCAGATCATCGGCGTTTCGGCTGACAGCCTGGACCGGTTGAAAGTTTTCTCCGCCGATCCGGATTTCTGTGCCGGTAAATTCCCTATTGCCTCGGACGCCGATACCAAGATCGCCGCGACCTATAATCTCAATGTCACCCCCCCCCGTGCCGGTGCCAAGGACGTCAAAGGCAACGAGATCGGCCATGGCTTTATCGAGCGTGTCACCTTCGTGGTCGGCAGGGACGGCAAAATTCTCGCGACCATGTCCTCCGCCGCCGACAAGCTCTCGCCGCAGGATCACGTGGACAAGTCCCTGGCGATGGTGCAGAGCTTGAAAAAGTAATCACCTCAAATCGTCGCGAAAACGCCCGGTGTTCCCACCGGGCGTTTTCTTTCATATTTTGGCGCGGTTTTGCGCGGCATTCACGTCCACGAACAGGATCATTGCCAACCAGCGGCGGCTGCGCTCCGGGGCGAAGCCAACTTCCACGGGGCCTTCGGCTGGGGCGGCATAAGTCCCAAACAGCCGATCCCACAGGGGCATATCGCCGAAATTGCGGGCATGCACGTCACGCTCGTGGTGGCGCAGATGCTGCTCCGGCGTTTGGATAAACCAGCCCACCCAGGCCGGTGTGGCGACATTGAAGTGCTGGTAAAGGCCGATGGCAAAGCCTGTCACACCGGCAATGCCGGCGGCCTGCGCCGTTACGCCCAGCAGCGCCGCCGCCAGGCTCGCCATCGTCACCTGCACAAAAGCGTCAACCGGATGGAAGATCATTCCCGATGCGATATCTACCCGCATGACGCTGTGATGTAACTGATGGCCGGCCCGCCACAGGATATCGAAGCGATGTTGGATGCGGTGCGACCAATAGGTGAGGAAGGTGGTGAGCATGACCGTGGGCAACACTGCCCACAGGCCCCAGGAAGCAAGATCGAACAGATGAATCCAGGTGATCGCGGGAGCAATGACGGCAGGCAGCACGCCGCTGAGAACGAAGGTGACGGCAAAGCCGGCGAGACCGATCAGGGTCCAGAAACGGATCGGCGGAAAGGATCGCCCCCCGCCGATCAGCCGTTCGGCCAGCCAGAAAGCTGCGAACAGTCCGATGACGGACAACATGACGGCGGTATCGAAATCCATCGCGGTGCCCCCTGAAAAAAGCGTTCGGCGCCATCATACGGAAAATCCGGGATGGTGAAGGCCTTGGCGGCTATATTGCAACGCAGCATAATTTGCGTTTACCAACTTGATGCATAAATACCACGATTTATACAAACATTTTATGTATCAATGGCTTAAGAAGTGGAACGGGCCACGAATGCGTTGCAACAAAACGTCTTTGTGACTGGCCCGGCCTGGCCTTTAATCCGCCCGGGCGAAGGGTTTCTGCGGGGGCACCCAGATCTTCAAGTCCGACAATGCTGCTTCGCGAGGGCTTGGCCCGGCGGGAGCGACCTGAAACGCAAAGCCGGACGACAGATGCGCAAACTTATTCTCACAATTGCTTTGGCACTCGCACCGCTCTCAGCCCAGGCGGATGTGCTGGATTTTGCCGGCCGTCAGTTGGATGCCCTGCACCAAAGCGTGGACCATAAGCTCGGCGCGGTGTGGAACTTCCTGGGTTCTTCGCAGCCGGAAACCGGCATCGAAATGGTTGAAAGCACACCCATGGTGTGGATCGCACCGGCGCCGCGCCAATTGGACGCCAAAGTGGCGCCGCCGCAACTGACGCTGGCCGCTGCCGACATGACCATGCCGCGCGTGCCGGCGCCGCGCGTTGTGCGGGCGCCGTCGGTGGAAAAGGCGGATAAACGGCTTTTCTGCGTTGAGTACGCGCGCGCCCTGTCGGGGCTGAGCATTTTCGGGGACGCCAAATATTGGTGGGACCGGGCAAAGAATCTTTATTCGCGCGCCAGCCGGCCGCTGGAGGAAGCGGTGATGGTCTTCGCCGGCTCCTCGCGCCTGAAGCGGGGCCATCTGGCGGTGGTGAGCCAGATTGTCAGTGCCCGCGAGATTCGCGTGGAGCAGGCCAACTGGCTGAACAAGGGCGAGATTGATCACGACACGCCGGTGCTGGACGTCAGCGACAAGAATGACTGGTCGAGAGTGCGGGTGTGGGATGTGCCCAGCCGACAATTTGGCAGCCGGGTCTATGCCATTTCCGGCTTCATCTTGAATCCGGCCGAGCGCCTGGCGGCCAACAACTAGTCTCGATCGGGAGGCGCCCGGATGCCCCTCGTCTCCATCACCACGCCAACCTTCAACCGGCCTCGGCTGCTGGAGCGGCAGCATCAGACGGTGCTGGCGCTGAGCGTTGAAGATTTCGAATGGCTGATCCTGGACGACAGCCCCGAGCCATGCGCCTATTTTCAGGCGCTAAACGACCCGCGCATCCGCTATCATCACCATGCCGGCGCCCGTATGAGCATCGGCGCCAAGCGCAACTGGCTGGCGGAACGGGCAGAAAGCCCGGTGATCGCCCATTTCGACGATGACGATTATTACGCCCCCGATTACCTGAAGACGATGCTGGCGCAGTTGTCGCGCCATGGCGCCGACATGGCGAAATTCTCCGCCTGGTATGTCTATTCCCGGCGTTTTAAGCAGTTGGCCTATTGGGACACCACCATCACCGGAGGCCTGGTCTTCAAACTCTCGGCCGAACCGATCGAGCCCCTGATCATCAGCAAAGCGGACGAGGCGCGCTTTGCCAGCCATTATGCCGGCTTCGGCTTTAACTATGTCTATCGCAAAGCGGTTTGGCGTGACATCGGCTTTCCCGATGCCGATTTTGCCGAGGATTACGGCTTTGCCAGCGCTGCCATCGCGGCCGGCTGCCGCTATGCGCACTTTCCTGATACCGAGGGTATGTGCCTTCAGATCATGCAGCCGGAAGGGATTTCGATCGCCTGGCCGCAATGGCTATTGCCCGACTTCCTCCTTCCGAAGCTTTTCCCGCCGGCCGCCCTGGAATTGCTGATGGCGTGATCGTCAAAATTTCCGGCTGTCATAGGCCCAGTGCAGCAGCGCCTGGCGCTGGCGGGGGCGGCAATGGCAATCGCCGGGCTCGCAATTGCGTTTCACCTGGGCGATGTGGCGCTCCATCTGCTTCCAGCGTTTGATTTGCCGGGCATCGTCTTCATGCCGGCGGCCCATCCAGTAGCGGCAATACCATTGGAACCAGCCGCGGGGATCGTCCGGGTGGATCCAGCCTTTCTTCCTCCAATAGGACAGCGGCTTGGACGCATCCACCCCGAAGTAATTCAGCGCCGGATTTCTGCCCTTGGGTGACAGTTTGGCGTGTGTGAACCAAGTGGCGGGGAATTCCTTGCGGCAATCGGACATGTATTTGCCGCCAAAGACGCCTAGCGCCAGCATCTGCTTGGGCGACAGTTCCGGTTGAAAATCCGGAGCGAACTGCCGGCCCGGCGACACCACACGGCTATAGCGGTAGCCTTTCTGCATCCGGTCGTTGACAATGATTTGTTTGGGTTTCATCGCTTACCAGCGCAGGGACAGGCAAGAAAGGCCGGCATCGAGCTTGGCGATCTGGCGTACGCAGAGGGGGCGCACGCGAAAACCTTCCTGATTGAGCAGTTCGATAGTGCACGGATAGGCGTCGCTTACCAGCACGGTATCATGCAGACGCAAGGCATTGGCGGCACCTTCTTCCCCATCGGGCGTAAGGAGCAGACGAAAACCGGAGAAGACTCCGCTTGCTGCCATGGCCGGAGTGACGAGGACAGTATCCACCGCCAGCAGGGCACAGGCGGTTTTCAAGTGAAGCACGCCGGCCGGCGTGGCGACGACGCGCGCGGCGCGCCCCAGGGCAGACAGATGGCGGCAAAGAGCGGTGGCGCCGGCAGTGTTGGTCCGCTGCGAAAGGCCGATGAAAACCATGCTGGGCGTGACCAGCACATCGCCACCATCAGCATTTTCGCCTTCCGCCAGCTCGGCGATATGCTCAAAGTGGCGCGCAAGGGCGCGGCGCATATCGTCACGTTCGCCCAACCGGGATGGAGCACCGGGGCGCAGCAGAATAGCACCCTCCGAAAAAACCAGCGCCGGATCCTCGACAAAGATGGAATCGGGGTAGTCCTCGAGCGGAGGAAGCACATCCACGGTCAGGCCCAGATCGCGCAGTGCCGCGACATAGGCGCCGTGTTCCGCGGCGATGCCTTCATAGTCGGGCGCGACGCCCAAATCAGTGCGCAAACCATGGATCACGCTTGTGCCCGGCGCGCGCGTGATGGCGTGAGAGAAATGGAAGAAGCCCGTCATGCCGTCAGTCTGAACCAGAACGGCTGCGTTAAAAAACAAAAAGCCCCGGTCTGCGGGCAGCAGACCGGGGCTTTTTTGAGTTGTGAAGGCTTGTCTCTTAGTCCTTGGCAGACCTGGCAGCGTTCTACTCTCCCGCGGCTTGAGCCGCAGTACCATGGACGCAGAAGGCTTTGACGGCCGAGTTCGGAATGGGATCGGGTAGAATTCCTTCGCTATGACCACCAGGTCGGCGAAGGACTAAGAAACACGAATACGACACTTGTTGATCTGAGCTTGCCTTGTCCGGCTTTGCTTCCGGACATGAAACGAGTGCTGGCGATCAAGCCAATCGAGCGATTAGTACCAGTAAGCTCAACGCGTTGCCGCGCTTACACACCTGGCCTATCAACGGGGTAGTCTTCCCCGGCTCTCAAGCGAAACCTGGTTTTGAGGTGAGTTTCCCGCTTAGATGCGTTCAGCGGTTATCTCGTCCGTACTTAGCTACTCGGCTATGCGGCTGGCGCCACAACCGATCCACC
>JAFAVT010000044.1 GCA_019242275.1 Alphaproteobacteria bacterium
ACAAGGGCGAGATGTGGTTCAGCGATCTGCGGGGCAACAAGGTCTGGTCCATCAGCCCTACCGGCAAGCTGACCATGCGGCTGGATCATGCCGGCGGCGTTGACAGTTTTGATTCCCGTTACTTCCGCGGCTCCAACGCCATGGTGAACACGGCCGACGGCGGCCTCTTGCTGGCGCAGCATTCGGCCCATCGCATCGTCAAGTTGGATGACGGGATGCATGTCACCAGCTTCATTGACAAATACCAAGGCAAAGCCCTGAACAGCCCCAACGACATGGTCTTTGCCGCGGATGGGGCACTGTGGTTCACCGACCCGCCCTATTACTTCAACGACCCCGTCGCGGGCATGACCGATGCCAACAAGGTCAAGGGCACCCAGAAGACCAACAATGTCTATCGCTACAAGGACGGCAAGCTCACCGCCGTCATCACCGACCTGCCGCGGCCCAACGGCATCGGCTTTTCACCTGACGGCAAGACGCTTTACATTTCCAACACCGAGCCCAAGGCGCAGCTTTACAAGTATGACGTCAAGGCGGACGGCATGGTCAGCGGCAAGAAGCTGATGTTCGACTGGACGGCAGACAAGGGCGCCGGCGTGCCGGACGGGCTGAAGGTGGACTCCGCGGGCAATATCTGGTGCACGGGCGAAGGCGGTATTCGCATCATTTCGCCGGCGGGCAAGGTGCTGGGCCAGATCGTGCTGCCGGAAGTGGCGGCGAACCTCGCCTTCGGCGGCAATGACATGAAGACGCTCTACATCACCGGTTCGACCGGCATCTATCGCTTGCCGCTGCTGGTGGCGGGTGAAAGGCCGATGTACACGAAGTAGGCGGCCGCACACCAGTTGTCATGGCCCGCAGATGCGGGCCATCCAGTTGACGCCGCCCAATTCCGTACGATTGAGCCTATTTCACCTGGATGGCCCACTCTCCGGTGGGCCATGACAATTTTGGAGTGTCAGGCCTGCTTCGGCGCCGCCGTCGTAGCCCTAACCACAATGTGCGTCGGCAAGAGCACATCATGCTCATACGGCTCCCTGGCCAGGATGCGGCGCAGCTTGGTCATGGCCTGATAGCCCAGATCGAAAGTGGGAATATGCACCGTGCTGATCTGGGGATCATAGATGCGCGACAGGCGCTGATCTTCATAGCCCATCACAGAAATGTCGCCCGGCACCGAAAGACCTGCCGCCTTGATGGCACGAATGGCGCCGACCGCGATCTCGTCGCTGGAAGCAAAGACGGCCGTGGGCCGCACGGCGCGGGCCAGCAAGATCTCCATCGCCGCCTGACCGGCTTCCGGCGAGAATTCGCCGGGCACGCAATATTCGGTGGAAAGACCCGCCGCCGCCATCGCCTGCAGGAAGCCGCGGCGGCGGTGCTCGGCCATCGGCGCCAAAGCATTGCCGCTGATATGGGCGATGCGGCGGTGGCCCAGCTCAATCAGATGATTGGTGGCCATCGCCGCCGCCGCGACATGATCCACGCGCACGGAGGGAAACTCGCGCCCCTCATCCACTTCCAGCACCGAGACGGTGGGGGGATATTGATGCTGGTGGGGGGGCCGTGTTTCCAGCCGGGCGCTGGAGACCAGCAGCACGCCATCGGCGCGGCCGCAGGCCACCTGGTCGAAATATTCGCCTTCGCGCACCGGATCGCGGCCGGTATGGGCGGCCACCACCGAATAGCCCTGCTCCAGCGCCGCCCGCTCAATGCCGCGAAAGACGTCAAAGAAGAACAGGCTCATCGCCGGCACCACGACATAGATGATGCGGGTGGAGCCCAGCTTGAGATTCTGCGCCACCAGATTGGGGCGATAGCCCAGCCGCTCCACCGCCTCGCGCACCCGCGCCACCGTGGCGGGACGCAAGAGATGCGGCTTGGACATGGCGCGGCTGACGGTGGCGACGGAAATATCCAGTTCACGCGCCACGTCCTTGATGGTGGCGGGCCGGCGCTGAAGCGGCGGGGCTGACATGCTCATGCGGTATTTAGTCCCCCATTGTTAGCGGTATCAAAGCGGCAACCGGGGCGGGCGTCAAAACGTCTGTTTGGACCAAAAAAGCCGGCAAGGCGCGGCGGAACCAAAAAAGCCGCCATCCCGTTGAACGTATTAAACTTTTTTGCGCCGCAAACAGTTTGCGACAAAGACGCTCTTGCGCCTCTGGGGCCCATCCGCCGATATCGCTTGCCGCCCTGCTTCGCTTTTCCGGCGTTTTCTTTCTGACCGGTTTTCCTCGGAGCTTTCCTTGGCCGTTTTCCGTCCTTCCGACACGTTTTGCTCCGCCGGCCTGCTGGCAGGCCTTGCCCTGTTGGGCGGGCTTGGCCTCTGGAGCGTCAGCGGCGATTCGCGGCCGTCATTGCCCGCCCCTGCTGCTGTCGCGCGCGATGACGACATCGTGCCGGTGCGTTCGACGCCGCAGCAGGTGAAGTTTCCCCAACCGATTTTTGACGCCGAGAACGACATGCCGCTGGAAGCGCGGCTGGCACGCTGGAACAAGCTGATTGATGAAGCCGCCAAGCGTTTCGGCGTGCCGCGCGAATGGATTTTGGCGGTGATGCGCCAGGAATCGGGTGGCCGCACGGTGCTGCAAGGCGACATTCCCATCACCTCGGTGACGGGCGCCATGGGGCTGATGCAAGTCATGCCCGACACCTATCGCGACATGCGCCTTGACTACCGGCTGGGCAAGGACCCTTACGATCCGCATGACAATGTGATGGCCGGGGCCGGCTATATCAAATTCCTCAATGCGAAATACGGCTATCCCGCCCTGTTCGCCGCCTACAATGACGGGCCGGGCAATCTGGAAGCCAATCTTGCCGGCCAGCGCGACCTGCCCGCCGAGACCATCGCCTATCTCACCAACATCCGCACCCGGCTGGGCGATGCGCCAAAGCCTGGCGAGTTCGGTCTGAAGGCGGCAACCGTGAGCGCCACCGTCACCCTGACGCGGCCGGATGGCCAAGGCGTTGAGATAGACGGCGCCAGCGTCAAAGCCGTCCGCGCCGTGCTGCCCGGTGAATATCCGCCCACTGCCGCCGCGGTGATTGACTGGGGCAAAGGCCGCCAGGCGGTGCGCGAGGATGTCACCCTGGCGACGCAGTTGCTGAAAAAGGCCGGGGCCAAGCTTTAAGGCGCAACGCCGTTATGCCGGCAGGGCGATTGCCTGCGGCGGAAGTGCAAGCCATCATCGCGGGCATGGGGGCGGCCAGGAAAATCCAGATCGTGGTGGTGGGCGGCGGTGCCGGCGGCCTGGAACTGGCAACGCGGCTGGGGGCGCATTTCGGGCGCGAGACGTTCGACGTCATCCTGGTCGAAAAAAACCGTACCCATGTCTGGAAACCGCTGCTGCATGAAGTGGCGGCCGGATCGCTGGATGCCAATCTGGATGAAGTCGGTTATCGCAGCCATGGCCACCGCTGGGGCTACCGCTTTTTCTATGGCGCGATGGAAGACATTGACCGCGCGCAGCGCCAGGTGGTGATCGCGCCCATTGTGGACGAAGACGGCAATGAGATCATGGGCCGCCATCGCATCCGTTATGATTATCTGGTGCTGGCCCTGGGCTCGGTCTCCAATGATTTCGGCACGCCGGGCGTCAAACAAAATTGCCTGTTCCTGGACAGCCGCCTGCAGGCGGATCGCTTTCGTTCCAAGCTGCTGGACCATTGTTTGCGGGTCTCGCGCAGCATGGCCGAGGCGCCACAGCTTGATGCCCATGTTCGCATTGCCGTGGTGGGCGCCGGTGCCACCGGCGTTGAACTGGCGGCCGAGCTTTATAACGCCGCGGCTGCGTTGAAGCATTATGGGCTGGAAGTGTTTGACGAAAGCCGGCTCGAAGTGACGCTGATCGAGGCGGGGCCGCGTATCCTGCCGGCCTTGCCGGAAGACCTGGCGGCGGCGGCGAAGTCGGAACTGGAAGCGCTTGGCGTGCGGGTCTTGACCGGCATGGCGGTGACGGAAGCGACCCGCGACGGCATGAAGACGGCATCGGGCGAATTCATCCGCGCCGACCTCAGGGTCTGGGCGGCCGGGGTGAAGGCGCCCGACTTGCTGAAGGAAATCGGTGGGCTGGAAACCAGCCGCGCCAATCAATTGGTGGTGCGTCCGACCTTGCAGACCACGCGGGATGACCGCATCTTCGCCATTGGCGACTGCGCCCTGTTTGTGGCCAACGGCGCTTCGCGGCCGGTACCGCCGCGGGCGCAAGCGGCGCACCAGATGGCGTCCTGCGCCTTTGCCAATCTCAAACGGCTGATGGCGGGCCGGCCGTTAAAGGCTTTCGTCTATCACGATCACGGCTCGCTGGTGTCGCTGTCGCGCTATTCGACGGTCGGTAGCCTGATGGGCAACCTGGTGGGCGGACGCATGGCGATCGAAGGGCGGCTGGCGCGCTTTGTCTATGCCTCGCTCTATCGCATGCACCTTTATGCCATCCATGGCCTGGTCAAGGGCACGGCGATGGTGGTGTATAGCTGGATTAATCACATCATCCGGCCGCGGCTGAAGCTGCACTGAGCCCTGGTTGTCCAAGATCAGCGCGGACGTCACCTGGCTGGGCCCGCGGGAGTTTACACTCCGGCCGCGCTCGCGCGGATCGGGTGCCGGCCATGACAATGGGTTTTACGGCTCCACAGGCTCCAGTTTTCCGATCATCGTCACATAGGCAAAGACGCCCACCAGCGCGACGCAGCCGATATAGACCAGGCCGGGGGCGAAATTTCCGTTCTCCGCCAGATAGCCGATGATGATGGGCGTGACGATGCCCGACAGATTGGAAATGCCGTTGAAGGCGCCGCCGGTGAGACCGATCAGCCGGCGCGGGGCCGCCGAGGAAATCAGCGACCAGCCGATGGAGGCCAGGCCATTGCCGAACAGCGAGATGGTGAAGAACACCACTGCCAATTCCGGCGATTCGACGAAATTGGCCATCACGATGGTGCTGGAAATCAAAAGGCCCATGATGATGGGGGTCTTGCGCGCTGTCCCCAGCGTAAAGCCACGCTTCAGCAACGCATCAGAGAAGAAGCCGGAGCACAGCGCCCCTGCCCATGCCCCCGCGAAAGGCAGCGAGGCATAGATGCCGGTCTTCAATACGCTGAGATGGCGGTATTCCGCCAGATAGGTAGGAAACCAGGTGAAGAAGAAAAACTGGCTGGAAGTGACGGTAAACTGGCCGATATAAATGCCCCACAGCTTGCGATATTTGAAGACGGTGAGGAAATCGGCCCAGGTGAATTTGGTTTTGCTCTGGCCGATGCGGCCGAAATCCAGGATGGCGCCGCCGGCCTCGATCTCGTTCAGTTCGGCCTGGTTGGCCAGCTTCGATTCGCGGGGGCCGCGATAGACCAGATACCAGATGATGCCCCAGACCACGCCGGCGCCGCCGGTGACATAAAAAACTGAGCGCCAGCCGAACGACGCCACCATCAGCACCAGCAGACCGGTGATGAAGGCCGGGCCGAGAAACTGGGCCGAGATGAAGGTGCCGACCGCGGTGGCGCGTTCGCGGTTGGGAAACCAGGCCGTGGTTACCTGGTTGAAGATGGAATAGGCCGGCGCTTCCAGAAGGCCCACCATCAGGCGAATGATGAAGAAAGCCGCCACGGTGCTGGCCAAGCTGGTCGAGAGCGTCGCCACCGACCACAGGATCAGGATGATGGGCAAGAGCAGGCGGGGCGTCATGCGATCCACCAGCCAGCCGCCGGGAATCTGGAACAGGGCATAGGTCCAGCCAAACGCTCCCAGGATCAGACCCATGCGGGCGTTATCAATGCCGAACTCGGCCTTGATGGCGGAGACAGTGGTGGAGATGTTGTTGCGGTCGAGATAGTTGATCACCACGGTGACGAACATCATCGCCAGCATCAGATAGCGGACGCGGGTGGGCTTTTCGGCAGTATCAATCTTCATCCAATCCCCCTGAATGGTCTGCGCACGGCGTCTTGCCCGCACACTGACGACGAAAACGGGCCGAGGCAAGCAAGCCGGATTTTGCGCCGCAGCAAAGCCATGGCATGGTCCGCGCATGCGCAAGCAGGCTTTGTCCATTGCTGTGGTGCTGATGCTGACCGCGGTCGCGGCGGCTGACGACCGCGGCGCGCGCATTGACCGTCTGCGTGAAGCGGTCCTCGCCGCAGACAGCGCCACCCAGTTTCTTGCGGGCCGCTGCGCCGCGCTGCATCTGGCCGCGCCCGCCGTCATCCACGCCGAAAATGCACCCGTAAGCGACGACGCGGATGCTGAGGTCCGCGCCCTGTTGCGCGTGGACGGGCTCGAGCCGGTCCGGCACCGCCATGTCCGCCTGACCTGCGGCGGTCATGTGCTGTCGGAGGCCGACAACTGGTATGTGCCGGGGCGCCTGACGGGAGAGATGAACCGCAGCCTTGAAACCAGCGACACGCCGTTCGGCACGGTGGTGCGGCCGCTGAATTTCCATCGCCGGACCATCGGCACCGCGCAGCCTTCCGGCGGCAATGCGGTATTGCAAGTCAAGGCCGTGCTGCTGACGCCGCAGGAAATGCCGATCAGCCTGGTGGTGGAGAATTATAGCGAAGAGCTTTTGGATGAACGATGACGCGTGTCCAGAGGCGTGATTGCTAGCTCAAACAGAAACGACAACCTCACCCTTCGACAGGCTCAGGGTGAGGATTATATTGAAGCGCGCGAGCTTTTGCATTTCGATCATCCCTGTTTTTTCTTCGGCTTGCTCCATTTGGTCACCCGCCCCACACTGGTGTCGCCGGTATAGAGATTGCCGTCCTTGTCCCAGGCCATATAGGTAGTCTCGATGGCCTGGCCGGGTTCGCGCCCCGCCCCGTTGCCCATGGCGCCCAACACCTTGCCATTGCGGTCTATGCGCAGAATCTGTCCGTCCTGGCCGCTGGCCACCCAGGGATTGCCGGCGGCATCAAAATCAATGGCGCAGATCAGATTGCGCATCTGGATGGTGCGCAGGAAGTGGCCGTCCCTGGTATAGATGACGATGCGGTATTGCTCGCGGTCGCCAATCCAGACATCGCCGGCCTTGGGGTCCACCGCCACGCCATGGGCCATGGAGAACTTGCCCTGGCCGACGCTATTGCCGAACCATTGGTTGATGAAATTGCCGTTTTTGTCGAAGTGCAGAATCCGCGCCGCGCCGATCACATTGTCGGCATCGGGCGATTCCACGTCATTGGGGCTTTCATTGGCATGGCCTTCGCCGATGTAGATGTCGCCATTGGGAGCAAAAGCGACATCCATGGGTTGCCAGAGCAGACGCTGGCCCTTGGCTTCGTCCCAGTCGCCGCGATGAAGTTTGGTGCCGAAGGTCTTGAGCAGCTTGCCGTCGGGCGACAGCTTCATCACCGTCGAGCCGTCGGCATCCACGATCCAGACATTGTCATCGCCATCCACCGCCAGGCCGTGCGGCTTTTCCTGATGGCCGATCACATCATCGCCCACCGTCATGATCTGTTTGTAATTGGAGTCAAACTTGGTGAGCTGCGCCTCACCCGGCAGGTTGCGCTGGAAGACCCAGAAATTGCCGTGTGAATCGGTGCCCACCGCCGGCACGCCGCTGTGATAGGGGCCGTTATCGTCGGTGTAGGGCAACTTGAAAGGATAAGAGAAAGTGTAGCCCATGGTCTGCTTCCACTGAACCCGCGCCAACTGGCCGCGATTGGACGAGCCGCCATGCTCGGGATCGCAGACGGTAGAATGAACGCAGAGCGGCACGCCGGCCTTGTTGTTGGGGGTGGTGACCGGCTGGGCCCGGGCCGGGCGCGGCGCAGGAGTAGCGGCGGTGGGGCGGGGCGGCGGCGGCATTTGCAGGAACCAGGCGGGCGAGCCATTGGCCGCAGGGCCGCTGGTGGGTTGGGCCCATGCGGCGGTCGCCGTCAGAACAGCCGCCATCGTGAAAGACGCGATACGCATGAAAGCCTCCCCAATTTTTTGCAAGAGTATGCGCAGGCGGCGCGAGCCGGGCAACCGTGAGAAATCAGCCGGGGTGAAGCAGACCCTGCTGGAGCAGGTAAAGCCCGCCGGCCAGGGCGATGGCCCCGGCAAGGCGGGCGGCGATACGGCCTTGGCGCAGCTTTTCCAGCAACACCAGCACGCTCAAGCCCGCGATCCAGGCGATGTTCATGACCCCGCCGACAAACAGCAGCAGCATCAGCGCCCAGCAACAGCCGACGCAATAAAGCCCATGGCGCAAGCCCAGGAGCAGCGAGGGGCCGATGCCCGGGCGAAAACCGCCATGCTGCTGGATGAATTGCAGCGGCGCCTGGCATTTGCTGAGGCAGGCTGTCTTGAGCGGCGACCATTGATAGAGAGCGGCGGCCACCAGCACCGCACCGCCCAGGATGTCGTTGGTGCTCTTCAGCATGGGCGTCAGCAGTGCCAGCGTGCTTAAGGCGGTCTGGCCCAAGGCCGCGGCGCAGGAAAACAGCGTCCACGCCAGGAAATAGCCGGCGGCGAACCAGCCGGTGGCGGCGAACGGTTTTTGCCGGGCGGTGCGGCCTACCCGGGCATAAAGAAGAATAATCGGCGCCGCCGAAGGCAGCATCATGCCGATCATCATCACAATCCACATGACGGCGGTAAAAATATAGTCGGTCAGAGACCAGGGCTGGATGGCAGGCGCCATCGCCGCCATGCCGGGCATCGCATCCATCCCCGGCATCGCGGCCATGGCGGCATCGGCCGCCATCCGGTGCGCCAGAAAGAGGATATAGGCCCAGGCCAGCGCGGCCGAAGCCGTGATCGCGGCCATCACCAGCACGCGGTCGCGCCGCAGCAAGCTTTCCAGCGGCGTGTCGGCCATGGTCAGTTGACGACGCCGTTCTGGGAAAGATTGAGCTCGCAGAAATGGCCATAGCTGTCGGCAAGCTCGATCTGCATGGGTTGTTTGGTGCTGGACCAGCCCCGCCCCACTTCCGCCAAACGGAATTCAAAGCCGTTGGGATTGTCAATCCGCACCCGATGCTCGGCCTTGGTGATGGGATTGAGGATGGGCTCGCCCCGCGCTTCCATATAGCCGGGAATGGTCATGCGGGCGCGGCGCTGGTTGATGTCAATCTCGAACGCGATATCGGCAAAGACCGGCTCGTGCAATTTTTCAAGCGTCGAGGCGAAGACGTTGAAGATGGTGGCGCCCGGTTCGGTATCCTGACCGCTGACAATGCGCACCAGCGCGTCACGCTGGGCGGCATCGGCCCTTCTGTCCACCACGATGGCGGCTTCGCCATGACCTTCATGGACCGCGCCGGGCCAGGAAAACATGCAGGCCACTTTGAGGCCGTCAAGCCTTGTGGTGCCGTGATGGCCGCTATTGATCTGAAAGCCCAGCACGGCGCGGCAATGGCCGTGGGTGGGCAGCGCGTTGAACTGGCAGGGGCAGCCATAGGAACAGTTGCAGTTGGAAAATTCGTGTGCCCGGATGGTCCAGTCGGTCATGTTCTCGCCCTCTGGCGCCCCCTTTTGGCGCCCCCAGCATAGCAAAATAGCCGGGCGGCGCGAATGGACGGGCGGGCGGCTTTGCGCGATGGTATTTTGCGGATTGGAAAGAGACGGGGGTCTTATGGCTTTGCATCGTGTGGGGGTTTTGCTGGGCGCCCTGGCCATGGCGGCGCCTGCCCTGGCGCAGCCCCACCGCAATGAGCTCAACGCCACCGGCGTGCCGCCCGGTGATTACAGCCACACCCTGCGGTCTGCCGCCGAACTGGCGCTGCCGAACAATTACAATCGGGACGAGACCTGGCTGAAAATGCCCAAGGGCCAGGAGCTTGGCCCCACCAGCGCGCTGGACATTGACAAGGACGGCAAATCCATCTGGCTGGCCGAGCGCTGCCCCGGCAATGGCGGCTGCGTGGCCACCAAGACCAATCCGGTGATGAAGTTCGACGCCACCGGCAAGCTGGTGCGGGCCTTTGGCGCCGGGCTGCTGGTCTATCCGCATGGGCTTTGGGTGGACCGTGACGGCAATGTCTGGGTGGCTGATACCCAGTCCAATATCGAGCGCACCAACG
>JAFAVT010000154.1 GCA_019242275.1 Alphaproteobacteria bacterium
GCCAGCTTTTGAAGACCTATCAAGCTGCCCATCCGCGCGCTAAGCGGGCCTGCGCAAAGTGACACCCTCCCCTTGAGGGAAGGTCGGAAAATTTCGAGCGCTGCGAGGAATTTTCCGGGGAGGGGTCCGCTGCGCAGCAGCGGTAGCCAGTCCGCGAAATCTGCTTTGCAGATTTCGACCCCTCCCCGAACGCGCCGCTACGCGCCACCGTTCGACCCTCCCTCAAGGGGAGGGTAAAAAAGGGGAGCGCGCCCAGCCCTTTTGGCAAACGTTTCCGGCACTGCTATGCTGGCGGCAATAATAAAGGCCCGGGGAAACGCCATGATCCGCAAGCTCGCTTTTGCTGCCACCCTTTGCCTCGCCTGCACGCCCGTTCTGGCCGATGAGCCTGACGGGCTGAAACTGCTGCCCGGCTTTCATGCCACGGTGGTGGCCACGGGGCTCACGGGCTTGCGCCATATCGCGGTGCGCGATGACCACACCATTTATGCTTCGGTGCGGGGCGGCGGTGGCCGCGGCGCCGGCGCCCAAAACCCGGGCATCATTGCCTTGCATCTCGATGCCGACCACAAGGCCGACAAGACCGATCATTTCGGCAGCGTCAGCGGCGGCACCGGCATCCGCATTCATGGCAACTGGGTTTATGCCAGCAGCACCGCCGAAGTGGTGCGCTTCCCATTGAAGAAGGGCGAAGACATTCCCGCCGGCGCGCCCGAGGTGATTGTCACCGGCATGCCGACCAACGGCTTTTCCAACCGCATCATCGCCTTTGACGGCAAGGGCGATCTTTATGTCTCGGTCGGCGGCAGCGGCAATATCTGCACCGCGCCGGCCGGGCGTGGCGCCAAGCCCAAAGGTCTGCATCCCTGTCCCGGCGTCACTGACCGCGGCGGCGTCTGGAAGTTCAACGCCAACAAACCGGGCCAGAAATTCCCGGCCGACGGCAAACAGGTGGCCACGGGCTTGCGCGAAAGCGTCTCGATGGATTACCGCCCGGGCGACGCGGTCTATCTCTTCGCCCAGGACCGCGCCGACACCCATGTCACCTGGCCGGAACTTTTCAGCGAGCAGGACGAGGATAATCTTTCCGAGGAATTGTTCCGCTTCGCCGGCAAGGATGTCGTCAATATGGGCTGGCCCTATACCTATTATGACGGCGTGAAGAAGGCCCGCTTCATGGCGCCGGAATATGGCGGCGACGGCAAGGTGCAGCCGCCGCCCGGCATCTATGCGACGCCGGTGCTGGCCACCCATCCCTCGCACACCTCGCCGATTGACCTGCTGTTTTATTCCGGCAGGCAGTTTCCCAAATCCTATCGCGGCGGCGCCTTCATCGCGCGCCATGGCGGCACCGGACCGGACCTGCCCCAGGGCCATAACGGCTATGACGTGGTCTTCATTCCCTTCCAGGCAAACGGCAAGCCCGGCGATCCTGTGCCCTTCGCCGAGGGCTTTGCCGGCACCACCCCGCTGAGCAGGAATGTCTCCAAGGCGGCCTACCGCCCCATGGGCCTGGCCACCGGGCCGGACGGTTCGCTCTATGTCACCGACTCGCAAAAGGGCCGCATCTGGCGGATCAGCTATACCGGGAAATAGCTGGAACCGGGCACTAACGAGCGCAAACAACCCCTCATCCTGAGCCTGTCGAAGGATGAGACGTCCAAAGAACCTCGTCCTGAGCTTGTCGAAGGCGGGCAGCCATCGCGCCGGTTTGTTAAGCTGTCTGTTGCAGGATAGGCGGGGGATGGGATATGCCCGGCCTGTTTCTTGGGCTTGGCCCGGAAGCCGCCTTAGCTCAGCCGGTAGAGCACATCATTCGTAATGATGGGGTCGCGTGTTCGAGTCACGCAGGCGGCACCACTCCCAAATCCCGCCCCCCGGCGATTTGGCGGGGACTTCCCAATCCAATAGACTTTCAATGCTCTGTCCCGAAGTATCGAAAGGGTATACGGCTGTGTTGGAAGGCGAGTTCGCGCAGCGTACTCAAGCGAAAACGCGGCGCGACCAATAGAGCACGTAGTCTTAGCTCGATATGCTGGCCAAGAGGTGGTCGGTATAATCCGGCTTTTCATAGTATTTTTGTGCCGCTAATTTTAATCGCCCAGGTCGAGGGCTCCGCCGCCTCTAAAGTTTTTGGGTGATAAAAGGGCAGCAGAAGTACCCGATAGATTGGTAAGAAGAAACTATAGGGTTAGGGTACTATGGCACTGTCAAATCATTTGCTCCCCTGGACTCATATTCTCCCGAGTGGCTGGCCAGAGTTGGCAGGTCCACCTCCAACCGAATCTGAAGTTGCCCTCGCGGTGAAACTTGGAGCCAGACCAGGAGACAAAAATGCACTTGCTTGGGCAATGTACTGTAGACCAGAGGGTGCAACACGCGAAGAGGTCACCGTGGCATGTGGAGGGCCTCAGGCAAACCGCGCACTTAATTTTCAAGAACGAGGCGCACTCGAATTTCGCGCTGCACCGCGCAAGGATGGCAAGACTGCCTACTTTATTGGTGAAGCCGGCAGCGCCCCAGGTGGGCCAAACGGGCGTCACGTGGGCAACCGGATGCAGCGAGAAGATCGTGCCGCCTTAAACATCGCAGATAGAATTCGTCAATTCGCGCTGGAAAAGTATATCCAGCCTGCAAAAGCGCGCGGCGAAAGCGTCGTCACTATTAGAGCCGGAACGCTGCACGACGAGATGGAGCTAAATGCCAACTGGGCAAATGTATGCCAAGCGTTGGAGGGGGCAAAATTTCAGAATCTCGCAGCAGTGCCGGCGCCGCTACGAGAAGGCTCTAAAGCAAGCCCCGCCACGGTCTATCGATTTCAGCTATCGGCCACCGAATTCACTCACGACAATGTCGAAAGCATATTAAAGCGTCAATTTACGCCGATATCACATCAGCAAAAAATGGTGGCGTTTCGGCTAAACGACGGCCGAGAGCTGGCTTTCGATAGAGAGGTCCGGCCGGCCCAGTTGTGGGTCGAAGCACCCGGCACCGTTCCAGAACAATTTATATCCGAAATTTATTCAGCTGACAGGCCCCGTCATCACGGACTGCCTTCGCGGCTGCGGCACTCTAGTCTACCTCGAAGTTCCGCTCGACAGGTTGCCAAGGTGACTGCGTCGTCTTTTGAGCAGCTAAGGAGCCTTCTTGAATGGTACACAGGACAGAGAATGGAAGATAATCGTGAGAATGGCGCTAAATCGGTCTCTGCAGAGCATATTACCGCTCCGTCGTGCATGAACCTTATACTTTATGGACCACCCGGTACCGGAAAGACCTATGCCAGCGCGAGCGAGGCTGTGCAGCTTTGTAACGGCGCGATACCAGACACGCGTGCCAAGCTGATGGAAGAGTATAGGCATTTGATGGCAGAGGGCCGGATAGAGTTTGTAACCTTCCATCAATCATTCTCGTACGAAGAATT
>JAFAVT010000137.1 GCA_019242275.1 Alphaproteobacteria bacterium
CTGCCCTTGGGATAGCCGTTGCTGCCGCGGAAGTCCGCGAAGACGGCATGATAGATGCTGTCATAGTCCTTCCAACCCCGCACCGTGGCGTTGCCGACATAGCCTTCGACGAAACGCAGCTTGGTCTTCATCCGGAAAGGCGTGAAGGCGAAGGGCTTTTTTGGGGTGAGCTGGGTCACCGTAAAATTCTCCGGCTCCAGCAATAAACTGCCTGGACTGAGGATCAGGCGGTCCTGGATAGGGTCGCGGTTAATGCCGGCCCCCAGATCAACCCGGAAATCCTCGATCACCGGCTTTGTCTTCGGATCTGTGATCACCCGGCCAAGCGCGCGATCGGCGACTTCGAAATAATCTTCCGTGAGCCGAGGCGACATTTCCAGCCGCTCCTGATTGTTGAGAAAGCCTTCCTTCGACACCGCGTCCGGCGGAAGAATTTCGGCCACATCATCATCCAGCATCAGCAGCTGGCGGAGCGTGTTTCGGTATTGCGCCACGGTGAGCCGGCGCACCAGACCGTTCTTCGGGGTCGGACGCGTACGGGCATATTCCAGGGCGTGGTCCATCCATGCCGTCATCTGCGCGCGCTCGGCGGAAGACGGCTGGTGGGTGTTGGCCGGCGGCATGGTGCCGTTGGCGACGCGCCGATAGACCCGTTCCCAGGTTTCCATCTGCTGTTCGTCCATGCGGCCATTCAGCTGGTCCACCCTGAGACCGGCGATGGCGGTGTCACCCTTGTGGCAGCCGGCACAATTCTGTTCCAGAAAAGGCCGGGCGGTGACGGCGAAGGACGCCTGCAGCGATGCCACCTCGCCGCCCGCCGCCTGCGCCCGGAGGTGATGCACGGCCCCCAGGACTGCCGCCAGACTCAGGGGCGCGAGCAGAAACACGGAACGCCAACGAAACCAGGAAGCCGGTATCGGGAATGTCATTGGGACGCCCAATATAGAGTAAGTGCGTCCAAAGATGACGCAGATTCCATGTTTGTCAGACAATATCAGCGGCGCCTTTTTCAGGCAATGAAGTGGGCGCGCCAAGGCTTTGCAACGCAATATCCTTGCAGCGAAGGCTCTAGAAGGTCGCGATTGGATTTAGGACCGATCCGGTGGCACCCGGCACGGCCGCCGGCGCCGCCGTAACCAGGAATTCCCAGCGGCGGCGCTTGGCGGCTTCTGCGGCCACCGCCTCCAGCTCCAGATTGTCGAAGATCGGCATGCCCATCGCATAGAGACAGAGCGTGTGCACCGGTTGCAGCCGTCCCAGATTGCTTGGCAGGGCGTCCTGCGTGCCATCGCCGCCCAGCACCGCAGCATCCCGTGCATGAAGCCATTCGGCACAGCTCATGTGCAAACCCGCCAAGCCCGCTTGCCCGACACTCCAGGCGCCCTTGGCGGCGCGGCGTGCCCAGCGCCCGGTGCGGATCAGCACAACATCGCCGGCGCCGACCTTGACCCCTGCCTGCTTCTTCCAGCCGCTCAGATCTTCAGGATAGATCGCCGTGCCCGGCTCCAGCCAGTCAACGCCGCGATAGCGCGCCATGTCCATCAGGACGCCGCGCGTCATGATGCCGTTTTTGAAATTGATGATGCTGTTCTTGGCAGCGCCCTTGTCGGTGACTTCGTCCTTCGAATAACCGTTGTACATCTTGCCGTCGTAGAGAAAGTGGCAAAAGCTATCCATGTGGGTGTGCGCATAGCCGTGGTAGGACATGAAAAAACTGTCGCCGGTGTTGGCCGGCCCCGTGGCCGGCGCCGCCGTGCCGGTGCCCGTCATCTTGCTGACGACGGGGGTGGTATTGTCGGGACCGGCTTCGAACTCGGCATTGTGCGCCATGGAAACCGGCACGCCTTCGCGCACCAGCGTCAGGGCGCGGCGGCGCCGCGCCGGGGTGATCAGGTTGACCGCGCCCATCTGGTCTTCAGCACCCCAGCGATTCCAGTTGGACACCGCTTTCAGCAGGCGGAGAAATTCCTCCTGGCTGGTGGGATGAGCCGCGCCCTGCGCCATGGCGACCCTTCCAGAGAGCCCTCCTATTGCCGCGCCGGCGGCAATTTGCTGGATGACCTGCCGCCGAGAGGACCAATCAGCCCCGCCTGCGTCGTTCTCCGTATCGTGCTCCGACAAAGCTGCCCCCTGTTTTCATCAGCATGCGCATCCTACGCATTTGTCTGACATATGTGCAGGCAGAATGGTCCGACCGCGTGGGAAAATAAAGAGGGCGAGCAGTCGCGGAAAATTCGGGAGCAAATTCCAGATATCCCTGACCTTTTCACTCCACGCCGTTTTGGGTCTTGGTTAAATTGAGGCAGCAGATACCAATAAAGATACCAACAACATGGTGATCCCAATCAATAGCTATTTGCCACTGCGCTTTTGACCCATTCGGGCGCGCCTTTGTTGAAAGTGTTGGGCAGCCGGCGGGGGCCGCACCCGTCCTGCCGGTTATCCGAGGTCCGCTTTGCGCCAAGATTCGCTGAACCCGCCATGCAACGGGGACAGTGCGCTTTCTAGGTCGCGGAAACGGAAGTGGTTTGCCAGTAGGTCACATATCTTTCGTGTGCAATCTGGTGATACGGCTTTAGGCGGACAGGGCGACCGTGAGCGTCAGGCACGGTGAACGTCAGGGGCTGCGACCCCTGCCGTACTTTCCTGGCGAGCGCTGCCGGGTCTCCCGCCAGGCGTGGTGCCTCGAATGGCGTGTTGAGATATTCGCCGACCCTGCGTTCGTTGATGACGATATCCGCACCCGGCGCGATTCCTTCACGACCGAGCGCTCCGGCCAGCACCAGGGGGCCATAGGTGAAGGCAAAAATCCCGGGCGAGGACGCCAAGGGCTCTACCGCCACCTGCATGGACAACACCAGCTTCACCACATCGCCGTCTTTCCAGGTGCGATTGAGCACGATATAGGCGCCAGGATTGCTGAATCGCCCCACGGCCCTGCCGTTTATGCGGACCTCTGCTTTTGGACTCCAGCCCGGATGACGCAGCTTGAGGGAGAATTCCTTGGGGCTCGCGAGCCGCCACTGCAGCCGCGTGGATTCCGCTTCCGGAAAAAGGGTCGTTTGCGTCAGCACCGCATCCTGCGCCTTCCAGGTCAGAACCGAGGGAATAAAGAGATTGACCGTGAGCGATCGCTCGTCGTGGAAGTAGATCGAGTCCCCATACTTTGCGTGATTTTCCATGCCGGTGCCCGTGCAGCACCAGAAGGAATCCACGGGCGTGCAGTAGAGCTTCATGTAACCCGGCCGGCCGCCCTGAAAATAGGTCACCATGCCGGTGTCAGGGTCTTGCGAGCCCAGGATGCTGTTGAAAAGCGCCCGCTCATAGAAGTCGGCGTAAGCAGCTTGCGGGTCTTGCATGAAGAGCAGGCGCGTCAGCTTCAGCATGTTGTGAACGCCGCAGGTCTCCGCGCCTTTCGCGGAGAACACATGCTTGTCGGTATCGGCGACGGCGAAGAAATGCTCGCCGTCGCCATGGCCGCCGGTGGCGTAGGAGCGGCTGCGAACCACGGTTCGCCAGAAGAAGGCCGCGGCGGGACCATAGCCGGCCTCGCCCGTGACGTCGTGCACCCGCCGAAAGCCCACAATCTTGGGAATCTGGGTGTTGGCGTGGAGCCCGTCGAGATGATCCTGCCCCCTGGCCAGCGGCGCCAGCACCGCCTTGTGGGAAAAGCGCAGCGCCATCTGCCGATAGTCTGCCTTGCCGGTCAGGGCGAAGAGGTCAGCGAAGACCTCGTTCATCCCGCCATGCTCGGTATTCAGCATGGTCTCGAACTGTGCATCAGAGAGGGATGCCGTGGCCGCGACGGCCCAATCGGCAAACCGCAGCAGCACCTCGCGCGCCTCGGCATTGCCGGCCAGTTGATGGGCATCGCGCAGGCCCGCATACACCTTGTGCAAGGTGTACCAGGGTACGCCTGAGATTTTTTTGCCGGCGATGAAGTCGGTGACCAGGCTGTGACCTTCCGGAAACGCGCTGAGCAGGCCGGACCCGGCCGCCTGCTGACAGGCAGCAAGCTCCGAAACGATGTAGGCGACCCGGTCTTTGAAGAAGGGGTCATCGGTCGCCGCGGCCATCATCGAGCAAGCCGACAGATAATGCCCCAGGGAATGACCGTGACAATGGATATCTGCCCAGGTCTGCTCAGACTCCCACCCGCCATAGACCGGCGCCTTGGGGGCCAGCCCTGCATTGACCCTGAAGCCGTGCAGCAGCCGATCGGCGCTTAGCGCCTTCAGATAGGCAGCGGTCTGTTTTTGAGCATGCAGGAATGGCCCATCCAACAGCCGCACATCACCCAGCTCGAATGCTCTTACTGTGCCTGCCCCGCGCGAGCCGGCCGGCTCGGCAGCGTTGGCGGTCGCGCTGAGCACACCACTGCCTGGTGCGGCGCCAAGGGCGCAAAGGAGGGCGAGAACGTCGCGCCGCGAGGGGCCGTGCAAATTCTTCCCGCAAGTGCAAAACTGATGCATCTCAGCCTATATTATTTGTGACCTTGACCGGTCAGCTGTGGCTCGGCAAGCGCGCAGCCTTGCCTCGGTCAGAGGCATATTGGTATCGAGCCAAAATTTGTTGGTATCCCGACCAAATGATACCAACAATTTATGCGCGTACCGGCGCACAGCCAAGATCATGCGCCTACCATAACCCTTGTTTTCATGGGTTTTTTGCTATTCACCGGCGTCCGCGAACACAGGGGAACAAAACGTTGGTGGGCCCGCCAGGACTCGAACCTGGGACCTAACCGTTATGAGCGGTCAGCTCTAACCAACTGAGCTACAGGCCCTTCGCGGCGCTGCTATAGCAGGGTGAGCGGGGCGGTGAAACGTCCGGCGCCGCCCGAACTGCCGCGATTTCGCCGCATGCCGCGCTATGATGGCAGGGTTTCAAAAGGACTTCTCGCATGTGGAAATCCGCTCTGATTCTGGCCCTTGTCGCGGGCCTCGCCGCGCCCGCTCTGGCCCAAACCGCCCAGCCGCGCACCCTCAGCATGACCGGCAGCGCCACTGCCAAGGCGGCGCCCGACATGGCGGACATCTCGGCCGGCGTTACCACTGAAGCGCCCACTGCCGCCGCCGCTCTTGGCGCCAACAGCAGCGCCATGACCCGCGTGTTTGCCGCGCTGGACCGGGCCGGGGTGGCGCGGCGCAATGTCCAGACCAGCAGCTTTTCGGTTTCGCCGGTCTATGCCACCCGCGTCCCCAACGAGCCGCCGCGTCTCACCGGCTATCGGGTCAGCAACGAAGTGCATGTGATCCTGGACGACATGGCCAAGGTGGGCGCCACCCTGGATGCGCTGGTGGCTGCCGGCGCCAACCAGATGAACGGTCTTTCCTTCGCCATCAAGGATCCGGCCCCGCTGCTGGCCAAGGCGCGGGCTGATGCCGTGGCCGACGCCAGGCTCAGGGCCCAGCAATATGCCGCCGCAGCCGGCGTGACCTTGGGCCCGATCCAGTCGGTCAGCGAAGGCGGCGGCGAGGTGCCCCGGCCCATGTATCGGGTGATGGCCATGGCTGCCCCGCAAACACCCATCGCTGCGGGCGAGGAAAGCGTCAATGCCAGCGTCACCATTGTCTGGGAAATCCGCTAGCTCCCTTTATATATAAGGAGAGGCGGTCAGGAGCCGGTAGCGACAGCGTGTCGGCGGCGTTCCGGTTTTCCGTCCGGCCGCGCGACCAAAAAGAGAAACATGCAAAACCCCCTGCTGGCGCCCTGGACCGGGCCTTTCAACACGCCCCCTTTGGCCGAAGTGAAGCCGGAACACTTCCCGCCGGCCTACGATTACGCCTTGGCGCAGCATGCGGCTGAGATTGCCGCCATCGCCGGCGATCCCACCCCGCCCAGCTTCGGCAATACGGTGGCTGCCCTGGAAAGAAGCGGCGCTCTGCTGACGCGGGTGGAGATGATCTTCTCCAACCTCACCGCGTCAGACACCAATCCCGCATTGCAGGAGATTGAACGGACGTTGGCGCCGCGCATGGCGCAGCACTGGAACGCAATTTATCTCAATGGCCCGCTGTTTGCCCGGCTGGATGCGGTTTATCAGGCGCGCACCAGCCTGAAGCTGACAGCCGAAGAGCTCAGGGTTGTGGAACGCTATCACCTGGATTTCATGCGGGCCGGGGCGCATTTGCCGCAAGAAAAGCGCGCCCGCTTTGCCGCGATCGGCGAGCGGTTGGCGAGCCTTGCCACGCAATTCTCCCAGAATGTGCTGGCCGACGAACAGGCCTGGCTGTTGCCGCTCGATGAAGCGCAACTGGCCGGACTGCCGCCATCACTGCGCGACGCCGCCGCGGCGACGGCCAAGGAGCGTGGCGCCGGGGCGCCTTATGCCGTGACCCTGTCGCGTTCCGAGGTCGAAAGTTTTTTGCAATTCGCCGATGACCGTGAGCTGCGCGAAACGCTTTTCCACGCCTTTGTTAGAAGGGGCACGGATAACGGGCCGGTGATCGCCGAAATGGTGGCGCTGCGCGAGGAAAAGGCAAAGCTGCTGGGCTATGACAGCTTTGCCGCCTTCAAGCTGGACGATTCCATGGCGAAAACGCCGGCCAATGCCCGTGCCCTGCTGGAACAGGTCTGGGCGCCGGCGCGGGCGCAAGCCCTGAAAGAGCGCGACGCCTTGCAGGCCCTGATTGCCGAGGAAGGCGGCAATTTCCGCCTGGCCCCGTGGGATTGGCGCTATTACGCCGAAAAGTTGCGGGCACGCCTCTATGACTTCGATGAAGCGATGCTGCGGCCCTATTTCTCGCTGGAGCGCATGATCGAGGCCGCCTTTTTCACGGCAGGAAAGCTGTTCGGCCTTTCCTTTCAGCAGCGCCCTGACGTGCCGGTCTATCATCCCGATGTCCGGGTGTGGGAGGTGGTGCGCGAAAATCGCGTCATCGGCCTTTTCTATGGCGATTATTTCGCCCGCCCTTCCAAGCAGGGCGGGGCGTGGATGTCATCGCTGCGTGATCAGCATCGGCTTGATGGTGCCCAAGGAAATAAAGACTCCCTCCCCATCATCCTCAACAATTGCAACTTCGCCAAGGCCGAACCTTGCCTGCTGTCTTTCGACGATGCCCGCACCCTGTTTCATGAATTCGGCCATGCGCTGCACGGGCTGCTCAGCCAGGTGGTGTTTCCCCGCCTCTCCGGCACCAATGTGGCGCGGGACTTTGTCGAATTGCCGTCACAGCTTTATGAACATTGGCTGGAGCAGCCGGAAGTCCTTACCCGCTTTGCCCGCCATTACCAGAGCGGTGAAGCGATACCGCGCGACCTGCTGGACAAGCTGCTCGCCGCGCGCAATTTCAACCAGGGCTTTGCCACCGTGGAGTTTCTCGCCTCTGCCTTTGTGGACATGGAATTTCATGCGGGTGGGGCGGTGACCGATGCCCAAATGGTGGAAGAGCGCGCGCTGGAGAAAATCGGCACGCCGGAAGAGATTGCCCCCCGCCACGCCGCCCGCCATTTCGGCCACATCTTTGGCGGCGACGGCTATAGCGCCGGCTATTACGCCTATCTCTGGGCCGAAGTGCTGGATGCCGACGGCTTCGGCGCCTTCAAGGAAGCCGGTGATGTCTTTGATCCGGCGACGGCCAGGCGGCTTTACGACTATGTCTATTCCGCCGGTGGCAGCCGCGATTTCGCCGCCGCCTATCGGGCCTTTCGCGGCCGCGATCCGAAAGTCGAGGCGCTGCTGGAAGGCCGGGGGTTGGCCGCCTAATTATTCATCGCCAGTTGCTTGGAGGGTCCCGACGGTGCCGCCATGTGGTCAATCACCATGATGACGCCGTTCTTGGAGCGCACGTCATAAATGGCGATGTCGGCGGTGCGGCCCCGCTCATCCATCAGGATGATGTTGGTGGGCCCGTTCATCCGCGCCGTCAGCACCCCGCCATCCACGGTGCGCATTTTCACTTCGCCGCCGCCTTCGTTGATCTGCCGCAGCAGCGCCTGGGAATCATAACGCCCCGGCACCACCAGATAGCCGATGCGGTGCGCCAGTTGTGCCTTGTTGCCGGCGGTGCCTTCAACATTGAAGGCCGCGTCCACCGGCGCGAACAATGTGAAAAGGCCGTTGCTCTTGAGGGCAGAAGCAATGCCGGAATCGCGCAGCGCCGCCGCCAGCTTGGCATGTTCGGGCGAAGCGGAAATATTGGCCATCAGATCATGATCGGGGAGCATCGCCTGGCCGCCGATCATGGGGTTGGAGACTTCCGGCTCCAGCACGGGGCGGGAGTCGCTGAGACCGGAGACGGCGCCCAAGGCCCCGCCGATCGCCATGGCGACGCCGGCGGCGAATCCGGCAATGGCTGCGCGTTTCATGGGAACTCGCCTTCGAACCTCATGGCAGAAAACGCAGCAAGGACCGGCCTGTTCCACTTTTGTTAACCGGCTTCGAGTTCTTCCCTGAGTAGCTCCAACGTCAGCCAGCGTTCCTCGTCGGCATCCTTCTGGGCGCGCACGGCCGCCAATCGGCCCGAGAGTTCCGCAAAAGCCGCCGGATCGCGGGCATAAAGTGCGGCATCGGCCAGCTTTTCCTCAAGCGCCGCCATCTCGATTTCGGCCGTGGCGATCTGCTGCGGCAGCGTTTTCAAGGCATGAGCATCGGAAAAGTTCATCTTGGCCGGCCGCTGCTTGCGCGGGCGGGGCGGCGGCGCCTCTTTTTTGCCCGATTTCACAGGCGCCGGCACACCCTTTTGCGCCAGCATGTCGGAATAGCCGCCGGCATATTCGACAAAGCGGCCGCTCCCTTCCGCCGCCACGATCTGGGTGGCGACACGGTCGAGAAAGTCGCGGTCATGGCTGACGATCAGGGCAGTGCCGGGATAATCGGCAATCACTTCCTCCAGAAGGTCCAGCGTCTCCAAGTCCAGATCATTGGTCGGCTCGTCCAGCACCAGGAAGTTGGAGGGGGTGGCGAACAGCTTGGCCAGCA
>JAFAVT010000170.1 GCA_019242275.1 Alphaproteobacteria bacterium
CAGATGGCGCGCAATTCCGACAGCGCCTTGCGAAATTCGGCGGCCTCCAGATGAGCAGTATAGAGTGCGATGCGGCGGTCCAGATCGGCGATCAGCGCGTTTTCTTCCTCGCCATAGGTGCCTTCACCCGGCAGGACGCCGTCAAAACGCGCGGCGCAGAATTTGGTGATGCGCAGAACGAAATTGCCCAGCACATCGGCGAGGTCCTTGTTCACAACGGAGGCAAAATGTTCCCAGGTGAAGTTGCTGTCGCCGCCTTCCGGCGCGTTGGCAATCAGATAATAGCGCCAGACATCGGCAGGGGCGACATCCAGCGCCCGGTCCATGAAGATGCCGCGCTTGCCGGAAGTGGAAAATTTGCCGCCGTCATAGTTCAACCAGTTGAAGCCCTTGAGGCGGTCCACCAGTTTCCAGGGCTCGCCTGAGCCCATGATGGTGACGGGAAAGCCCACCGTGTGAAAAGGCACATTGTCCTTGCCCATGAACTCCCAGTAGGTGACGTTTTTCGCCGCTTCCCCGAACCACCAGTCGCGATAGTCCTGACCGTTGCGATCGCCCCATTCCTTGGTGGCAGCGATATATTCGATCGGCGCGTCGAACCAGACATAGAAGACCTTGCCCTTCAAGGCGCCGCCGGCGATGTCGTCCGGCACCGGAATGCCCCAGTCGAGGTCGCGGGTTATGCCGCGGTCGCGCAGACCTTCATCAAGCCATTTGAAGGCGATGGAGGTCACCACCGGCGACCAGTCCTGTTTGTGGCTTTCAATCCAGGTTCGCAGCTTGTCGGTGAATTGCGACTGCTTGAGGAAAAGATGGGTAGAGTCGCGAATTTCAATATCGGTAGCGCCCGACACTGCCGAGCGCGGGCTGATCAGGTCCACCGGATCAAGCACCCTTGTGCAATTTTCGCACTGATCGCCCCGGGCCCGGTCGTAACCGCAATGCGGGCAGGTGCCGATGACATAGCGGTCAGGCAGGAAGCGCTTGTCCGTGACCGAATAAGCCTGCTTGGTGGTGCGCAGTTCCAGAAAACCGTTCTTCCATAACTGGCGAGCGAAATGCAGGGTCAGTTCGTGATTGGCCGGTGACGATGACCGCCCGAAATTGTCCCAGGCGAGACCGAAATCATCGCCCAGCTTTTTCTGTACCGCATGCCACTTGTCGCAGAATTCGCGCGCGCCGATGCCCTCTTCCAGTGCCGCCAGTTCGATGGGCGCGCCATGCTCATCGGTGGCACAAATCGCCAGCGTCTGATGCCCCCGGGCGCGGCAGAAGCGGGCAAAGATATCGGCGGGCAGCATCGAGCCCACCAGATTGCCCAAATGCTTGACCCCCGCCACATAAGGCAGGGCCGAGGTGATCAGAATACGTTTTTTTGCGGACATGGCAGAAGCTTGGCACTACGCTCGAACGACGCCCGCCAGTCCTACAGAAGCCGGGCGCGTGAGACAACAAGGGCCAAAAGAAGGGGCGCAGCATGAAGCGGATTTTTGGGCTTTTTGGTCTGGGCTTGATGGCAGCCACGGCGCTGGCGCAGACGCAGGTCGTGCCGGAAAGCAGCATCATTCCCGTCGGTGCGCTGGATAACCTGCCGCATCGGGACATTTCCAACGGCATTGTCTCGGCCAAGGTCTATCTGCCCGGTGAAAGCGCCTTTTATCGCGGCACCCGCTTTGACCGTACCGGCGTGGTGACGCACGCCACCTTCAAGGGCCATGACTTCGGCCAGCCCTGGTTCTCCAGCTATTCGCCCTATACCCGCGACTTTATGTGGAAGAACGGCCAGGTCACCGTCTCCACCGTCAGCGCGGCGGTAGGACCCGCCGAGGATTTCTCGCCTGCCGGTTATGACCAGGCGCGCCCCTGCCCCGAAGGGGCACAACAAACAAAGTGCGGCCGGTTCCTCAAGATCGGTGTGGGCGTCATGCAGCGCGATGCCAGGCCTTACGACTTCGTCCACCCCTATCCCATCGTGAATGAAGGCACGCGCAGCGAAAGCCATACCGCGAGCAGTGTTCGCCTCATCCACCGCATCGCCGACCGGGAAAGCGGCTTCGGCTATTCCTATGTCAAGACGGTGCGGCTGGTGCCGGGCAAGGCCCAGATGACCATCGAGCATGTCCTGACCAATACCGGAAAGAAGGACATCGTTTCCGACGTCTATTGCCACAACTTCCTGACGCTCTCGCCCGGTAATGAAAATGTTGCGATCACCGCGCCCTTTGACATCAAGATCGGCCGGCCCTTCGCGGCGGGCGCGGCCACCGTGGAAGGCAAGACCATCCGCTATCTGCGGACGGTCAAGGAAGGAGAAAGCGTCACCGCGCCCATCACCGGCTTCAGCGACAAGGTCAGCGATTATGATTTCACGGTCAGGAACACCGCCACCGGCTTTGGCCAGCGCATCCGCGCCGACCAACCCCTGGCGCGGATCAATTTCTGGTCCATCCGCACCAATGTAAGCTGGGAGCCCTATATCGCAATAAATTTGAAACCCGGCCAGACCAAACGCTGGACTTATACCTATGACTATTTCGGGCCGGGCGGGGGCTGAACTTGCCTTTAACGGGCACCGTGGCCTATTCAGCGCCTGACTGCGTGCGGCCGGATTAGCTCAGCGGTAGAGCAGCGGTTTTGTAAACCGAAGGTCGGGGGTTCAATCCCCTCATCCGGCACCATTGCTTTCCGGTTGCTCCCGCAACCGGAAAGCAATGCCAAGGCGCGGCTAGCGACAGCGTGGTGCCGCGCCGCGGCAGCGTTAACTGCGGAATCACCTCTCCGCGATCTCATTCGACAATTTGTTGTCTTTCGGGCCGGTCGCGGGAAAATGACGCGCCAGCGCCTCGCCGCACAGGGCGATGGCGCGGATAAAACCGTCCGCCGGCCGGCCGGTTTTCATGCCTTCGCCCACCGCTGCCACCGCTTCATCCCAGACGCCCTGCCCCACCGCGTCATGGATGGCCTTGTGCGCCACCAGTTCAACGCGGCGGTCGGCCAGGGAGGCAAAGATCAGGATGTGGGGCACACCATGGCCTAGCCGGTAGCCGGAGGCGGCGAAGTGGTGCCGCGCCACCGTGCGGACGCGATGGCGCTTCAGGACGCCCGGCGTAATCGCCCGGCGGATCGCCGGCAGACTTCCGATCAACGCTACCGCCACGAAGATCGCGGCCTGAAGCAGGGCATAGGAGGACAGCGCCTTCAGAATCAGCCCTTCCACCGCATGAACGCTTTCATCGGTCCAACTGGTGAAAATATCAGCCATGGCCAGGCGTTGCAGCCCCGCCAGCACCAGCAAGGGCGGTACGCCGAGCGCCGCCAATGCTGCCCAGCCCAGCGGTACTTCGCGGTAATTGGAAACTTCCTGGGCCAGCACGCAGGTGATTTCGCCGTCCGTGTTTGCTTCCGCCGCGGTGACGGCAGCGGCAATGCGGGCGCGATCTTCAGGACTCAGCATCACCAGCTCCCCGAAGCGCCGCCGCCACCAAAGGAACCGCCGCCGCCGGAAAAGCCGCCCCCGCTCCAGCCGCCGCCGCCACCGCCATAACCGCCGCCGAAGCCGCGACCGCCGCCCATGAAGAGGAACGGCAGAAAGCCCCAGCCGCCAAAGACGCGGAAGATGATGAAAAGCACGACCAGAAAGACGACCAGGGCGGAGATGCCACCGCCACCATCCTGATTGCCGGGGCGCAACTGCTGGGCAGCAGCAGCCGCCTTTGCTTCCGCCGCCGAAGTCTCCAGCGACAATTGCTGAATCAGGGCATCAACCCCGGATTCTACGCCGCCGTCAAAATCGCCTTTCTTGAAGCGGGGTGTGATCTGGGTGGTGATCACCACCGAGGAGAAGGCATCGGTCAGAATGGGCTCCAGCCCATAGCCGACCTCGATGCGGACGCGATGCTCGGTCGGCGCCACAATCAGCAGCGTGCCGTTGTTCAGGCCCTTCTGACCAATGCCCCAGGCGCGGCCAAGCTGATAGCCGTAATCGGAAATCTCATAGCCTTGGAGCGACGGCACCGTCACCACCACCAATTGGCGCGAGGTCTTTTGTTCCAGCGCCGCCAGCTTTTGCGTCAGATCCTGACGGGTATTTTCCGACAGGATATGGGCATCATCCACCACCCGGCCGCTGAGCGCGGGAAAGCTTGGCGCTGC
>JAFAVT010000216.1 GCA_019242275.1 Alphaproteobacteria bacterium
TATCGGGTGGTGCTGGTCAATTCGAACCCCGCCACCATCATGACCGACCCCAACATGGCGGACGCGACCTATATCGAGCCGATCACGCCCGAATTCGTGGAGAAGATCATTGCCCGCGAACGGCCCAATGTTCCCGAAGGCCGCGTCTTTGCCCTGCTGCCAACCATGGGGGGACAAACCGCCCTCAACACCGCGCTTTCCTTGCGCAAGATCGGGGCCCTGGAACGCCACAATGTTGAACTGATTGGCGCCACCGCCGACGCCATTGACAAGGCTGAGGATCGCGAACGCTTCAAGCAGGCCATGGCCGCCATTGGCCTCGAAACCCCCAAAGGCATCACCCTGAAAGGCGATCTGCGGCAGAAGAAGGATGCCGCCGGCAAGCCGATGTTCGATTCCAGCGGCAATCCGGTGACGGAACTGGCGCCGGAATCCTTTTCAAAGGCGCTGGCGGCGCTGGACCAGGTGGGCCTGCCCACGGTTATCCGTCCCAGCTTCACCATGGGCGGCACCGGCGGCGGCATTGCCTATAACCGCGAGGAATTCTTCGCCATCGTTGAAGGCGGCATTGACGCCTCCCCCACCCGCGAAGTGCTGATCGAGGAATCGGTGCTGGGCTGGAAGGAGTTCGAGATGGAGGTGGTGCGCGACAAGGCCGATAACGCCATCATCATCTGCTCGATCGAGAATATAGACGCCATGGGGGTTCATACCGGCGATTCCATCACCATCGCCCCGGCCCTGACCCTGACCGACAAGGAATATCAGCGCATGCGCAGCGCCAGCATCGCCGTGCTGCGCGAGATCGGGGTGGAGACCGGCGGCTCCAACGTCCAGTTCGCGGTCAACCCGAAAGATGGGCGCATGGTGGTGATCGAGATGAACCCCCGTGTGTCGCGCTCTTCGGCGCTGGCGTCTAAGGCCACCGGCTTTCCCATCGCCAAGATCGCCGCCAAGCTGGCGGTTGGCTATACCCTGGACGAACTGAAGAACGACATCACCAAAGTGACGCCGGCCAGCTTCGAGCCGACGATTGACTACGTCGTCACCAAAATTCCCCGTTTCGCCTTCGAGAAGTTTCCCGGCGCCGAGCCACTTCTGACCACCGCCATGAAATCGGTGGGCGAGGCCATGGCCATCGGCCGCACCTTTGCCGAGAGTTTGCAGAAGGCGCTGCGCTCGCTGGAAACCGGCCTCACCGGCTTTGACGAGATTGCACTCGACACCGACCCCGCCAGCATCCGGGCCGCTCTGTCCAAGGCGACGCCGGATCGCCTCCGCCAGACGGCGCAGGCGATGCGCCAGGGCTTTCCCGTCGCGGAAATCCAGCGCCTCACCGGCTATGATCCCTGGTTTCTGGGCGAAATCGAAACCATTCTCGCCATGGAAGCGAAAGTGCGCGCCAACGGCCTGCCGAAGGACGCAAAAGGCTTCCGCCGCCTCAAGTCCATGGGTTTCTCCGATGCGCGGCTAGCCAAGTTGACGGGCCAGAAAGAAGCAGCGGTGCGCGCCGCCCGCCACGCCCTGAAAGTGCGGCCCTGCTACAAGCGGATTGACACCTGCGCCGCCGAGTTCAAGGCGCTGACGCCCTATATGTATTCCAGCTATGAGACGGGCGATAACCCTTCTTGCGAAGCCGATCCCTCCGAGCGCAAGAAAATCATCATCCTGGGCGGCGGGCCCAACCGCATCGGCCAGGGCATCGAGTTCGATTATTGCTGCTGCCATGCCGCTTTCTCCCTCAGCGAGCGCGGCTATGAGACCATCATGGTCAATTGCAATCCCGAAACCGTCTCGACCGATTACGACACTTCGGATCGGCTCTATTTCGAGCCGCTGACAGCGGAAGATGTGCTGGAGATCGTGGCCTGCGAAGAGGAAAAGGGCACGCTGGCCGGCGTCATCGTCCAGTTCGGCGGCCAGACGCCGCTGAAGCTGGCCAACACGCTGCGCGACGCCGGCGTACCGATCCTGGGCACATCGGCCGACGCCATTGATCTGGCCGAAGACCGCAAGCGCTTCCAGACGCTGCTGAACGATTTGGGCCTGAAGCAGCCGCGCAATGCCACCGCGATGACGGCAGAGGAAACCATCAGCGCTGCCAATGCCATCGGCTATCCCGTCATCCTGCGCCCTTCCTATGTGCTGGGCGGACGCGGCATGGTGGTGGTATCCAGCGAAAAGGAAGTCCGCGAGCAGGTGGAATCGGGCGAACTGTTCCGCATTTCCGGCGACAACCCGGTACTGATTGACGGCTTTCTCAACCGCGCAACCGAAGTGGATGTGGATGCCATCTGCGATCGCGATGGCGAGGTCTTTATCGCCGGCATCATGGAGCATATCGAGGAAGCCGGGGTACATTCCGGCGACAGCGCCTGTTCCTTGCCGCCCTTCTCCCTTAAGTCCGCCATCATCGCTGAGATCGAACGCCAGACCGTCGCCATGGCCAAGGCATTGAAGGTGCAGGGACTGATGAATGTGCAATATGCCATTCAGGGCGATGAGATTTATGTGCTGGAAGTCAATCCGCGGGCGAGCCGCACCGTGCCCTTTGTCGCCAAGGCGGTGGGCCTGCCGGTCGCCGCCATCGCCAGCCGCGTCATGGCCGGTGAGACGTTGAAATCCATGAATCTCAAGTCGCCGCACCCTGACCACATCTCGGTCAAGGAGGCGGTGCTGCCCTTCGCCCGCTTTCCCGGCGTTGACACTGTGCTGGGGCCGGAGATGCGCTCCACCGGCGAAGTCATGGGTGCCGATGTCAGCTTCGCCCGCGCTTTCGCCAAGAGTCAGATCGGGGCAGGCACGCGCCTGCCCACCGGCGGCACCGTGTTCCTTTCGGTCAAGGACGGCGACAAGGACCTGATCGAAGCGCCGGCGCGGCAATTGCTGGCGATGGGGTTTTCCCTGATCGCCACCCGCGGCACTGCCAAGGTGCTGGAAGCCCGCGGCCTTCCCGTCGCCACCATCAACAAGGTGCTGGAAGGTCGCCCGCATGTTGTGGACGCGCTGAAGAATGGCGAAATCCATCTGGTGTTCAACACCACCGACGGAGCACAGGCTTTGGCGGATTCCTCTTCGATCCGCCGGGCGGCGCTGACCCTGAAGGTGCCCTACTACACCACCATGACCGGCGCGAAGGCGGCCACCCAGGCGATTGCGGCGTTGAAGGGGGGAAGCCTTGAAGTCGCCCCCTTGCAGTCTTACTCTTCCTGACAGCACCGCCGCGCCAGTCAGAGAAAAGCGCGACTTATCAAGGATTTGGCCCGACCCGCCCGGCTTCCCCGCCGGGAGGAGGGCTTTTTTGCCCGTTTCGGGCGAGGGACATGAGGCGATGGAAAAGATTCCGATGACCGATGCGGGCTTCAAGGCCCTGGAAGCAGAGCTGGAGCGGCTGAAGAATCAGGACCGCCATGACGTGATCAAGGCCATCGCCGAAGCGCGCGCCCATGGCGACCTCTCAGAAAATGCCGAATATCATGCCGCCAAGGAGCGCCAGAGCTTCATTGAAGGCCGGGTGCTGGAACTGGAAGACCAGATCGGGCGCGCCGACGTCATTGATATCTCCAAGCTGTCCGGCAAGACCGTGAAGTTCGGTGCCACGGTCACGCTGGTGGACGAGGACACTGACGAGAAGCGCAAATACCAGATCGTTGGCGACCTGGAGTCCGACGCCAAGAAGGGGCGGATTTCATTATCCAGTCCCATTGCCCGGGCGCTGATCGGCAAAAGCAAGGGCGACACGGTGGAAGTGGCGGCGCCGGGCGGCGCGCGGTCGTATGAGATTTTGAAGGTAGAGTTCGTTTAGTTCTGCCTTGTTTGTCATGGCCACTTTACGTGGCCATCCAGTCGAGAGGTCGATGCTGGCAGCCCTGGATGGCCCGGGCAGTCGCTAGCGCGTCCAGCGCGTAGCGACGGGCCATGACAAGTTGTGCAGAGGCGCCGTCCGCAAGGACGGCACCCTTTGCGTTCAGTGCGCGGCGGGCGGCGTCGGCAAGGTCACCTGAAACTTGTTGCCACCAAGCTGTTCGACCTTGGCGCCACGGTTTTGAAGATTCTTCACCCACCTCGCTTGGTCAAACGGCTCCGGCCGCGTACCCAAGTTAAATACTACCCGCACGTTGGTCTGTGCCGAGGCACAGGAAAGCGGCTGCCAAAGATAATTCTGCCGCACATGAGTGAGCGCCGCCCGATCCAGGCGCGAATGACCGCTGCTCTGCGCTATCTGGGCGCGGCTGACATGGCCGTTGTGGGCGATGGTCAGATTGAGAAGAACCGCCCCAGTTTCTTTCGCCTTCGCCGACTCGGGTGGATAAGGCGGCAGGGTGTGGGTCGCCATGATGCCTTCGACCTTGCAGGCCGGCGCGCCCTGAGCGCCCGGTGACCAGAAAAGTCCCGCGGCAAGCGGCACCTGCACCAGGACGCATGCAACGCTGACCAGCAAAAGTTTTTTCATGCCGTTCAGGCAAACGAGCGTCCTGTTTTCCATGATTGTCTCCATCCGGTTATTGAGATCGGCACTCGCCACCCCGGCAGCGCAGGCCAGCGGCGAAGCAACATAGAATTTGCAGACCTTGAGGATACTTTCCGCATAGGTTTGAGGATCGTTGCCGGCCGCCAGTACCGCTTCGTCGCAGGCCCGTTCGCGTTCCGCCATCAGTCGCGCGCCGAGCCACCAGACCGGTGGGAAGAACCAAAAAAGCGCCTGCACGAGCATGTGAAGCGCTGCCCAGAGATTGTCGTAGCGACGAAGATGGCAAGCTTCGTGCGTGATAACCGTTTGCAACTCTGCAGGTGAGAGATGCTCCATTATGCCTTGCGGCAAAAGCAAAACCGGACTGATGATACCCACCAATCCGGGTTCTATTTGGGTCGACGAAATCCTAACTGGCATGGGCGCGGCGATACTGCTGCGGCGCCCCGTCCGCACGGCAGCGCGCAAAGTCAGCCAACGCGCGAACCAGAAAGCCAGGATGGCCACGATGCCTGCCAGCCAGAACACCAGAAATCCAATCCAGGCCGGGAGGCTGGGAAACGGCATAGCGCGGAAGATCGGTCCATCCGAAAAAGGTTGGCCGACGGCATAAAAGGTTTCGACGGCAGCCAGCGGGGGCGATCTCACGTCCAGCACGCGCGCCATATCCATCCCCCAGCCGAACAGCAGGAAAAGCGGCACCAGGAATTTCAACGAGGCTGCGGTCCACAGTGCGTGGCGGACATGGGCACCGTTATTGCGGAAGAACAGGGTCAGCAGGCCGATGACCGCCAGCACGGCGGTGGATTGCCAGAGATGATCGAGTACGACGCTCATTTTCGCTCTCCTTTCCGCTTCGCCAGTTCGCGCAAGCGCCTTTCCGCTTCCTGCACATCCTCCAGGGTGAGCTTGCCGCTTTCCACCAGGTGGGACATCAGGGGCTGCATGCGTCCGCCGAACAGCGCCAGGAATTCATCCACCAGCCGACGCTGCGCGGCATTGCGCGAAACCGTCGCTTGGAAGACGTGGGCGTTGCCCAGCTTGCGGGCGCGGGCCAGCGCTTCCTTGGCCTCCAGCCGGTTCACCACCGTCTGGACCGTGGTGTAGGCAGGGCGCGATTTTTCGGGAAAATGCTCCTGCACTTCGCGCACCGTCTGGGCACCGCGTTCCCAGAAGATGTTCATTACCTGCAATTCCAGCTTGCTGAGCCGGGGCTTGACCATAAAATCTCCTACACCTGTAGTATTTACTACTACCGTAGTAGGACGAGCGCAAGTCTCTTTTTCAGATAAAGCCGAAGCGTTTTACGCGGGCGCGATAGGCAACATATTCCGGGAAAGCCTCGATCAATAGCCGTTCTTCAAAGATGCTGCGCGTTATCTGCAAGGCAATCACGCCCAGTCCCATCAGGGTGGCCCAGGGCTGCTGATAGAGGATCATCACACCCAGAAGCGTAACGATCTCTGCCGCATAAAGCGGATGGCGCGCCCAGGCATAAGGGCCGGTCGTCACCAGTTTGCGGGCTTCCGGCACGATGGAGAAGGATTTGCCCAGCTTCGACAGCACCAGAAAAGAACTGAGGCCGCCCAGCCCCGTGAGCAGAAAGGACAGAGCCTGAAGCGGCAGCCCCAGCTCGGCTACCGGCAGGCGCAGCATGGCGACACCCAGAAAAGTGCCGCCCACGGCACAGAGCCGGGGCAGAACGCCGCCGATGCGTTTGACGGCAGTATCACGCACCAGCAGCAGCCACACGGTGAGCAGGCAAAACAGGATGGAAAAGATCAGGGACAGGACCCGCAGCAAAACTACCAACCCACCCTGCCCCGCGATCAGGGTTGAGATATCGTGAACCAGGAAAGCTCGCTGGGAGAGCGCGCTGAAGGCGAACCAGGCCAGCAGCGGCAATCCCCCCAGCAGGTCGGCCATTTTGGTGCCGCGAAACGCGATCAGGCGCGGATCAGGGGAATTGACCGGCCGCAGGGCCCAAACCAGCAGCGCCACCCAACCCGGCCCCATGCAATAGAGAAAGGCGACCCAGAGGATTTCGGCCGGCGGCAGGCCCTGAGGATTGACAGGAGAAAGATATTGCAGCAACGCCGACTGCACGATCATCAAAGGGATGTTAAGCGCCAGGATCACCCAGAAGCGGTGGTGGCCGCGCTGCAAGGCAATCAGCGTGGGTAGAAGATAGAGATAGAGAAAGGCAAGAAAAACCAGCAGCAGAATACCATAATCCATCCGTGACCAATCAATCTGCTGCACTCCTGCCCCCTTGCCTTATTCCGGCCGCCGCGCCAGCACCGCCACCAGCTCCGCAACTTCCGCGAACCTCCCATCCGGCGACAGTTGGCGCAAGGCTGCCCGCAATTCGCTTTCAAAAGCGGCCGCT
>JAFAVT010000058.1 GCA_019242275.1 Alphaproteobacteria bacterium
CAATCTCATTGTGAAACAGATGCAGGAATTCGTCGCGGAAGCGGCCAACGCAGAAGCTGTCCGACAAGGTCAGCGCGATCTTGCCGCCGGATTGGCGGGCAAGCTTCATGGCTTTGCGGGAGGCGTCTTTGGCCGCAGCCTCGTCCCAGAGATAGCCCTCGATATAAACGATTTCCGCCTCGGCGATTTCGTGGGCAAAGACATCGTCCGGAGTGAGTTCCCGGCAAGCACCCAGATAGGTGCTCATGCTGCGCTGGCCGTCGGGCGTCACCGCGATCATGCAGTTGGCGGTGGCCGCGCCCTTGTGGCCCAGGGGCGTGGCATAATCCACGCCTAGGCTTTTCATACTGGCAGCAAAAACCGCGCCCAGCCGGTCGGCATGGACCTTGCCGACATAGACACCCTTGGCGCCGAAAGAGGCCAGCCCCGCCATGGTGTTGGCGACGCTGCCGCCCGCCACTTCATAATTCTCACCCGCTTCCGCCAGTGCCTTGTTGAGTTCAAAGGCGCGGAACTCATCCACCAGAGTCATCGCGCTCTTGGCAATCTTGTGGCGAAGAAGGAAATCATCTTCCACCTTGGCGATGATATCCACGATGGCGTTGCCCAGTCCGGCAACATGATATTTATGTGGCATGGTCCCCTCAGCACGGTTGCCGGGTCAGAGCCTTAGACGGGGCGTCTTGCGCGTGCAATATGCATGGTGCATCTCTCTGCTCATGATCCGCCGCGCCGTCTGTCTGGGATTGCTTTTGCTGCTGGCTGCCTGTTCGCAAGGGCCAAAGCCCGCGATCACGCCAACAACCCCGCCGCCGGCCGCGATTTTGCCGCCGCCTGTGGAACCGCCGCCCGGCATTCCGATCCCGCCGGCGCCGCCGCGGGGCGAGCCCACCGATTATCTGAACCTGTCCGAGGCTAATTTGCGCGCCCTTTTGGGGGCGCCGCAATTCATGCGCCGCGATGGCGGCACCCAGATGTGGCGCTATGATGGGACGCAGTGCCGCGCCTTCTTCTTCCTTTATGGGCCGGGCGGAGCCGACACAGTACGCCATGTGGAGACCGTGCCGGCCGGGGCGACCAGCGCCGCGGACCCGCTTTGTCTCAGTGCTTTGAAGAACGCGCGGCGACCTTCCTAGCAGCCGGCGCTTTCGGTTTCTCGGGCGGCAGCTCTTTGGTTTTATCCTTGAAGCGGCAAAGATCGCGTACCACGCAAACCGGGCAAAGCGGCTTGCGGGCGATGCAGGTATAGCGGCCGTGCAGGATCAGCCAATGATGCGCGTGCAGCGCGTAATGGTCCGGGACCACCTGTTCCAATTTGTCTTCCACCGCCCGCACATCCTTGCCTGGCGCCAAATTGGTGCGGTTGCAAACGCGGAAGATGTGAGTGTCCACGGCGATGGTCTTTTCGCCGAAGGCCACATTCAGCACCACATTGGCGGTTTTGCGCCCCACACCCGGCAGTTCCTGCAAGGCGTCGCGATCCTTCGGCACCTGGCCGCCATGCTTTTCCGCCAGCAGCTTTGCCGCTGCGACCACATTCCTGGCCTTGCCGCGATAAAGGCCGATGGTCTTGATGTATTCGGTGAGACCCTTCTCGCCCAGCTTGAGCATCTGCTCCGGGGTGCTGACCTTCTGGAAAAGGGCCTTGGTCGCCTTGTTGACGCCCTTGTCGGTGGCCTGGGCCGACAGCGCCACCGCCACCAGCAAGGTGTAGGGATTGGTGTATTCCAGTTCGGTTTTGGGTGATGGGTTTTGTTTTTTTAGGCGCGCGAAAAAGTCTTCGACTTCGGCTCTGGTGAAGGGCTTAGGCACGTGGACCGCCGAATAGCGAGCGAAGGATTTTGGCCGATGAGCAGGAGCGTCGCGCGGAGCGTGCGAATAGCACGTGAGCACGCGCGACGAACGCAGCGGGCAAAAGACCCGCGAGCCTCACAACCCCAGCACATCCGTCATGGTGTAAAGCCCCGGCTTCTTGCCGTGGCCCCATTTGGCGGCGTTCAGGGCACCGTGGGCGAAAATGGTACGGTCCTCCGCGGAATGAGACAGCGTGATGCGCTCGCCCGATCCGGCAAAGATAACTTCATGTTCGCCCACCACCGTGCCGCCCCGCAAAGTGGCAAAGCCGATGGCGCCGTCCTCGCGCGCTCCGGTGTGGCCTTCCCGTGACTTCACCCAATGCTTTTCCAGGCCGGTATCGCGGCCCTTTGCCGCCGCGCGCCCCAACATCAGAGCCGTGCCGGAAGGCGCATCCACCTTGTTGCGGTGATGCATCTCCAGCACTTCGATGTCGTAGTCCGGCAAGGAGCGCGCCGCCTTTTCCACCAGCGCCGCCAGCAGATTGACCCCCATGCTCATATTGCCGGATTTGACGATCACGCCATGGCGAGCGGCGGCCTTGATGCGCTCTTCGCCTTTGGCGTCAAAGCCGGTGGTGCCGATGACATGCACGATGCGCGCCTGGGCTGCCAAGTCAGCCAGCATCATGGAAACCAGGGGGGTGGTGAAATCCACGATCCCTTGCGCCCCGGCGATCACCGGCAGGGGATCGGCCGTCACCTTGATGCCGTTGGCCTGCATGCCCGACAGCGTGCCCGAATCCATGCCCAGATTGGGATGGCCTTCCGCTTCCAGGGCGCCGCACAAGGTGATGCCCGAGCCTTGCGCGATCTCGCGGATCAGGGTGCGTCCCATACGGCCGGAAGCGCCGGCGACGACAAGCTTCAATTCGGACATGACACCTCCTATGCCCTGGTATCAACGCCCGGCGAACCGGCTTCCTTTTTCGCCACCGTCACCATGGCGGGGCGCAGCAGCCGCCCGCCGATCGTGTAGCCGGTCTGCACCACATCCACGATACTGCCGGGCGGCTTGCCGTTCCCCGGCACTTCGGCGATCGCCTGGTGCAGGTTGGGATCGAATTTGCCGTCGGTCGTATCAATCAGCTTGACGCCATGACTTTCCAGGGTCGCCATCAACTGGCGGTCGGTGGCTTCGACGCCATCCAGCACGGCTTTGATCTGCGCGTCGGCGGCGGCGCGGATATCGGCCGGCACCGCGGCCAAAGCGCGGGCGAAATTGTCGGCGATGCCAACCATGTCGCGGGCGAATTTGGTGACGGCATATTGCGACGCCTCCGCCTTTTCACGGGCGGCTATGCGGCGGACATTTTCCATTTCCGCCAGGGCGCGCAGGCGCTGGTCCTTCAGTTCCGCATTCTCTTTTTGCAAAGCGTCCAGCACGGCGAATTCCGCGGCATGCGGATTTTCGGAATCGGGCAGTTGGGTGGTTTCTTCGGTGTCGCTCATGGCGGTCTCTTTATTCCCTAACCTAGCAGCCGTCCAATGACTTTCGCGGTATGATCCACCATGGGGATGATGCGGCCGTAATTCAGCCGTGTCGGCCCCAGAACGCCGATGACGCCCACAATGTGCCCGGCGGCATTGGCGTATGGGGCGGCGACAATGGAGGAACCGGAAAGGGAGAACAGCCGGTTTTCCGAGCCGATGAAGATGCGCACGCCATCACCGTCCTTCACCAATTCCAGCAGGCGCACCAGGTCATTCTTGCGCTCGATATCGTCAAAGAGGTGGCGCACCCGTTCGATGTCGGCCCGGGCCTCGACGCTGTCCAGCAAATGGGCGGTGCCGCGCACGATCAGGGTCTTTTCCTCGGCGCTGCCGGCGGAAACCGTCGCCAGGCCTTCGGCCACAATCTTGGCGGTAAGACTGTCCAGCGCCGCCCGCTCGCTTTCCAGTTCCGCCATCACTTCGGCCCGGGCGTCATCCAGGGTGCGGCCGCGCAGACGCGCGCCCAGATAATTGCTGGCTTCCCACAGGGCCGAAGCCGGCAGACCGGGCGGGGTCTGGATCATGCGGTTCTCGACCTGGCCGTCCTCGAACACCATCACCACCAGCGCCTTGCCCGGCGCGACGGCGACGAACTCCACATGCTTCAAGGCGGCATCCTGCTTGGCCGTCACCACCAGACCGGCGCAGCGCGAAAGGCCCGATAACATTTGTGTGGCGGTGCTGAGCACCTCTTCCAGCCGCCGCCCGCTGGCGGAAAGCCGGGCCTCGATCTGGCTGCGCTCCTCGGTGGCGAGGTCGCCGATTTCCAGCATACCGTCCACAAACAGGCGCAGACCCCGTTCGGTGGGGACGCGCCCGGCGCTGGTATGGGGAGCGTAGAGCAAACCCATCGCCTCCAGATCGGCCATGACATTGCGGATCGAGGCAGGGGAGAGAGCTAGAGGCAGGCGCTGAGACAAGGTGCGGCTGCCCACGGGCTCGCCGCTGGCCAAGAAGGCCTCCACCAAATGACGGAAGACCTCGCGCGGACGCTCGGAGAGGGGGCTGGAAGAGAAGCGCGAATCCAAAACCAAGTCCTTGATAAATCTATATTATTTTATGGCGGAGGCCAGCGGTTGCGAAGCCGGTCCCGCGCCGCTAGGTAACGCCTGATTTTTGTGACTTCAACCATAGGCTCAAAGCGCATGCGCCCCACCAATGAAATGCCGGGCCTCCGCCCGGGGGGCCGCACCCCTGACCAGATGCGCAGCGTCAGCCTGACGCCGGGCTTTGCCCGCCACGCCGAAGGCTCTTGCCTGGTGAAGTTCGGCGACACCCATGTCCTGGTGACCGCCAGCTTGGAAGAGAAGGCGCCACCTTTCCTCAAGGGCACCGGCAAGGGCTGGGTGACGGCGGAATACGGCATGCTGCCCCGCTCCACCCATGACCGGATGAAGCGCGAGGCGGCTGCCGGCAAGCAGTCCGGGCGGACGCAGGAAATCCAACGCCTGGTGGGACGCTCCTTGCGCGCGATTTGCGACCTGTCGGTGCTGGGCGAGCGGCAGATCGTGATTGACTGCGACGTGCTGCAGGCTGATGGCGGCACCCGCACGGCGGCCATAACTGGGGGTTTTGTAGCGCTCCATCAATGTATCGGTTTCATGAAGAAAGTCGGCATGGTCACCGTGCCGGTGATCCGCGACCATGTCGCCGCCGTCAGTTGCGGCATTGTGCGGGGCCAGCCGGTGCTGGACCTGGATTACGACGAAGACTCCACCGCCGAAACCGACGCCAATTTCGTTCTCACCGGCACCGGCGGCCTGGTGGAAATCCAGGGCACGGCGGAAGGCGCGCCGTTCACGGAAGATCAGTTGGTGGATTTGCTGCGCCTGGCGCGCAAGGGCATCGGTGAACTGGTCGTGTTGCAGAAACAGGTTTTGGCGTGAGATTGCCGCGCGGCAGCCATCTGGTCGTCGCCAGCCACAATCCCGGCAAGGTGCGGGAGATCAAGGCCCTGCTGGGCCCCCATGGCATCGAGCCCATTGGGGCCGGGGATCTCGGCTTGCCGGAGCCGGAGGAAACCGCGACCAGCTTCAGTGGCAATGCCGAACTGAAAGCCCGCGCCGCGGCGATTGCTTCCGGCCATTTCGCCCTGGCCGATGATTCGGGGCTGAGCGTGACGGCGCTGGATGGCGCACCGGGTATTTATTCCGCCCGCTGGGCCGGGGCGACGAAGGATTTCTCTACCGCCATGGCACGGATTGAACGCGAGCTGCGCGACAAGGCAGCCACCGATACCCGTGCCTGGTTTACCTGCGCCTTGACCCTATGTTCTCCGCATGGGGACATGCAGAGTTTTGTCGGCGAGGTTCATGGCCACCTCACTTTTCCGCCGCGCGGTGTCAACGGTTTCGGCTATGATCCTATTTTTATCGCCGATGGCATGGACCTGACCTTTGCCGAGATGGAGCCGGCGGCCAAGCACGCTATCAGCCATCGCGCCAAGGCGTTCGAGAAGCTGCTGCACAGCGGCGTGTTTGATGAGTCGCTGTAGAAAAAGATTGTCTTGGCCGGGCTATCCCGGGTCATCCAGAGCAACCAGCAGCGCACTTCGGACTCTGTATGGCCCACGTGAAGGGGGCCATGACAATTGGAGGGCGCGGTGACCTTCGGCATCTACGTCCATTTTCCCTTCTGCGCTGCCAAATGTCCCTATTGCGACTTCAATGCCCATGTCCGCACGGTCCTTGACGAAGAGGCCTGGGTCAGTGGCGTGAAACGCGAACTAGAATGGACAGCGAAGCAACAGGGCACTTCCAGACCGGTCGTTGAGACCGTCTTTTTCGGTGGCGGCACGCCCTCACTGATGTCCGGCGCTGCTGCCGCAGGCGTGTTGCAAAAAGTTGCCGCGCTGTGGCCGATGGCCAACGATCCCGAAATTACGCTGGAAGCCAATCCTGCCTCGTCGGACGCCGCCCGCTTCGCCGATTATCGCGCCGCCGGCATCAATCGCATTTCGCTGGGCGTGCAAGCGCTGAACGATGCCGATCTCAAGGCATTGGGCCGGCTGCATGACCGCAAGGAAGCATTGGCAGCCCTCGCTCTGGCGCAGAAAACCTTCGCGCGGGTTTCGCTGGATCTGATCTACGCCCGCCCCGAGCAAACCCTGGCGCGATGGCGCGAAGAACTGAAGGAGGCGCTCAGTTTCGGCACCGAGCATCTGTCGCTGTACCAACTGACCATCGAGCCGCAAACGCCTTACGACCTGCAACAACAGAAGGGGCGGTTGCATATTCCGAACGACGACCATGCCGTGGCTTTGTTTGAAGTGACGCAGGATTTCACCGCCGCGGCGGGCCTGCCCGCCTACGAGATTTCCAATCACGCCCGCCCCGGCGCGGAAAGCCGCCACAATCTGATTTATTGGCGTTATGGCGACTATGCCGGCGTCGGCCCCGGGGCGCATGGCCGTCTGCGGTTTGATGGCAGACGCATCGCCACGGCCGCCATCCGCCTGCCGGAACGCTGGCGTGATGCGGTAGCAAAAAACGGCCATGGACTTGCCGAACGAAACGAAATCACCCGTGCCGATGCTGCCCGCGAGCATCTTTTGATGAACCTGCGGCTGACAGAAGGTCTTGATCTGGCGCGCTATGAGCAGCGCTGGGGAGTAAGTCTGCCGGCGGCCAAAATTGCGTCGCTGCAAGCACAAGAACTGCTGATCCAAAGCGGCGACATTCTTGCCGCGACACCCCGCGGCCGCCTGCTGTTGAACGCCGTGATTGCCGAATTGCTGAATTAATTCGCCGCCTTCTGACGGGCGTCACGCTCCAACTGCTTCACGCGCAGTTCCAGCGCATTGGCGTTGGTCTGGGCGGCCGGCGTACCGGCGCGATAGACTGTGCCATTGGCGGCAAGGAAAGCGGCATTGCGCACCGCCACGTCATCCAGGAAGTCGCCGGGAGCATGGATGAACTTTTTATCATCGCTGACGGAGAGTCCAACTGCCGCTGCCAGGTCTTTCACGAACAGCACGCAATTATGCTCGTCAATATCATAGGAAGGTTGCGGCGTGCTTCTCCACTTGTCGGCAACCGCCAGCACCGCCCGATACTGGGCGTCGGTGAGAGGAAAAGAGAAGTGATGCACGGCGCCATCAACATAGCCATCCGGCAATGGCGTCGGATCAAGTTCGCCTTCGATCCGCTGCCACAGCACGTTGATGAAGATGTTCTTGGCGGTAAAACCCAGATTGGCTTTCACCGGCGCGCCGTCTGTGGTGGTACCGGAGAGCAGCACAAAGCCGTGCGGGAAGTAAGTGTTCAGCCCCGGCGCCATCGCCAGCTTGTGGGAATAAAAATCAATGGTGACGGCAGCCCGCGCCGGCAGAACACAGACCAGCAGCAACGCAACAATACTCAGCCCCCGCCTCAGCATCGTCAGGAACCTCGATGCTGCTGGAAGGTCTTGGGGGCAGGATCAATGACCTTCGGCCCGTCGCGTTCCATCTCCAGCACGGCCAGGCCGCGCTCGGAGGTGCCGTCAGCGCGGAAGCGGAAGGCGCCGCTGACGCCGGTAAAGCCGTTGGCGTCCATCAAGGCTGCGCGCGTGAAGCGGTGATAAGGCTCCCCCTGCGATAGCAGCGCCACCAGCGCCACCGCGTCATACGCCAAAGAAGCGATATTGGCGGGGGCGGCGCCAAAGGCGGCGCGGTACTTGGCAATGAAATTGGCGTCGGCATTGGGCTCGGGCGCGGCATACCAGCCGCCTTCCAATGCCGTTTCGCGCGCCAGGCCGGCGTCGTCCCACAACCCGGTGCCCAAAAGCTGCACATGATTGCCGCCCGCCGTCATGGTGGCAGCGATGCCACGCAGCACGGCGCCGCCTTGCGCCACCAACACGGCATCGGCACCAGCCTTGGCGACCTTGGCAGCCGGCTCCATCGCGGCGGCGGTGGTGGGTGTGAACTGATCCACTTCCACGATCCTGCCGCCGGCGGCGGCGACCGCGTCCTTCATGGCATTGGCAGCCAGTTCGCCATAGGCCGTGCGCGGCACCAGGGCCGCGAAATCCTTGTGGCCCTTGCCGGCGGCATAGCCGACTACGCGATCAACTTCGTTCTCCGGCAAAAAACTGATGAGATAAACCCCCCGCCCCGCCACCGCTTTCTCGGTAGAGAAAGCCAGCACGGGCACACCCCTGTCGCGCGCCACCGGTGCGACGGCGGAAACCGAGGGGCCGAACAGCGGCCCCACAATCACTTCCGCGCCTTGTGCCAGAAGGCGCCCCGCGGCCGCGGCGGCTGATGCCCCGCCATTGCCCTCATCATCCACCATCAGGACCATGTTGGCATTGCCGCCGTCGAACAGGGCCAGTTGCGCTGCTTTCAACATGGATTGGGCCAGGGCGCGGGTGGCGGCGTTGGTGGAGGTCAATGGCAAAATCACGCCCACCCGCACCGGGGTGCCGTTGGGCAAATTGGGCAGGCGCAGGAAATTTGCCTGGTCTTGGGATAATTGGTTGGGGGCCGGCGGCTCTTCCGGCGGCGGCGGTGGTGGCGGCGCCTCAATCACCGGGGCCGGCGGCGGAGGGGGGGGCGGCGGCTGGGCGCAGCCGGCTAGGGCGGCTATCCCGAAAAGCGCGGCAATGGCAAAACAGCGCCCAAGTTTATGACCCGGCCCGCGATATGCAAAAAACATCAAATCATCCTTCTGGCGCCGACCTTAAGCCCCTCTCCGGCGAGGGTAAATCGCTTAAGGGGACGGAACTTGCGCCGGGTCTTTATGTCCTTGCCACCCCCATCGGCAATGCCGGCGACATCACTTTGCGCGGTCTCGCCGCGCTCAAGGCCGCAGAGCTGGTGCTGGCCGAAGATACCCGTGTTACCGCCAAGCTTCTTTCCCTCCATGGCATCCAGAACAGCCTAAGCCCCTATAACGACCATAATGCGACCGAGGTCCGCCCCCGTATCCTGGAAAAGTTGCGCGGCGGCGCGGCCATTGTGCTGGTGAGCGACGCTGGCACGCCGCTGGTTTCCGATCCCGGCTTCAAGCTGGTACGAGAGGCTATTGCCGATGGCATTGCGGTGACGGCACTGCCGGGCCCTTCCGCCGCACTGACGGCACTGACATTGGCGGGGCTGCCCACCGACCGGTTTTTCTTCGGCGGCTTTCTGTCTGCCAAGGCGGGTGAACGGACGCGGATGCTGGCAAAACTTAAGGATGTACCGGCAAGCCTGATCCTTTTTGAATCGCCCCAGCGGCTGGCCGAAAGCCTCCATGCCATGCATGACGTCCTTGGCGACCGGCCCGCCGCGGTGGCACGCGAGCTGACCAAGCTGCATGAGGAGGTGCGGCGCGGCAGGCTGGCCGAATTGGCGGCGCGTTATAACAAAGAAGGTCCGCCCAAAGGCGAAGTCACGGTGGTGATTGGCCCACCGTTAGAAACCGCGCCCGACACGACGGCGATTGATGCGGCCCTGAAAGCGGCGCTGCCTTTCATGCCGGTGAAAGCGGCGGCCGACATGATCGCTGCCCTCACCGGCGCCGGCCGCCGCAGCGTCTATGACCGGGCGGTGGAATTGAAGCATGACGAATAGCCCCCGCTTCCATCAAAGAAGCGCAGCCGAAGCGCATGGCCGCCGCAGCGAGACATTGGCGGCATGGGCCTTGCGTCTGAAAGGCTATCGCATCCTGGGCCGCCGCCTGAAAACCCCGCTGGGCGAAATTGACATGGTGGCGGCGCGCCCTTTCGGCCCGGTCTGCTTTATCGAGGTCAAGGCTCGCGCCGCCCATGATGCGGCGGTGCTTTCGGTGGGGCAGGGACAGCGGGCTCGCATTGCCCGGGCCGCCAGCCTATATCTTGCCGGCCGGCCCGATTTGCGCGGTCGGGGCGCCCGCTTTGACATTATCGCGGTGGCGCCGGGGCGCTGGCCCCGGCATCATGCCGACGCCTGGCGCGCCGACGATTTATGAGCAGGCGGTTTGCTGATGGTTCGACAGGCTCACCATGAGGATTGTAAATCGCGCCTCATCCTGAGCCCCGCATCCCGAGCCTGTCGAGGGACAAAGGGTGAGGCCCGCAAACCGCCCGCCGGAATGGGAGTACCATGAGCCTCAGTGTCGCAATCCAGATGGACCCAATCGAGAAGATTGACATCACCGGCGACTCCACTTTTGCGCTGGCGCTGGAAGGGCAGACCAGAGGCCATCAACTTTTCTATTATGGCCCGCGCGATCTTTCCTGGCACGACGGCAAGGTCACGGCCTTCATGCGTCCGCTTGAGGTGAAGAATATCAAGGGCGATCATTTCACCCTGGGCGAAGCGCAGGTTCACGACCTTTCGGACATGGACGTGGTCTTGATGCGCCAGGACCCGCCTTTCGACATGGCCTATATCAGCGCCACCCATATGCTGGAGCGCATCCACCCCCAGACTCTGGTGGTCAACGATCCGGCAGAGGTGCGCAACGCCCCGGAAAAACTCTTTGTCACCAGCTTTGCCGACTTTATCCCGCCCACCCTGATCTCGTCAGACCCCCGCGAAATCCGCGCCTTTCGTGCCGGGCACAAGGACATCATCCTCAAGCCGCTTTATGGCAATGGCGGCGCCGGCGTTTTCCG
>JAFAVT010000091.1 GCA_019242275.1 Alphaproteobacteria bacterium
ACGGGACTTTTCCGTCGCCCCGCATGGGAATGACTATTAGCGGTTCCGGCTCCTTTTCTCTCAAATCACGCCCTTTTTCAGAAAGCTTGCGGGACCGGCCCAGCCAGTATATTTCCGCCCCAGTGGACAGGTGGCCGAGTGGTTGAAGGCGCACGCCTGGAAAGTGTGTAACGGTGAAAGCCGTTCGAGGGTTCGAATCCCTCCCTGTCCGCCAAAATGGCGCGTTAAAAGCCTGTTTCTAAAGGACTCTTTTGTTCTTAGGCCGCCGCCGCCCTAACAAATACCCTAACAGCGGATTCTTTATATACGGCGGCGGCCTTGCCGAAATGAAAAAGGCCCCGCCGGCTTTCGCCGGCGGGGCAGTCTTCGCGCGGGGCGGCCAGCATGGGGGAATGCTGGCTGCTGTTTCCGGGAGGAGATGACCGGCCGCGCGGCCGTTCGGGATCAGAAAGTCTTGCGGTCGAAGCCGTGCAGGCGGCAGACCAGATCAGCCAGGGCCTCGAACTCGGCATTGTGCTGGGTCTTGGGCGTCTCACTGCGCTGAAGGTGCTGATGCAGGTGAATCATTTCATGGGCCATGCACTCGATCAGCACGCGGCTTGAGCCGACCTTTCGTTCCGACACGGCGATCTCGGCCCCCTGGCTGCGGATATAGCCGCGCACATGGCTGAAGCGGTCGGCATGGCGGGTGACGCGGAAGAGCAGCGTGCGCGACGGCGGCAGACGCCATTCGATGAAGGGCGGGCTGCTGCGCAAATAGTCATAGGCTCGGGCCAGCATGACCGGCGACAGCGGCAGCGTCACTTCTCGGCTTCCATGGTCGCGCGGATTTCACCGGCGACGGCGGCATAGCCGACACCATCCAGATAGTCGTCAGGATTGTAACTGCCGGAATAACGCCGGGCCATCTTCAGGCATTCCATCAGGTTGGCGACATCATGCGCGTCAAGCGGCCTGGCCGGTGCCTTACCGGCCGCGATCAGAAGCCCATTCCACAGCACGGCGATCCGTGTGTGGTTATCCAGTTTCGAGCCGTGCTGGCGCTCCCGGTCGCCGCCGACCAGTGCGGCGGCGGCAGTGCAGATAGCGGCGGCGTCACTCACTGGTCACCGCCTGAGCCCGATGGGGCCAATCGTGCGGCCTCGCCGACGTAGAACTTGCTCTTGTGACCGTTGTATTTCGTTCGTTCGTTCGTTCGTTCGTTCGTTCGTTCGTGCAATTTCCGGTCCAAACAGAGGGCCGGCATCATCGGCTATCCGGCCGTCGGCAATCTTTGCCTTGACCGTGGCGCGGGCGCGCTCTTCCGGCCCGGCAGCCATCAATTCAATGCGGCGGCGAATGTCAGCAGCGAACCCGGCCTCGCGCTCGATCATCACGCAGCACATACCTTCGCGGAAGGCCGCCTCGCCGGTCGTGCCGCTGCCGGCGAACGGTTCAAGCACCAGGCCACCGGGCGGCGTCACCAGCCGCACCAGCCATTGCATCAGATCAATGGGCTTGACCGTTGGATGCTTTGAGCCGATGCGATCACTGGCATCGGCCTTGGCGGTGTAGAAGAAACGAGCAGCGGAAACACCACCTTCCGTCGGGAATGGTTCAACCGCTTCCTCGCTGCCGTCATGCGCAACATTGGCCGGCCAGCGGCCCAGTTTTGCTTTTTCATTCCAGTTGTCGAGCGAGGCAGAAATCTTTTCCTGATCCGGTGCAGCCTTGATAGACGCCAAGCCGGCCATCAGTTGGGTGTCAGACTGGCCCATTCTTTGCGCTGCTGCTGCTGCTGCTGCTGCTGCTGCTGCATCTTCTTCGCTCGCATAGCTGACGCGGCAGCCGTCAATGTTGAGCGCGCCGCAGCCATGGGCCAGTACATTGACAGCTACCGTGCCGTCCAGCGGCTTGCGGGCCAGAACTATCGGCTCGCAGGCGGGCTTTAAGGCCGTGCCCCAACCTTCCCATGATCTGGCTGTGTCAGACACCGCGGCACCTTTCGGCACGCGCTCATATTCCGCGCCCTTGGCGACAGACTTGTTAGGGAGGGCGCGTGTCACACGACCGCGCCATACCCCCCCCAATTTGTCGAGTTGCTTTGCTACATCAAGATTTTTCGGAAACCCGCTGCCATAAAGCCATTGCAACTGATCGCGGATTTCAAAACCGGCATCCTCAATCGCGCAGGCCAGGCGATGCACGGTGCGGGTGCCGGAAAAAGCCACGACATGGCCGCCAGGCTTCAGCACACGCAGCACTTCCGCCCAGAAGGTCGGATCAAAGGCGGTCTCGCCGGTGTCCCACTTCTGCCCCATGAAGCCGCTGGCGGCGCGGGCGTAAGGATCGCCCTTGTTCCCGGCCTTGGTGCCAGCGTTGTTGACCGGCTTGGCTCTGTCGCTGCCAAACCGCTTGACGATGGAGACCAGGGCATAAGGCGGATCGGTGACGACGGAGTCAAAGTGTCCGGCAGGATAGTCCTTCAGCACCACCCGGCTGTCGCCGTGGTGCAGGGTAATGCGCTCTGACGGGTTCAATGGGTGCGTCCGAAGGTGATGATGCAGGTGAGGCCAAGGGCGCAGGCCCAATAGCCAGCCGCCCAGAAGTTCGCGGCCAGCAGCCAGCGCAGGATATTGAGGCCATAGAGCGCCATGATCAGAAAGTTGAAGAAGCGCGGGTCAAGAAGAAACTGGATCATGCTGCCGCCACGCTGACCCATTCGGCCTTTGGCACCGCCTGGTTGCGCTCGACATAGACCGGCGAGCGATAGGTGATGCCGTGGCGTGGATGGGTGATCCACAGCGCCTGCTGCGGCGCCTCGAAGCCGAAATTGTTGTTATAGGCGTATTCGTCATAGCCCTTCAGCGATCCGTTCACGATCAGCCGCGTCAGGTGGATATATTGGTGCCAGTGCCCCAAAAGCATGGTATCATAGTCCATGGCGATCTGGGCGTTGCGGCTGCGCTTCTTGTGGTCACCGCGGATGATGGGCCCCAGCGCACCGATCATACCGTCGCCGCCGCGGAATTGGTCGCCGTGCGTCAGAAGATAGCGGTGGCCGAATATGCGGAAATAGGCATCGGGCCCGTCAGGAATGTAGAAACTCACCCGCCTGTCATTCTCGAACCGCTTGGCCAGGAAGCAATAGAGCAGCCAGTCGAAGCTGGTCTTGTGGCGATCCTTGTTCCAGATTTTATGGGTGTCGCGGCCGTGATTGCCGGTGACGCAGGGGCAGAACACTTTGCTGAAGCGCGCCGCCATGCCTTCCAGAAAGCCGGCCAGCACCGTAAAAAGATCCAGCACCGAATCCATGGAGTTGAGTTCGTTGGTGGCGGTCAGTTCGTCATGGATGTTGCCGCTGATCATGTCGCCACCCAGCGGCACCACGATGCCGGGATAATCCATTGCCGGCGACAGGATACCGAGCAGGCGCACGGCACCTTCGGCCAGCGCTTCCATCCGCTTGTGCGCGATCTTGACGCTGTAGCGGTTGACACCGTTGATCTGGGAAGGCTCTACCTTCTCGCCCCAATGCAGGTCTGAAAGAAACAGGGTCGGCACGCCGGGGGATTTCGAAACCGCCGACGCCTGCAACAGCCAGGGCGGCGGGTCCAGCATGTCCACCCGCTGCTTCATCTGCAGGATGGCGCGGCGGATGCTTTCTTCCGTCAGCGCATCACGGTCCTTGTCGGCCAACTGCTTTTCAAGCTGGCGCACCATCTGTTCCATGTGCGCCGGATTCTTGCGGTCGAAGACGCCGGCCGAAGGCTTAAGATCGGCCTCTTGCGCACGCTTCAGCCGGTGGCGAAAGGTGGAATCGCGCACGCCAAGCGACCGGGCGGCGGCGCCGACATCGCCGGCGGCCCTGGTATAGGCGTCAATCGCCTCCTGCATCATGGGGCGGGAAACCGGCTTTGAAGCCATTTATTTCATGCCCTGTCTGGTCTCAATCACTGTCACCCGTCGGTCAATGCCTTCCACCTTTCCCTCGACATGGGTCAGGCGGTCCCCCTGATCCTGAATATGGGCCGCATTGATGGCAATCTGGGGCACGGTATTGCGAACCAGCGCCTGCAGAGTTTCGAGGTCCGATAAAATCCAGTGCCCGATGACACCAACCAGAGCCATGATGATGGTCACGCCCAGGCCGACAACGGCACGATAGGTGACAACCGCCTTGTCGGATTGCAGGCGCTCGACCAGACCGCGGGGCGGTGGTGTATCGTAATTCATTTGCCGGCCATCCGCTTCACCAGGTCGTTGTAAAAATCGCGCCAATCATGGCCGCAGCGATCCTTGGCCAAGGCTGAACTGCGCTGATCGCCGATGATGCCAACGACTGCGGCGGTGTCCCAGCTTTGCCCGGTAGCGCCGGGCAGCCCAGGCACCGGCTCGTCGGTGCAGGCGGTCAGGCCAGGCGGTTCGTCAGGCAGTTGCGGCGGTGCCACATCAACGGAGTGAGCGCAGCCTGTCAGCAAGGTCAGCAGGCACAGCAGCAGGACATTCCGCCGGAGGCGGCGGTAGCGTTGCAGCGCGGGCTTCGACATCGGCGACGATCTCTCTATTGGCGCGGGCAAACGCCGCGTGTTGCTGGGTTCTGGTTTCTGAGGTCTTCGTGACGGTGATGCCAACCTGGACTTGCCGTGCCGCTTCCTTGGCGGCGGCAACAGCGTACGCGGCTTCACATTCTGCTTTGCCCTGGCTGTGTCCGAGATCAT
>JAFAVT010000193.1 GCA_019242275.1 Alphaproteobacteria bacterium
CCGCCTCGACATAGGCGCGGGTATTTTCGCAGGCAGAAAGGTCGGGCTCCTGCGGCAGATAGCGGATGGTGGCGCCGGGCTGGGCGAAACGGCTGCCGCTGTCGGGCTCGATGAGGCCGGCGGCGATTTTCAACAGGGTGGATTTGCCCGAGCCGTTGCGCCCCACCAGGCAAAGCCGGTCGCGCGGCGCCAGCACGCGGGCCAGGGCCGCGCGGCGTGCCTCGCCGCCCGAGAGCGCCGCGGGCTTTTCCTCGCCCGTAAGCCCCAACGAGCCCAGCAGATAAAAAGCGCGATTGGGGTCATCGCCTTCCACCAGTCCGGCTTCGACATAGGCGCGGCTGTTCTCATAGCCGGAAAGGTCGGGCTCCTGCGGCAGATAGCGGATGGTGGCGCCGGGCTGGGCAAAGCGGGTGCCGCTGTCAGGCTCGATGAGGCCGGCGGCGATCTTCAAAAGCGTGGATTTGCCCGAGCCGTTGCGTCCCACCAGGCAAAGCCGGTCGCGGGGCGCAACCGCCAATTCCGTACCATCCAGCAGGGGCGAACCACCAAATGATAATCGGATGTCCCTCAGATGCAGAAGCGGGGCTACCATGGCTAGAGCGATCTTCCGTAGGGCAACACCCTACACGAGGAATAGGCCCCGCGTGCTTCTGCCCCCCGCGTCGCCGGCCTTAAGCTGCCGATGGGACGTGGGGAAACATCATGAACTGGAGACATAACAATCCAGCGGTGCCGGTATCGCGCGCCTTGGGCATGGTTTTGCTTTCCATCGTGCTCCTGGCGATGATCTCGTTCGCGCACGATGTGATGATGCTCTGACCGTTACCGGCTATCTTCAAGAGAAGGAATAGGCCGTCTTGATGGTGGTGTAGAACTCCACCGCCGCAAAGCCTTGCTCGCGCGGACCATAGGACGAGCCGCGCGTGCCGCCGAAGGGAACGTGGTAATCCACCCCCGCGGTTGGCAAATTCACCATCACCATACCGGCCTTGACGTTGCGCTGGAAGTGCCGCGCATACTTCAGACTGGTGGTGACGATCCCGGCCGAGAGACCGAAATTGCCGGCGTTGCAAAGCTCCAGCGCCTCGTCATAGCTCTTGAACTTCACCACCGAGACCACCGGGCCGAACACTTCTTCCTGGTTGATGGTGTCGCCAGGCTTGGTGTCTACGATCAGGGTCGGGCTCATGTAATAGCCGGGATTGCCCAGCTTGAGGCCCTCGGCGCCGCCGGCCAGCACCCGCCCGCCTTCCTTCATGGCGATGCCGACATATTTAAGGTTGCCCGCCAGTTGGGCATCGGTGACGGCCGGGCCCATCTGGGTGGCCGGATCCAGCGCATCGCCCACTTTCAGGCCCTTGGCGCGCTCCGCCACGGCGGCGACGAACTTGTCGTGAATGCCTTCCTGCACAAAAACACGGGATGAAGCGGTGCAGCGCTGGCCGGTGGCGAAATAGCCGCCATCCACCGCGATCTGCACGGCGCGATCGAACTCGGCATCGTCCATCACCACCAGCGGATTCTTGCCGCCCATTTCCATCTGCACCCGGGCCTGGCGCGACACCGCCGCCAGTGCCACCTTGGCGCCCACGGTCTGCGAACCGGTGAACGACACGCCATTCACATCAGGATGCTTGGCGATGGCGTCGCCGACATTGCCGCGCCCCAGCACCATGTTGGCGACGCCGGCGGGGAGGCCCGCTTCATGCAGCACCGACATCAGGGCATGGGCAGTGGCGGGTGTGGGATTGGCCGGCTTCAGCACCACCGTGTTGCCGAAGGCCAGCGCCGGCGCCAGCTTCCAGGCCGGAATGGCGATAGGGAAATTCCACGGCGCGATCAGGCCGAACACCCCTACCGCCTCGCGATAGGTTTGCACTTCCACACCGGGGCGGGTGGATTCCAGATTCTGGCCGTGGCGGCGCAGCGCTTCGCCGGCAAAATATTTCAGGATGCGGCCGGCGCGGGCGGTTTCGCCAATGGCTTCCGGCAACGTCTTGCCTTCCTCGCGGGCCAAGAGCTTGCCGATGCTTTCCTTGCGCTCAAGGATCAGGCTGCCCGCCTTGTCCAGCACATCCGAGCGCACTTCGGGCGAAGCGGCGGCCCAGGCCGGCTGGGCCTTGCGGGCGGCTTCGACCGCGGCGTTGACGTCTTCCGCCGTGCCTTCCGGGAAGGTGGCGATCACTTCATTGGTGTTGGAGGGGTTGAGGCTTTCCAGCGGCGTGGCGGCCGCAACTTCCTTGCCGCCGATGAAATGGGTGAGTTTCTGGGCCGTCATGGAAGCTCTCCGGAAAAAGGTCCGCTGTACTTAATGAAATTGTCCGACATGGCAAGGCGCCTGCAAAGGGACGGGGCCATGCGCCCGCCACATGCTGGCAGGGCTTTGAGAAAGTCCGCGATTTCAGGCCGTTAGAAGGCCCCGCCCGGCCAGGTTCGTCATCAGGGCGCCGATGCCAAAGCTCCAGGGCGGGGCATTCTTCGAGAACACCACTTTATTCTCCAGCATCCCCAGCCGGGGGGTGGAAACTTTCACCACATCGCCCACCTTATGGGTGAAGCCACGGCCAGGTTCGTCCCGGTCCTGGGTGGGGGCAAACAGGGTCCCCAGAAACAGGCAGAAGCCGTCTGGGTATTGATGCTCGCTCAAGGCCTGGCGGCAAAGCTCGCTGGGATCGCGGCTGATCTCCGCCATGGTTGAGCGGCCTTCCAGGCGGTAATTGTCCGGCCCCTCGATGGTGAGCTCCACCACCGCGCCGCGCACATCATCCATGGTGAAGCCGGCATCGAACAGGCGGATGAAGGGCCCCAGGCTGGTGGAGGCGTTGTTGTCCTTGGCCTTGCCCAACAACAGGGCGCTGCGGCCTTCAAAATCGCGCAGGTTCACATCATTGCCCAGCGTGGCGCCCACTTCGCGGCCCTTGCCGTCGCAGACAATCGCCACTTCCGGCTCAGGATTGTTCCAGGTGGAGTCGGAACGGATGCCGATTTCCGCGCCCCAGCCCACGGCCGCCAGCGGCGGACATTTGGTGAAGACTTCGGCATCGGGGCCGATGGCCACTTCCAGATATTGCGACCACACCCCGTCCGCGATCAGGGCCGCTTTCAGTTTGGCCGCTTCAGCTGAGCCGGGCTTGACGCTGCGAATATCGGCGCCAACGCGTTCCTTCAGGCTGGCGCGGATTTCCATCGCCTTGCCGGCATCGCCCCGCGCCCGCTCCTCGATCACCCGCTCCACCGCCGACACGGCAAAGGTCACGCCGGCGGCCTTGACGCATTGCAAATCTACCGGCGCCAGCAGGCGGCGATCGCCTTCCCAGTGTGGCTTGAGCTGCAAATCGCTGATTGCGCCCAGCGCCTTGCCTTTCGGCACTTCACCATTCCAGCCATTGAGAAAAGCCGACACGGTGGGCGCGGTGCGCGAAACGTCAATCACTTCGCCCTTGTTGACCAGAATGGGCGTGGGGCCTTCGCCCAGGTCAACACGGCCCAGCAGCAGCGCATCCTGCCAGTCGTCGGGAAGAAAATTCATGACGGGCTCGTTACACCAAGTGATGTGCTTCCGCAAATATCGAGATTGTCATGGCCCATCCCCCGATCCCCGCTTCGCGTGGTCGGAGGACATGCTTTACGTGGGCAGAGTCACAAACGCTGGCGCTTCGGATTCTGGATGGCCCGGGCAAGCCGGGCCATGACAAGCAGGATCGGCTGCGCTTGCGGCGATCACACCAGATCAATGGTGAAAATCCAGCCGCTGGTGGGGCTTTCCTTTTCCTTCCAGCCGGGATGGTCACCGGCGTCGCAGGAATAGAATTTGCCGTTGTGGAAGGCCAGCCCATGCGGATCGCAACTATTGGGCTCGAAATCCACTGTCATCAGCAGGCGCCCGGTCTTGCCATCATACTTGTTCATGCCGGGACGGGCCTCGGCATAAGAAGTGGCATTGGTGCCGGTGATCACCCAAAGATCGCCATTGCCGTCAATGGTGATGTCGTGCAGCCGCGGCTTTTCCTGCGAGGCGACGGGAATAAAGGCTTCCGGTACCCAGGTGACCGGATCAACTCTGAGCGCCCCGCCCAGCCGCAGGGCCGCGATCCAGAGCTTGCCATTGTCCCATTGCAGGCCGTGACAGCCGCCGCCATTGCCATCCAGGCTGAGGGGAATCTGGCGGTGGCTGAGTTCGCGCCCGTTCAGGTCCACCTGGAAAATGCCATAGGGCGCGTCATTCGCCGCCATCCAGACATTATTATTGCCCCACGCCATGCCGGAAGTGTTGCGGCAATGGGTCATCACCGTCTTTTGCAGCCGGCCATTGTTCCAGTCCACCAGCCAGGCGGCTTCGTCGCGATCGGTGGGCATCGGCTGATTCCAGTCGCGCGCCACCTGGGCTGTCATCTTCTGCTGGCCAATCCACAGGCCATCCGGCGCTGCCGCCAAGGCGTTGGGATAAAGGCCCGGCGCCATAAACAGCTTGGTGGTGCGGGCCCGTGCCGTCTGCACCCGGCCGCGGCCGGGAGCGGGCGCTGCGGCGGCCGGCGCCTGTTGGCCAAAGGCCGGCTGTAACAGGGCCGAGGCCGCCAGCCCCGCCGAAAGCCCCAGGCCCGCAGCCAGAAAATCGCGTTTGCGCATCATGCCCTCCCCTTTTGTCTTGTTGGGACAAGGCTATCCCAGGGCGGGCGAAGCCTCAACGCCATGCTATAAGGTGCCTGGGGGCAGGCATGACTCAGTCCGGGGATGGCGGAGCTGACAAAAGCGAGGGGCTGAAGCTCTGCCGCCGCCGCTTTCTGGCGTCGGTGGCGGTGCTGGCGATACCGGGCGCGCCGGCGTTGGCGCGCAGCTATTCCGGCATCAAGCCGCCTTTCTTTCCTTTCGGCGCCGATCCGCCCAGGCCGATCAATCCGGCCGGCTGGTATTTCCTCAAGCCCAATGAAGTGGCGATGGTGGAAGCCATCGTGGATCGCTTCATCCCCGCCGATCATCTTTCACCGGGCGGCAAGGATGCGGGCTGCGCTGTCTTTATTGACCGCCAGTTGGCCGGCTCCTATGGCGCCTCCAGCCGGCTTTACATGAAGGGCCCCTTCATGCCCGGGCTGGCGACCCAGGGCTATCAGGGCGAACTCACCCCGGCCGGCCGCTATCGGTTGGGTCTTGCGCGCCTCTCCGACTATATCCGCGCCCATTATGCCGGCAAGGAGTTCGCTGCCCTCAGCCACGCCCAGCAGGATGACGTGCTGGCGGGCCTGGAAAGCGGCAAGATCGAACTGAAGCTGGTGCCCGGTTTTTCAGCCCGCGCCTTTTTCGAACTGATGCTGCAAAACACCATGGAAGGCTTCTTCGCCGATCCGCTCTATGGCGGCAATCGCGGCATGGTGGCGTGGAAGATGATCGGCTTTCCCGGCGCCCGCTATGACTATCGCGACTATGTCGAGAAGCACAATCAGCCCTATCCGCACGGGCCGGTCTCGATCTATGGCGAGCACGGCTGATGGCAAAACTGCTGCCGCGCAAGGATGTGGTGATCATGGGGCTGGGCTGGACCGGCTCGATCCTGGGGCAGGAACTGACAGCCGCAGGGCTTGACGTGCTGGCGATTGAGCGGGGGCCATGGCGCGACACCGCCAATGATTTCAACATCGGCTATATGCCCGATGAATTGCGCTACGCCATCCGCAAGGACCTGTTCCTCAAGCCGGCTGACGAAGCCATGACCATGCGCAACAATGTCTCGCAGACGGCGCTGCCGATGCGCGATTACGGCTCCTTCCTGCCGGGTGCGGGCGTGGGCGGCGCCGGCGTGCACTGGAACGGGCAATGCTGGCGCTATGACCCCAGTGATTTCATCGCCAAGAGCCATCTCACCCAGCGTTACGGCGCCCGCAAGATCGCTGAGCTGCAATTGCAGGATTGGGGCGTCACCTTTGACGAGATCGAGCATTGCTATGACCGCTATGAATATCTTTGCGGCACTTCAGGCAAGGCCGGCGTCATCAAGGGCCAGGTGCAACAGGGCGGCAATCCGTTCGAAGGCTCGCGCTCCCGCGAATATCCCAATCCGCCCTTGAAGCGGCCCTATTGCGCCAGCCTGTTCGAGGAAGCGGCGCGCAATCTTGGTCTTCATCCCTTTCCCACCCCGGCAGCCAACCTGTCGCGGCCCTATGTCAACCCGCTGGGCGTCGCGATGGGCGAATGCACCTATTGCGGCTATTGCGAGCGCTTTGGCTGCGCCAACTATTCCAAATCCACGCCCCAGACCACCATCCTGCCGGTGCTGATCCGCAAAAGGAATTTCGAGGTCCGCACCGAATGCGAAGTGATGAAGATCAATCTTCATCCTGACGGCAAGACCGCCAAAAGCGTCACCTATCTCGATGAAAAGGGCGTTGAATGCGAGCAGCCGGGCGATCTGATCCTGCTTTGCGGCTATGGCCTGATGAATGTGCGGATGCTGTTTCTGTCCGGCATCGGCAAGCCCTACGATCCCAAGACCGGCCAGGGCACGCTGGGGCGCAATTATTGCTACCAGACCGGCGGCGGCGGGGCGACGCTCTATTTCGACGACAAGCGTTTCAACCCCTTCATGGGCGCGGGCGCGCTGATTTCATCGGCGCATGATTTCAACGGCGACAATTTCGATCATGCGCATCTGGATTTTGTCGGCGGCGCCTCCATCAGTTCCGGCCAGACCAATGGGCGGCCGATCAGCGGCCGCCCCACCCCGCCCGGCACGCCGCGCTGGGGCAGCCAATGGAAGGCGGCGACGGCGGCAACGTACGGCCATGTGATGAGCATCGGCGGTTCGGGCTCCAGCTATGCCATCCGCGGCAATTATCTTGATCTTGATCCCACCTACACCGACCGCCACGGCCGGCCTTTATTGCGCATCACTTTCGACTTTCCCGACAACGACATCCGCATGCAGAACTGGGTCGGCGCCCAGGTGGAAAAAATTGCCCGTTCGCTGAACCCGAAAATCCTCACCACCGGCAAGGCGAGCAAGGGCTGGAATGCCGTGCCCTATCAAAGCACCCACAATACCGGCGGCGCGGTGATGGGCGCCGATCCCAAAACCAGCGTCGTCAACCGCTATCTGCAAAGCTGGGACGTCTCCAACCTGTTTGTGCTGGGCGCCAGCGCCTTTCCCCAGAATGCGGCCGTCAATCCCACCGGCACGGTCTGCGCCCTGGCCTATTGGGCGGCGGAGGCGATCCGCGACCGTTATATAAAGAGTCCCGGCGCGCTGGTGCCGGCATGAGGCGATTGGCGGGAATGGTTGGTGTCGCGGTGATGCTGGCCGCGCCGGCGTTTGCCGCGCCCGACCCGGCTCGCATCGAGGCCGGGCGCTACCAGGCCATCCTGGCCGATTGCATCGGCTGTCACACCGCGCCGGGCGGCAAAGCCTTTGCCGGCGGAGTGCTGTTGGATACGCCCTTCGGCAAACTCGCCACCCCCAACATCACGCCCGACAAGGCCACCGGCCTCGGCAATTGGAGCGCGGCGGATTTCCGTGCTGCCGTCAAAACCGGCATGGCGCCGGGCGGACGCCGGCTTTATCCCGCCATGCCTTATCCGGCGTATGCCCGCATCAGCGACGCCGATCTCAACGATCTGTGGGCCTACCTGCAAAGCCTGGCGCCGGTGCGCAATCCGGTGAACGTCAACCAGCTTGCCTTCCCGTTCAACATCCGCGGTCTGATGGCGGGCTGGAACTGGCTTTATTTCAAGACCGCGGCGATACAGCCGCAGCCGGGCAAGTCTGCTGCCTTCAGCCGCGGTGAATATCTGGTCAATGGACCGGGCCATTGCGGCGCCTGCCACACCCCGAAAAATCTGTTCGGCGCCGATACTGCCGCCGCGCTGACCGGCAGCGCCCTGCAAGGCTGGTTCGCGCCCGACATCACCGCCGCACCCCGGCGCGGGATCGGCGGCTGGCATGTCAGCGAAGTGGTGACCTATCTGAAGACCGGCCATAACAGCCATGCCATGGCAACCGGACCCATGGCGGAAGTGATCGAGAATTCCACCGCCCTGATGCGCGACGCCGACCTTGCCGCCATCGCCACCTATCTGACCGCACTTCCCGGCGACGGCGCCGCGCCGGCACCGCTTTCCGCCGGCGATGCCCGCATGAAGGAAGGCGCCCTGGTCTATGACAGCAATTGCCGCGGCTGCCACAATTCGGGCGGCGGTGGCCAAAGCCTGATCTTCCCGCCGCTGGCCGCCAATCCCGTGGTGCAGCAGCAAAGTGCCGACAGCCTGATCCGGGTGGTGCTGGCCGGCACGCAAAGCGCCCAGACCGCGCGTGCGCCGACGGCGGCGGCGATGCCGTCCTTCGCCTGGCGGCTGAATGATGTCGAGGTGGCCGCGGTGCTGACCTATATCCGCAATGCCTGGGGCAATGCCGCCGCGCCGGTTTCACCAGACGCCGTCACCAAGACGCGCCGCAGCATGCCGCGCCACTGACAAGTTCCGGTTCCCTGCCTGTAATAAGGAACGCTCGGCCGCTGTTCCCGGTTAGCAACCTGCTGCCTATTGGGCGTACAGGAACAGGAGACTCACATGGCGAAATGGTCATGGATCGGCGCGGCGGCAGCCGCCCTTATTGCCGCCAGCGCAACCGCTGCCTCGGCCGATGAATGCAGCGGCCGCAATCACGACACCGGCACCGTGCTTGGTGCGGCCGGCGGCGCGGCCATCGGCGGTCTGGCCTCGCACAATATCGGCGGCGCCATCATCGGCGGCGTCATCGGCGGCTTCGCCGGCAATGCGATTGATCGTGCCCAGGATTGCAACACCCAGCGCCGCGCCGAAGATCGCGACTATTATGAGCGGCGTGCGGATGCCTATGAGGCGGGGCGCCGCGACCAGGCCTATCAGGACGACCGGGTGGCGGACGCCCAGCGTCAGCAGGCTTACAACGACGGCCGCTATGATGAGGCCAACAACGATGTTGACCGCTGGCGCGACTATCCGCCGGACTGAACGTACGTAATCGCGCGGGGGACGGTGAAATGCCCGTCCCCTGCCCGGTTGTCGCTCCGCGCCTTTCACGCTTAAATGACATGGGGGCCGCGGCAGCATGACCGACCAATTGCGCATTTTCATCTCCTCGCCGGGAGATGTCACCGAAGAGCGGCGCCGCGCCGCCATCGTCATCCAGCGCATTCGCCGCGAATTTTCCCGTTTCTTCGATATTTCGGCCATCCTGTGGGAATACGACCCGATGCTGGCCAGCGGGACGTTCCAGGACGTCATCGAAAAGCCTTCCAATACCGACATCGTGGTGCTGATCCTGTGGGCGCGGCTGGGAACGCCCCTGCCCGAGCGCTACAAGGGCATTGACGGGCGGGTGCCGGTCACCGGCACCGAATGGGAATTCGAAGACGCGCTGGCGGCCAATCGAGCCAAGGGCACGCCCGATCTTCTGGTCTATCGCAAGACCATCGCACCCCAGGCCGCCTTCACCGACAACGCCGAAATGGCCAAGGCCCAAGGCCAATGGGAATTGCTGCAGCAATTCTGGCTGCGCCATTTCATTTCCCGCGACGGCACCTTCAAGGCCGCCTTCAACCAGTTTAGCGCCCTGGACGAATTCGAGCAGCAGTTGGAAATGCATTTGCGCGCTCTGCTGCGCGACCGCGTCGGCAAATTGTTGAAGGCCGAAGGCCGCAAGCCCATCGCCTGGCATGCAGGCTCACCTTTCCGCGGCCTTTCGGTGTTCGGGCCGGAACACGCCGCAATCTTTTTCGGCCGGGAGAAAGCCGAACAGGAATTGGTGGAGCTTCTGGCCCGGCGGGCTGATGACGGCGCCGCCTTCGTCCTCATTCTGGGCGCCAGCGGCAGCGGCAAATCCTCGCTGCTGCGGGCCGGGGTGCTGCCGATGGTGGAATCGCCGGGCATCGTCGCCGGCGTGGCGCGCTGGCGGCGCCTGCTGTTCACCCCCGCCGAGCTGGGCGCCGATCCCTTTGCCGGTTTTGCCGGCCGCCTGCTGTCGGGCGATGTTCTGCCCGAAGCCGCCCGCTTTGGCGATGCTGTCGCCTGGCGCCGTCTTCTGGCCGCATCGCCCACCGATGCGGCGGGCCGCATCCGCGATGCCCTGCGGACGGCGGCGCAGGACGCCAATCTCACCGGCGGGGCCATGCCGCTGCGCCTGTTCCTGTTGGTGGATCAGTTGGAAGAAATCTTCACCAGCCCCAGCTTTACCGCCGAGAGCCGCAATGCCTTCGCCGCGCTGCTGGCGGCACTGGCCGGCTCCGGCGCGGTCTGGGTGGCCGGCACCATGCGCGCCGATTTCTTCCCCCGACTGGTGGAAGTGGAAACGCTGGCCAGGCTGGCGGCGGGCGACGGCGCCTATGCCTTGGCGCCGCCGCGCGGGCCGGAAATCGAACGCATGATCGGCCGGCCGGCGGAAGCGGCCGGCATCGCTTTTGAAACTGATCCGCGCACCGGCATCAGTCTGGACGCCGAGTTGCTGGAAGCAGCCACCGCCGCGCCCGGTGCCCTGCCGCTGATGGAATTCACCCTGGATGAACTCTACCGCCGCGATATCCAGACCCGGGGCGGCGACTTTCTCACCTTTGATACCTTCCGCGCCCTGGGCGGTCTTGAAGGCTCGATCGCGGCGCAGGCAGAGGCCACGGTGGCGGCGCTGCCGCAAGCCGAAGCTGATGCCCTGCCGGTGCTGGTGCGGGGTTTGGTGCTGGTGGGTGAGGATGACCGCATCGGCGCCCGCGCCGCTCCGGCCGCGGAATTGCACGCTTCGCCGGAGCTGGCAGCCCTCACCGATGCGCTGGTGGCGGCGCGCCTCTTGGTGGTGTCGGGCGACAGCATCCGCGTTGCCCATGAAGCCTTGCTGCGGGCCTGGCCCCGCGCCGCCGCCCTGATTGCCGAAGACCGCGAGCTGCTGCGCGTGCGGGCGCGGGCCGAGCAGGCGATGCACCGCTGGCTGGGCGAACAGGAAGCGGCGGATTTTCTTCTGCCCCGCGGCCGCTCACTGGCCGAAGCGATGGAATTGCTGGAAGCGCGGCGCCCCGAACTGGGCCAAGACCTGGTGCGCTTTATTGAAAGCAGCGCCGCGGCTGACGAAGCCCGCCGCCAGGCCGAACTGGCGGCCGAGCGTGCCCGCGCCGAAGCCGAAGCCGAAGCCGCCCGCCAGCGCGAGCAGCGCGCCGTGGAACAGGCCGAGGCCGCGCGGCGTCTTACTCGGCGCACCCGCATTGCCGCCGCGATTCTCTCGGTGCTTTTGCTGGTGGCGGTGGGCGCCGGCATTTTCGCCCTGATCCAGCGCAACCAGGCGGTGCGCCAGCGCAATGCCGCGCTGGTGGCGCAATCGCATTTCCTGGCCGATGCCGCTTCTGCCGCCATTGAAAGCGGCGACACAAGGCTGGGACGTTTGCTGGCCCTGACGGCGCTACCCAAGAACCTAGCCGATCCGGACCGGCCTTATGTGCATGAAGCCGAAGCGGCGCTGGCGCAAAGCTGGCCTGAAGATCGCCTGATTGCCATCGAACCGCCGCCACCGCCCGCCAAACCGGCGGCCAAGCCTGCGGCGCCGCAACCGCCCGGTCCTTACGCCAAGCGGGCGCAATTGCTGCTGTCGGTCATTCCCAACAGCAATCTGTCTTTCACCTTCTCGCCGCAAGGCGATCGTACCGCCGTGGCGGGCGAAGGCCATGCCCGGGTCTATGATCTGCAAAGCAATGTGCTCTTGGATGTGCCGCACAGGGCCGACAAGGGCGCCATGGCCTTTGATCAAAGCGGCAGATTCTTTGCCCAGGGCGAAGGCAATGCCGTGCGGCTATGGGATGTGGATGCCAAGGCCAGCCGGCTGTTGGGCGGCCTCGCCGCCGGCGACGCCGTTTTGAAGCTGGCCTTCGCGCCCGACGGCAAGACTTTGCTGGCGGGCGGCAAAGAGGGCGGCGTGGTGTTATTTGCCATGCCGCAAGGCACCTCCACCACTTTGCCCGGCGTCAGCGGCGAGACGTATGACATTCGGATTTCCGCTGACAGCCGCCACGCCGTGGTGACCGGCGCCGACGGCCGCGCCACACTTTACGACCTGACCACCGCCAAGCCGGTGGGCATTCTGGGCGAGGCCGCCCAGGCACAAGGCGACATCAAGGCCCGGAGCCTGCGCCAAGGTCTCGCCTTCCTGCCAAAATTCAGTCCCGACGGCACGCTGGTGGTGACGGCCACGGGCGATACGCGCGTGCAGATTTGGGATGCGGCAACGGCAAAGCCGGTGGGCGCCGCCATGGCCCATGCCGGGGCCGTCCAATCCTTCGACTTCAACAAGGACCGGCTGGAAGTCAACCTGCTGGATGGCCGCAAATATATCTGGGCAACGCACGCGCCCGGCGAGGCCAAGCGCATCTGGCCCGCCGCCAAGGCGATTTCGCTTTCGCCCGACGGCAGTGAAATCCTCATCACCGATGCCGCCGGTCTTTATGTCATCAATGCCGCCGGCCGGCGCCTGCGCACCTTGATGAACCAGCCGGGACTTTCCGCCGGCGCCGTCAGCCCCGACGGCAAAAACGTGGTGGTGACGGTGAATGACACTGAGGCCGCCGTGCTGCCCTTCGCCGGCGGCAATCCGCGCATCGTCTATCGCGCCCCCGCCGGCGACAAGATCGGCATGGCCGACTTTACCTCCAACTCCGGCCGGCTGATCGTAGAGACCTATGCCTATCTCACCACCATGATTGATCCGGTCAGCGGCCGTGCTGTGGGCACCATTGCCGACGGCAAGCAGGATGGCCTCGGCTTCATCGCCAAGTCTGATGCCATGGTCGCCTGGTGGGGCGATGGCCGGGCGGTGCTGTACAATGGCGATGGCGGCTCGGTCGCCCTGGACATGCCCAAGGATGTCAACCTCCATACCTCGCGCATCATCGGCAATGGCGAAGCCGGGCTCCTGGCTTCCGTCGGCCGCAGCGGCAGCGCCGTGTTCTTCTGGGACATGAAGACGGGCAAGCTGGTGGGCCGCGCCGATGACCGGCAAAGCTTCGGCGCCTTTGCCGCCGCCTTCCAGCCCGGCCCCCGCGGCTGGATCGCGCGCGGCGGCTCCAATCAGGAAGTGCTGGTCTGGGCCTGGCCGCAAGGCGGCCTGCCCGACATTGTCGGCGCGCCGTTAAAGCGGCTGCTGGGCCACACCGGCATTATCCGGCGCATGCGCCTGACGCCGCAGGGCCGGCTGGAGACCGAAGGCGATGATCATGCCGCCATTCTCTGGGACCCGCTGCATGGCCACGCCATTGCCCGCTATGACGGGGTGATGGATTCGCGCCTGGCCCAGGACGGCAGCCGCTTTGTCTTTATCGGCGCTGACGGCGCCGTGCGCATGGCGCAATTGCCGCCGGCAGGACAGGCGCTGCTGGACGATGCCGCCCGGCGCTATGGCAGCCTCAGCCCGGCGGAACGCGACCGCTATTTCCTCTCCGCGGAAATCAATCGGCACTAAAATTTCGCGTCGGCTATTGTCCCTTTAACGTTTGGAGCAGAACCAAAAACTCTGCGGTGATAGCCAGCTTTCCGCCCCTGAAACATACTTGACTCACGTACTTCTTTGATGAGCTCAGACCCAAACTCGCCTGCACCTCCACGCCCGTGATGTCGCCAACCTTTGTCGCCACAGTCGGCGCCGTCACATAAACGATCTTGCGTTCCCCGGCGCCCTGGCTGTCTATCCGGTCGTAAGCTTGCTCTTTTCGGAAAATGCCTCTGGTATTTTGCAATTCAACGGCACGCGCAGGATTTCGAGCGAGCGAAGCCGCAAACAGCTTCAAAGTATGCAAAGGAATGGCGAAAGCTTCCTGATCGAAAAAATGTGTTACCAGAACCGGCACGCCGAAATGTTCTTCCCAGTCTGTAAGCCGCTTGAGATCTTCCTCCTTGACCCAGATATTTGGGGCAGTTGGTGCATTGGCATGCTTAAGTTGGCGTTTTGTCCATTGCTCTTTGGTCTTTGGTTGCCAATGCCGACCCTTCATTTCGGCAGCTTTATAAGGAGAGAACTCTACCTCAAACGCCGCCAATGCCTTGTTCAGAACAAAAGCCAGATCGCCCGCCGGTGAAAATCGGCCCCGGTCGCAATTTGACAAGTCGCCGCCTTCAGTATCCAGAACTCGCAATTCGGCGGGGGAAAGCTTAGCGCGAGGGATCGCGATAAGGTCTGGCTCTTTGTGCCCTGCCTTATCGTAATCCAATTCGTCTGTGGCTTTAACTTCTGAAAGTCCAAAGCGAACCAACACCAAACCGGTATCCTGCGCCAGAAACTTAAACAGCAAGTCTTCCGCCCATCGGCTGGCGCGAAAACGATGCTCGAAGTCAACGCCCCGGCCCCGTTTCATCGGCTGCCCTTTATGGCGTCAGAAAACAACTCAGAGAGAGAAACCTCCAGGCCCCTAGCCACCGCAGCAATTACCCTGAGCGATGGGTTGCGAACACCGTGTTCCAGTCCGCTTAGGTAGGTGGGATGGATACGAGAGCGGTGCGCCAGTTCTTCGAGAGTCAAGCCGAGTTCCTTGCGACGCGATCTAACGCGCCCGCCAAGATCACGCGCCGGCCGGAAAGCTCGCTGATGTGATGCGCGCCCCATTTCACCGTCAGATTGAGTTTCGCGGGGCGATTTTGGCCATAGACTATAAGTAAAGATGCCCGCCACTGGGCTTACAAAGCGGCGTCTATGTGATAGGATGTGCTCCATGACAAAAAGCGCTAACCGCCGACTGCCGTCGTCCGGACCTGCCCGTGAAATCCTTCAAAAGAAGGGACAATTCTGGACCCCGGAATGGGTTGCGAACGCCATGGTGGCGTGGGCGGCGCGCGATTCGGACCATATTTTTGATCCGGCAATCGGGGCGGGAGCTTTTTTTGCGGCGGCAAAACGACTGGCTGTGCAGGGTAAAAAGCTCAGCTTTTCGGGCGGAGAACTTTACAGGGAGAACCTGGAAGAGGCGTTTGCAAATGGTCTCACAAACACGGACCTTGCACATGTTCGTATCGGTGATTTTCTCCGGTCGTTCGGAGCGGAAGACCAGTTCGATTCTATCGTCGCCAACCCGCCTTACATTCGCCATCACCGCTTTGATCTGGAATACAAAGCATTTTTGCAAAATCTTGCCGTCACAACAATCGGTACACCGATTGATGCTCGCGCCGGTATTCATGTTTTTTTTCTGATCAAAGCGCTTACCCATTTGCAGCCGGGCGGACGACTTGCGTTTATCTTACCATCTGACATCTGTGAGGGTAAGTTTTCGTCCGTGTTGTGGAAATGGATCAGCGGCCGATATCGCATTTGTGCGGCAGTGACTTTTGATCACGCGGCATCGCCGTTTCCCGGTGTGGATACCAACGCCATTGTTTTGATGATCCAGAACGCCAAGCCGGAAAAGAAGTTGAAATGGGCTCGCGTCAAAAGAGCTGAGACAGAAGACCTTTTTCGATGGTGCGCGGATGATCTAGGAAAAATCCAGTCCGATGAAGTGTTAATAACGGAACGTGAGATAAACGAAGCTTCTACTACGGGTCTTAGTCGCCCTCCCGTTGCCGAAGGCGTCAAGCGCGACACCATTCCTCTGGGTCATTTTGTTACGGTTATTCGCGGTATTGCGACCGGCGATAACGATTTCTTCTTTTTGACGAGTAAAAGGATTGAAGACCTCGGATTGCCGCGGGCGAAGTTCGTACGCGCAATTGGCCGCACACGCGACATAGCGGGTGCGAAAATCACGCAGGAAGACCTTTCCCGTTTGGACATTGCGGGGCGTCCCACCTATTTGTTGAATTTGGACAGGGAAGAGAAGCAACAGCTTCCGCCAGCGATGCAGGACTATATTACCGTCGGGGAGACCGCCGGGCT
>JAFAVT010000164.1 GCA_019242275.1 Alphaproteobacteria bacterium
CCAAGGGATGGGCCCAGGAACAGCGAAAGCCTTCCACATCATCCTTGTCCTTGGCGGGATCGAGCGAGCATTTGCCCACCGGCGGTGTTTTCAGCGGTCGCTGCCAGAAGATTTCTTCATGGATGGCATCGCGCGCTTCCTGCGTCATGCCGCCATGATGCGCTTCCTGCGCGCTCCAGATGGAATTAAACTCACCTTCCAGCATTTGCCGCGTGGGGTAGAAATCATATTCCGCCTTGGCGCCTGTGGCGGTGTTGCGGGTGCGCACCGGCTCTCGCTTTTGGTGACGGCGGTGGAGAAATTCGCCCAGGGTCCGCGCACCATTGTCCTGCATCGCCTGTTGCAGCTTGGTTGCCGCGGTCTTGATGGCGCCGGATTCCTTGTCGCCTTTTTCGGTCTTGCGGTTGGAAAGAAAACCCCGCCGCTGATTCAAGTGAAACAGGGCGCGGCCGACATGATGCGCCGGCAGCTTTTCGTTCAGTGCCCGGGCACGCAGTTCATAAGGATCAAGCGGTTCCAGCGCCTTGCGGGCGCTTTCTTCCGCCGGCATCAGACCATGCTTGATCAGCAGTCCCATCAGATTGCCGCGGCGCTTGAGATAGCGGTCGCGGCGGCGCCGCATTGCCCGCGCCACCCGCCGGTCGGCGGCATTGGATTCCTTGGATTTGGGATCGCGGCCGTCAGGGAAGATGCGCACCCCGCCGGGGCCCAGTCCCGCCGGCTCGCCTTCACTATTCAGCCAGACGACAAACCAGCCCAACGAGTTTGAACCGACATCAATGCCCAGGCGATACGGGCGGTGCGAATTTGGCTCCATCATTCCCCCCTTGGAAGCCCACGGGCAAAGCTTGACACAACCTTGGGGTGGTGGAACAGTGGCGTCGGTGTATGAACTCAAGACGTAAGGTTTTGCCAACGACTTAGCGGTCTGGTGATTGAGGGCCTCCCGTTAACAAGTTCGAATAGAGCACCAAATGGGGGAAGCTGCGGCTTCCCCCTTCTTATTTGCAGCGCGCGTAAATCAGTCTGCCGGACTCAAGCCGCCCGCGCCTTGATATAGCGATCAATCACGGCGTCCAGAATATCCAGCGGCACGCGCCCACAGTTGAGCCCCGCCTCGTGAAAATCCTTGATGTCATACCGGGCCCCCAGCGCCGCCTTGGCGCGGTCGCGCGCCCGCACCCAGATGGTATGGCCCAGCTTGTAGCTGCAGGCCTGGCCGGGAAGAACGCAATAGCGTTCCACTTCCCGCGCGGCAAAGCCCGGCGCCGCGCCTTGCGTTGCGACAAAATAGGCGATGGCCTGTTCGCGGCCCCAGCCCATGGCGAACATGCCGGTGTCCACCACCAGGCGCGCCGCGCGGAAAAGTTGAAAGTTCAGATAGCCGATTTGTCCCAAGGGATCGCCCTGATACATGCCGATCTCGTCGGCCAGTTGTTCGGCATAAAGCCCCCAGCCTTCGGCATAACCGGAAAAGCCTGAAACCTTCCGGATCAAAGGCAGCGAGGAATTGGTCAGGGCAAGGCCGCCTTCCAACTGATGCCCCGGCAGACCCTCATGGAAAACCGTGGTGGCAAGGGCGAATTTCGGCCATTCGGCACTGTCATGCAGGTTGAAATAGACCAGTCCCGGGCGGCTGCCGTCCAGGGATGGCGCCTGACTGAAGGCGCTGGCGGCGCCGGCTTCGGTGGCCGGCGGCACGCGCCGCACTTCGAAGCGATAGGTGGGAAGGCGCTTGAAAACTTCCGGCAGTCTTGGCCGCACTGCCTCCAGCCGGTTGTTGCAATAGGCAATGGCCTCGGCCTTGCCGGCGTCGGTGTTGGGATATTGATAGCGCGCGTCGGCGTTCAGCGCCGTCATGCGTTCGCCCACGGTGCCGCGAGTCAAGCTTTGCGCCGCCAGCAAGCCGTCCAGCCGGGCGCTGATGGCCGCGACCTGATCCAGACCCAATTGATGGATCTGCTGCGGCGTCATGTTGGTGGTGGTGTAATAATGCAGCGAGGCGGCGTAATAGGCCGGCCAATCCCGCAAAGCCGCGGGGCGACTTTCGTGCCGGGCGCCGCGGCGCGCAGCGGCAACGGCGCTGATCTGACGCGTCAAGGCGGGCACGATTTTGTCGCCGTAAATCCTGGCGGCGCCGGCCGCATAGCTATCGGAAAGACCTTTCTCTTTCGCCCGGCGCGCCAGCGAGGTGACCATCACATTCTGCTCCGCCGGCACCCTGGTCTTGTCCAGTTGCGTCAGCGCCAGATCAAGCAGGAAGTCGGGCGGAATCACGCCCAGGGCGCTGTCATGGCCAAGCTGGGCGGTATTGTCATCAAGCTGGACGGCAAAGCCTTCCAGCCGCGCCAGATAGGCATCGGCGTCGGCCGCATTTTCCAGCCGGTGCTTGGTGTCCATGAAATCGGGAAAGGTCTGATAGACTCCCGATAACTGGCTGATGACATAGGGCGATGGCCCCGAGCCCGAGGCGCCGGAGAAATTGAAGGCATCAAGCCGGGCTTGCGACTGCTTGGTATAGACCACCGTGTCATAATTCACCCGGTCGGCTTCACCCAGGGCGGCGGGATTGAAGGCCAGAAGCCGCCGCAATTGATCTTCATTCAACGCCTTGCTGCGCGCCACGCCGGCGGCGGAGTAATCGCTGAGCCGGCCGGCCAGATCGGCATTGGCGCCGGTATCCAGGCCAAGGCGGGTCGCCGCTTCCGGGCTTTCGCGCAAACTTTCCTGAAACAGGCGGTCGAACAGGGCATTGAGGTCATCGGCCGGCGCGGCAAAGGCGCGGCTTTGGCCGCCGGCCAGGGCCGCACCCGCCAGGACGGTGGAGGAAAGAAATTCGCGTCTGGTGGCAGCCATGATTTTCATTCTCCTGACTTGGTGGGCGGCGGGCCGGCGCTATAAGGCGGATATTTCTGCCAGTCGCGGAAGACCGGTGCAAACCAGTTGCCCAGCGCCACCTGGTCCGACAGCGGTTTGCACGCCGGCGCCGTGTTCTGAGTATTCACGGCGGCATCAATTGCGGCTTGCGTCGCCGCATTGTGCCGTAATCCCAGTTGCCCGATCCGCCGTGCGGCCTGACCGCCATACAAACTCATGCTGGTGTTGTAATAGCGGGCCCGGCTGAGGGCCGCGCGCAAGGTGGCCCCGGTGGCGGGGTCGAATGGGCGCCCCGGCCCGCTCATGGCACCCAGATCGGCCCAGGCGACAAGCTCCTCGGCGTTGCGCTCCCGCAATTGGCGTATCGCGGCATAGATATTGCCAAAATTGTTCAGTTCCTCCGCGGGAAAATGGGTCGCCGTGTCCGAGGCGACGGCGGTTTGCCAGACATCGTCGGAAAAGGGGCGGAAGGGTACTCCGGAAAACTGCGGCACCGGCGGCAGCAGGCCGGTGCGCGTCGCCTGGTCGAGGATGGCGGCAAGGGCGTCCAGCCGCTTTTCGATGCAGTCCTGAAGCCGCACACGTTCGATGCCGCGGGCTTGCGCCGTGCCCAGCTCATTGCCGATGACGATCCGGGCCTCGGCCACCTTTCCGTGCCAGTGAAACCACTCCACGGTCTGTTCGGCGGTCAGCGCAATCAATACGCCAAGGGCGATGGTGCCAAGTTCGCGCAGGAATTCGCGCCAGTTGTGGACCGGTTTGGGCTTGTGCACTTCCATCGGGATTTCCTCGGGCGGGGAAGGTTCTACGACGTTGCTTAGGGGACGAGTTGGCCGGCGGCCTTCTTTTCCACTTCGGCGCGGGGCGTGTTCAACGGCAGGCAGACGGTTGTCGGGCTTTCCTCCTTCAGCCCCGCCGGCTTGATGCCGATTGCCGCCGCTTCGCGCAGCGCGACCTGGCCGGTGCCGGCGACGAACGCATCCTGGGTGCGCGCATGCTGCAGGGTGCTGCGCAACTGCCAGTCCAAGGTGGCGGAATAGGGCGGGCGCTTTTCCAGGGTGCGCAGATCGTCCCAGGACTGCCATTCCTTCAAGCCGCTGTCCCAATAGAGCGCGAACAAGGCATACAGATCGGCATAGGCGGCCTGCTCGCTGTCATCAAACAGGCTGACGGCGCCGGTGGCCATCGCCGCCTTGTACTTGCTGTCATGCAGGAGAAAGGTGAAGGGCGAGCCGATCCAGACAATTTCCGGCGGCACCTGGCCGCGGGCATAGTCGGCGATCAGGCCGTCAACCTCGCCCAGCCTCCTGGCCATGCAGGCTTCCTTGGCCTGGCGCAGAGTCATGCGGGCCAGATTGTCGGCGATCTCGCCCTGGATGCCGGCGCGGGCTTCGGCCGCCTTGGCGCGGTTGTGCAGCTTTTCCACCGCCTGTTCGCCGGCCAGCGCAGTGGCCACACCCAGCACAATGATGGCGTATTCCTTCAGGAAGTCGCGCACATTGTGAAACGGCTTGGGCTTGTGGATTTCCATCTTCGGTTCCTCGGGCGGCGGGGCGGCATCGTTCATGGTTGCTGTTGCGGCTAGAGCGACAGGATGTATTGGTTGTAGGCCTCGTAATCCAAAGTGCAAAACTTCTCGCGCCGGTTCTGGTCTGCGGACACGTTGGCGACGCCGATCTGGCGGCTGAGATTGACCTGCCGGATCGCGTTCAGCTTGATCAGTCTTTCGGTGTCCCGCGCCGTCATCAGCACCGCGTGCAGCCGCAGCAGGTCGCTGGCAGTGACCTCCTTGGGCGGCCGGCGCAGCACGCTCAGAGCGCGCCAGGCCTCGCGTTCATTCGTCATCCAGGTCGCATATTCACCGAACAGGGCGTAGTAGCGCCCGATCAGCGCCAGTTCGGCGCGTGGGAAATGGGTGAGAGACTGGGCAGAACGTTCGGCCTGCCAGTCGCTGTCCCTGAGCGCGGTGGCATAACCGGCATGGAAGGTGGTGAAATGACCGGGCGGGCGCCTGGCTTCCAGATCATCCAGGATGCGCCCGGCCTCATCGGCCTGCCGCTCCAGGCAAGGGGCGAGGGCAAGTCGCAAAGAGAAGATGGCGTCATTGTCGTCTGCGATTTCCGCGAAGATGGCCTGGCGCGCCGCCCTCACCTCGCCTTGCCAGTGCAGCCATTCCACCGCTTGCTCGGCGGCGAGCGCCGTCGCCACACCCAGCACGATGATGGCGTATTCCTTCAGAAATTCGCGCCAGTTGTGAAACGGCTTGGGCTTGTGGATTTCCATATTAGATTCCTTGGTATCGGTGGAGTCTGTGTCCTGCCGCGCGGCCGCGTAAGACGCTGTCGCGCGGGGCCGCTTGGCGTCCATGCTACGCACGGACGATTCCTCAGGCGGTGGTGTCTCGGCGGCTTCACTCATGGCTGCCCCAGGCGGCGTTTCAGGGCCTGACTTGCAGCAGTAAGGATGCCGTCCCGGGGAAAGCTGGGGATCACGGGATTGACGACGCAGCCGGAA
>JAFAVT010000134.1 GCA_019242275.1 Alphaproteobacteria bacterium
CCGACACGGTGGCTGTGATTGGCGAGAACCACAAGCTGCTGCTTTTTCCACTTGCCGAACTGCCGGAGATGGGCCGGGGGCAAGGCGTCTTCCTGCAGAAATACAACAACAGCCACCTCTCTGACGCGATAGCCTATCGTGGGCGGGATGGCCTTAAGGACGGCAATGGCCGGGCCTTCACGGCGGCGGAATTGAAGGACTGGAAGGGCGCCCGCGCTCAGGCCGGGCGGCTGGCTCCGCGCGGCTTTTCCAAGGCGGATAAGTTCGCTGACCCACAGCAAGGTTAACGCTACGGTGACCAAACCGGCGACAGCCCGGGCCGCCCCTGTTACAAGGCGGGGATTCCCATGTTCGTCCTGCGCAAGCTCGCCCTTTGTTATCTGGTCTCGGTCTCAGCCTTTGGGTTGGCCGCAGGTCTGCGCGCCTGGCCTGGCGCGGCCGATAATGCCGTGCGCATCGCGCGGGACGACATTTGGCGGCCCACAGTGCAGATGGCGATGGAGGCGAGCCATCATCTGCTCGACCCGCCGGCGTCTGATGTCCGCGTTGTGTTGGCTCTGAAGCCGCCAGGGGCCGCGGGCGGTTTGGGATTCGACGAAAGGACAACGGCCCATGTCGAGCTGCCGCAGATCGAGCGGCCGGCCCTGATTGACGTGCCGCCCCAGGTGCAGTTGACGCTAGATGTGCCGGTCGTGATCGTGCCCGATCTTCCCACGATCGCGCTGCCGCCTCCGCCGCAGAAACGCGCCTCGCCCGCCAGGCCAGTGGCCGAGGAACCGCCTTTGCCACCAATGCCAAAGACCGGCGCTCTCCCACGGACACAGGCTCAGCTGGATTCGCCCGATCCGACCCTGACACCGGAGCAGGCGCGCGCCCGCGCTCATCTCGCCGCGACGCTGACGCCGGAGATGCGCGAGCATTTCGGTCTTGTTATCTTTGTCAGCAAGGCAGCGAAGGGGCCGCTGGCACAGCGCGCCTACATCTTTAAGCAGAACCATGGCGCGCTAAGCCTCCTTTACGACTGGGCCGCCTCGACCGGTCGCGAGAAACAGGAGCGCGATGCGCAAGGCGATCGCAGCTTCACCGCCACGCCGGCCGGCTTCTACCAGTTCGACCCCGAACGCATGTTCCGCCAGTATCATTCCACCAACTGGGACCAGGACATGCCCAACGCCATGTTTTTCAACTGGCAGCGCGAGGGTCTGCAGACCGGTCTGGCCATCCACGCTGCCACCGGCGATGACGTGGCAAAGCTGGGGGCACGCGCCAGCGCCGGCTGCGTCCACCTGTCGCCCGAAAATGCGCGCACCCTGTTCAATCTGGTGAAGGCGGAATATCGCGGCCAGGTGCCGCGTTTCGCCATTGATGGCAACGACACGATGAGCACCAAGGGCAAATTCTCTCGGCGCCCCGATGGTTCCTTGCGCATGGCGGAAGGCTATCGTGTGTTGATTGACATCGAGAATTACAGCGGTGCCGAAGGTTCCGACGAAGTCGCGCTGTTGTAGGGAACCTCGTTCGCGGGTTGCACATTATCTTCCCGTCATCCGGGAGGTTTGCATGCGTTCCGTTCTTCTCTGGGTCATCGGCATCCCCCTGCCGATCATCCTGATTCTCTGGCTCGTCACCGGCCACGCTTGATTACGCAGCGCGAGCGCCGCAATTCGCGGCGCGACCCGGTGCAATTCGCCGGCTTCCTTTCCCCGTGGCGAAGCCATTGGCGGGGGAAGGTGGCACAACGAGATGTTAGCGAAGCCTACTCGAGTTGTGACGGATGGGGTAGATAAACGCGATTGCACTGAGAATGTTTCAGGAGCGTCGCAACTCGTACAGTGCAATCGCCGCTGCGTTCGAGACGTTGAGGCTTTCCATGGCGCCGGCGATGGGGATGTGCGCCGCCGTTTCGCAATGCTCCCGCACCAGCCGGCGGATGCCTTCGCCTTCTGATCCCAGCACCAGCGCCACATCGCCCGCCGGAATGGCATTACGCAGCGATTGTGAACCATCACCTGCCAAGGCGATGCGCCAGAAACCATGCTCGGCAAGCTTCTCCAGGGCACGGGCGATGTTCACCACTTCGACATAGGCCACTTGGTCCAATGCGCCAGAGGCCGCCTTGGCCAAAGCGCCCGATTGTGGTGGGGCGTGGCGATCTTGGACCACCACGGCCGTGACCCCGAAAGCGGCGGCACTCCTCAGGATAGCGCCGACATTGTGGGGATCGGAAAGCTGATCCAGCACCAGCACGATGCGGCGGTTTTGGTCATGGCGCTCCGACAGCAGAGCATCCAGGTCCAGGGCAGGCAGGGGGGCAGCTTCCAGCGCTGCCCCCTGGTGCACGGCGCCGGCCGGCAGCAGCTTGCCGATAGCGTCTGGCTCCATGATCTCCGGGTGGATGTGGTCAGGCCGCTCCTCGCCGATGATTTCGGCGGCGCGGCGGGTCAGCACCAGCCGGCCCAGCTTGCGGCGAGGATTGGCCAGGGCGGCCTGCACGGCATGCAGGCCATAAATCCAATTGCCGGGGTTGGCGGAACGCCCTCGGCTTTCGGGTCGTCTGGCCGGAAAATCGTAATCTTCCTGGGGGTTGGCTTGTGGCCGGGTCAACTTGCTTCCTTTGCCGGGCTTGCCGCGCGGCTTACCCCCTTTTGAGGGCCTGGAATGAGGGCGTTTGCGAAAATCCCGGGGTGCCATGCGGGGCTTATAAAGAAGCATGTTTCGGGGTAAAGTCTCATCACCCGGCCGAAAGGGCAGAAGGGGCGCCGCAGGGCTGTTTTCCGGCCTTTTTCTCGCGGCAAATGAGTTTTTGCGCGGCTATTGACACCCTGGCCCGCCTGCACAATAACCCCCGGTTCGCAGCCCACCTTTGGAGGCATGATTTTCGCTCGTCCGGCCGAAAAAGCCGACGAGACGCCCGCCCGGTGACAGGGTCAAGCCCTTGTTTTACTGAAAAAATTTAGGGGGAGTGTCCCGAGTGGCAAAGGGGGCGGACTGTAAATCCGCTGACTACGTCTTCGTTGGTTCGAGTCCAACCTCCCCCACCATTCAAATGCCTCGCCGGAGGCGAGACATTTGAATGCCAAGCCCGCCCGCCGCGACAGCGGAGAGAGGGCGGGCGCGGCAGGCGAAGACTGAGGCAGATGGCGTTGAATATGAGGAAGGAAGTCGAATGAGTCGGGTGTAGCTCAATTGTAGAGCAACAGCCTTCCAAGCTGATGACGAGGGTTCGATTCCCTTCACCCGCTCCATATATGTGGAGCTCGCGAAACGAGTTCAGGCCGGCATAGCCGGAAGAAGCAAAGAGAAAAGAGTTAGGTCATGGCGAAAGCGAAGTTTGAGCGTAACAAGCCGCACTGCAACATTGGGACGATTGGTCATGTTGATCATGGCAAGACCTCGCTGACGGCTGCGATTACGAAGGTATTGGCGGAGACGGGTGGTGCG
>JAFAVT010000173.1 GCA_019242275.1 Alphaproteobacteria bacterium
GAACTTCGAAACCACGACACTAGCGGCCTGCCGGGTTAGGCGGCAGCGAAGGATCGCGCTCATTCTTGGCGGTGGGCTGGCCATTGGGCTTGACCAGATCATTCTTGACACCACAAGCAGCAAGCGAGGCGAGCATAACAAGCAGGATGATCTTCTTCATTTCAGCTTCTCCCGCCAGAAAAACAACTGCTCCGCCACGCGTGCCGGTGCGGTGCCGCCAAAACTCATGCGCGAATTCACCGACGCTTCCAGCGACAGTACCTTGAAGACATCTTCGCTGATGGCCGGTTCCACGCTTTGCATCTCGGCCAGGGAAAGCTGGTCCAGCGCCACGCCTTTCTGCTCCGCCAGCTTGACGATGCTGCCGGCAATGTGATGAGCCTCGCGGAAGGGCTTTTTCAGCACCCGCACCACCCAGTCGGCCAGATCGGTGGCGGTGGGATAGCCGGGCTCGGCGGCGGCCCGCATCTTGTCCGGCTGCGCCGTCAGGTCGGCCACCATCGCCGCCATCGCCCGCAACGACAATTCCAGCGTATCGGCGGCGTCGAACACCCGCTCCTTGTCTTCCTGCAAATCGGTGCCATAGGTCAGCACCAGCCCTTTCACCACCGTTGCCAGCGCCACAAAGTCACCGATCACCCGCCCCGTCTTGCCGCGGATCAGTTCGGCCGCGTCGGGGTTGCGTTTCTGCGGCATGATGGAGGAGCCGGTGGTGAAGGCATCCGACAATTTCACAAAGCCGAAAGCCGGTGTGGACCACTGCACCAACTCGCCCGCCAGCCGCGACAGATGCACGGCACAGATGGAACAGGCCGCCAGATATTCCAGGGCAAAGTCGCGGGCGCTGATCGCATCCATCGAATTGCGCAGCGGGCGCTGGAAACCCAGCGCCTGGGCGGTGGCGTCGCGGTCAATGGGGAATGAAGTGCCGGCCAGGGCGGCGGCCCCCAGCGGCGATTCATTCAGGCGCTTCCTGGCATCCTCAAAGCGGCCGCGGTCACGCCCGAACATCTCGACATAGGCCATCAGGTGATGGCCGAAAGTCACCGGCTGGGCCGGCTGCATATGGGTAAAGCCCGGCATGATGGTGGCGGCGTGTTTCTCCGCTTGCGCAAACAGCGCCCGCTGTACCTGGAACAGGGCGGCATCGGCGCGTTCGCACGCCCCCCGCACCCAAAGGCGGAAATCCGTCACCACCTGGTCATTGCGCGAGCGGGCAGTGTGAAGCCGCCCCGCGCAGGGTCCGATGATTTCCGCCAGCCGGGCTTCGATGTTGAGATGGATGTCTTCCAGTTCCCGCTTGAAGACAAACTGACCTTTCTCGATTTCCTTTTCGATCTGGTCCAGCCCGGAAAGAATCGCCTTGGCATCGTCTTTGTTAATGATGCCTTCGCTGCCCAGCATGCGCACATGCGCCCGCGACCCGGCCAGGTCTTCCCGGGCCAGGCGCTTGTCGAAATCAATGGAGGGGGTAATCTCCCGCATGATGTCCGCGGGACCGGTTTCAAACCGGCCACCCCACATTGTGTTGCTGCTCATCGTCAGGACTTTCCCATGACCAAACTGAAAACCGCCTTGCTGAGCCTTGGCGTTCTATACGGGTTCGGGGCGGCGCCTGTAAACGCGGGCACAGCCATGCCAAAGCCGCTGGTGGCGGAAAAGGCGCCCAAAGCCGCGCCTGCCGTCAGCTTCAGCGATGCGGCCGGTGCCCGCCACGCCTTGAAGGAGTATCGCGGCCATTATCTGCTGGTGAATATGTGGGCCACCTGGTGCGCCCCTTGCGTCGCCGAATTGCCGGCCTTGGCCAAGCTCAAGGCGGCAGCGCCCAACCTCACCGTGCTGGCGGTGGATCTGACCGGCCGCAAGGAAACCCCGGCCAAGGCCGAAGCCTTTCTCAAGGAGCATCATGCCGCCGCCTTGGGCACCGCGGTGGATACCGACTCCAGCTTCATGCGCAATTTCACCGCCGCGGTAATGCCGACCACGGTGCTGATCGCGCCGGACGGAAAAGTCATCGCCCGCGCCGAAGGCCCGGCGGAATGGGCGTCACCGGTCTTCATCGCTTACTTCAAGAACTTGAAGTGAATCTCTCTATTCTCCATGGCGGCCTTGAGCCCCCATCCCAACTTACCGTCGGCAGGAAGTTGGCGAACAGGAGGTGCTCCGCCGCCTGTAACTAAATGGAGATGAGCATTCCGGCTGAAATCCCGCTCTACATCGGAACCCTTTGCGGTCTCGCTCTTCTAGACTGGCTGGCGCCTGGACCGCTTACTTCAACGGCCATCGCCTCCTCCTGGGTGACTCCTGAACAAATCAGAGATTTCGATTCAATCTATGCGAAGGGAATCCCCTTAAGAGTTGCTTTATATTCTATCACGTCAGCGCCCGCATTTTTTCTGCCGCTCACGCCGGGTTGGAATGATTTTGCCGCTGTTGTCGCTGGCAGTATTTTCGCTTTGGCAATTTTGCTTTCGATGCTCAGAGCCGGCATTCAGGTATGGCGACATTCCAAGGATGGTAGATGACGGATAATCCCGACGGCTTTACTTAATCGTGCTTCCTCCCTAATGCCGATTGCTTGCCACCCTGCAATGCACTAGCTCACGCCATCAAAGACTCAGCAGCGGCGCCAGACGTGCGTCTATCTCTTCCATGACATCGAGCGGCACCTGGCCGATGATCGCCATATGCCGCGCCGCACGATCAACGGCGCGAATCTGGTCAACCAAAACGGCCCCCGATACCGGCAATCCAGCCGGCAGCTTCACTTCCATAGGCCAGCCTCGCTCAGTCCGGGTGATGGGACAGACAATGGCGAGGCCGGAATGCTCATGATAAAGACGTCGCGTCAGCACTATGGCCGGACGGCGCCCCGCCTGTTCATGTCCCGCCTGCGGCGAAAACTCCAGCCAAACCAAGCTGCCGCGGTCGGGCAGGTCCGTCATAGAAGCTCTTCGCCCCGTGGCGCATCGTCCACCAAGGCCGGATGGGCATTGTCTGGCGTCATGCCCGCCACCAGCTCTTCAAGGGTGTAACGCCGTCTGGCCTTGGTGACGACGAGGGCGCCGTCGTCCCGGGCTTCGATCTCCACTGCCGTACCGGCGCTGAGGCCCAAGCGTCTTGCCATATCGCTGGGTACCCGCAGGCCCAAGCTGTTGCCCCAGCGGGAGATTTGGCTTTGCATGGCAAACTCCATTGTATATCCAAAGTATATACAATCCTGCTGCTAAAAAGCAAGGCTCCCAGGAAAGTTTTGAATCTAGGGGCGCCGAATTTTCCCCACCTCACCATGGCCGGCCTTGAGCCGGCCATCCAGGGGCCGCAAGCGCCGGATGGAAAAGTGATCGCCCGTGCCGAAGGCCCAGCGGAATGGGCTTCATCCGCCTTCATCGCCTATTTCAAGAACTTGAAATAACTGACCGGGGCGCCGCGATGGATTTTGCGGCGTGGGCAGGAGCGCGCGCGGAGCGTATCCAGCATACGTGAGCACGCGCGA
>JAFAVT010000322.1 GCA_019242275.1 Alphaproteobacteria bacterium
CAAGCTGGCCGAGGCGCTGTATGGCTATGGCATGTATGCCCAGGCCGAAAGCGTGGCCCGCACTGCCCAGAGCAAGGGCGGCGCCGATCCTTCGGAAGTGGGCATGCTGATCGGGCTGTCACAGGTCATGCAGGGCAAGTATGCCGAAGGCATCGCCACCCTCGGCGCTGTGCAGGGCGGCGGACCGGCCACGCCGCGCGTGGCCGAACTGTGGATCACCTACGCCAAGATCAAGGGCGGGCTGCAGACCGCTTCGCGTTGAGATAAATATATGCCGGGGCGCGACCGCAAAGGCGGCGCGCCCTTTTTGCTTGAGCGGGCGGCATGACACTGGTTCTGGGCTTTGCGCCCTTCATCCTGTTTGCTGTGCTGTCGCGCCTTTCGCCCGACCTGGCGTTGTGGGCGGCCTTTGCCACCGCCTTTGTCATCACCATCCGCGATTTTGTGGAAAGCCCGTCGCTCAGGCTTCTGGATGTGGGCAATCTGGCCCTGTTCGGGGTTTTGGCGCTGGTGCGGGGCTTTCTGGCACCCGGCCTGTCGCTGGTGATAGTGCGGGCGCTGGCGGAACTGTTTTTATTTCTGTTGCTGGCGTCCTCGCTGCTGCGGGCAAAGCCTTTCTCGCTGGAATATGCCCATGCCGCGGGCGAGGAGCGGGCCAAACCGCACTTTCTGCGCGTCAATCGGGTGATTTCCGGCATCTGGGCCGGGGCTTTCGCCGCCATGGCGGCGGCCGATCTGCTGCTGGTCTTTGTCGCCACATGGCCGCTATGGCCGGCGATTGCGGTTTCGGTGGCGGCGATCACCATCGCCATCAGCTTTACCTTGCGCTATCCGGCCTGGGCGGCTTCGCACCGGCACTGAGGAAGCGCCCTCCTCCTTCGACAGGCTCAGGATGAGGACGAATGAGAAAACCAGCCTCGAACAGCTACAAACCTCACCCTGGGCTTGCCCGCCTTCCCTATCCGCGACCGTGCCGCTAGGCTTCGCCGCCCACGGGAGAAGTTCATGAAAGATGCCGTCATTGTTTCGACAGCTCGGACCGGTCTGGCAAAATCGGTGCGCGGCGGCTTCAACCAGACCCATGGTGCGGTCATGGGCGGCCATGTGGTGAAACATGCCATCGCCCGCGCCGGCATTGAGGCCGGTGAAGTGGAAGACGTGGCGATGGGCTGCGGCTTTCCCGAAGGCGCCACCGGCAACAACATCGCCCGCGAAAGCGCCATCTGGGCCGGCTGCCCGGTTGGGACCGCCGGCGTCACGTTGAACCGCTATTGCGGCTCGGGCCTCAACGCCATCGCTTATGCGGGCGGCCAGATCATCACCGGTCAGGCTGATGTCATGGTCGGGGCCGGTGTCGAGTCCATTTCCCTGGTGCAGATGGGCGGCATCAATCTCAGCCATTTCACCGAAGAACATTTGCTGGCCGTCAAACCAGCCTTGTGGATGACGATGATCGAGACCGCCGAAGTGGTGGCGGAGCGCTATGGCATTTGCCGCGAACGCCAGGACCAGTATGCCCTTTTAAGCCAGCAGCGCACCGCGGCGGCGCAGGCAGCGGGCAAGTTCGCGGACGAAATTGTTCCTCTCGCCACCAAGATGAAAAAGCTCGACAAGGCGACGGGCGCCGAGAGCCTGGCCGAAGTGATGGTGGCGCGCGACGAATGCAACCGGCCCGACACCACCCTGGAAGGACTGGCGGCGCTGAAGCCGGTGCATGCCGGCGGTCAGCAGATCGCGCAAGGCAAATACATCACCGCCGGCAATGCCTCGCAATTCGCCGATGGGGCATCCGCCTGTGTGGTGATGAGCGGCGAGATGGCGGCAAGGAAGGGCCTGAAGCCTTTGGGCCTTTATCGCGGCTTTGCCGTGGCCGGGGTGGAGCCGGATGAAATGGGCATTGGTCCGGTCAAGGCGGTGCCCAAGCTGCTCAGTCGTCATGGCTTGAAGGTGGACGATATTGATCTTTGGGAACTGAACGAGGCCTTTGCCAGCCAGACGCTTTACTGCATGGATCAATTGGGGCTTGATCCGGCCAAGACCAATGTCAATGGCGGCGCCATTTCCATCGGCCATCCTTATGGCATGACGGGCGCACGGCTGACCGGCCATCTTTTGCTGGAAGGACGCCGGCGGGGCGCCAAGCTGGGCGTCGTCACCATGTGCATCGGCGGCGGCATGGGCGCGGCCGGTCTGTTCGAGATATTTTCCTGAACACATGAAACACGCCCTTGTCCTTGCCGTGACGGCGCTGCTGCTTGGCGGCTGTGCCACCATGGAGTCGGTGAAGCAGACGGTGGGGCTGTCAGCACCGCCGCCCGTGCGCGTGGTGCAAGTGCGCCCACCACCGCCGCCTCCCGATCCCAAGACCCAGATGGCGGAACTGGAAACGCGCCTGTCAGTGCTGGTGGATCAAACCCGGCGCAAGCTCGACACCAAGGCGCGGCCGCTGCAACTGGATGCGGAGCTGGTGAAGATCGCCCGCGCCCGTGCCGCCGACATGGCGGAAAAAAATTACCTGGCCCATGCCGCGCCCAATGGCGATACATCGGCCAGCCTGCTGATGGCGGCGGATGCACAATATCAGGGACTGCTGGGCGAGAATCTGGCGGCGCAGCATTACCGACCGGAGAGCGGGGTTGACCCGGCCGTCTTTGCCGAACGCTTCCTGGCCACCTGGATGGACAGTCCGGCGCATCGCGACAATCTCACTTTTGCCGACTATGACCGCACCGGCGTGGGCGCGGCGGTGAACGGCGATACGGTCTATGTCGCGCTGCTTTTTTCCACCACCACCAAGGCTAACGGCTCCGGCCAGGTGGCAGCCTTCGGCAGCCCCCAAGAAGCGCAAGCGCCAGCACCTCTTCGAGGTACCGCGCAGTAACCTCCGGTTAAGCCTGATCAGCCAAGTATCTGTGCATGGTTGACGCTTGAAGCGCCCTAACCGTGCCTTGGGAAACGACAATTCCTTTACACTATATGTGGGGCCCGGTACTTTGTTTGGTGGGCGTGTGGTGCCGGTGAGTCGAAATGCGCGCAGAGCTTCCCTGGAATGTGGCAGGCATCCCGCCGGAAGCGCGCGAAGCCGCCCGGGCCGCTGCCCGCCGGGAAGGCCTCTCGGTCGGGGAATGGCTTACACGCCGGATTCTACGCAGTTTTTCCGATCTGGGCGACGATGCCCCTCCGGGTGCACTTTATGGTGCTGCCCCGGCCGGCTATGGCGCGGCCCCCCTAGATAGCTGGGGGCTGCCGCAATCCAGCGCCGCCCGCCGCGAGTCCGAAGAGATGCTGGCCAGGGTGAGTCGCAGCGAAAGCGAATCAACCGAGTCCTGGCGGCGGATCGAGGAGCAGCTTCGGGGCGTCTCGCGCCGGCTGGATTCCTCTGAGCGCAGCCAGTCGGAAAACAACCGCGTCATTTCCCGCACGGCGGCGGAAATCAATGTGGCAGCACGCGAGCAGGCCCAGGCTTTCGACCAGGTCAGCCAGACCATTGTCGCCATCAATGAGCGGCTGGAGCGGCTGGAGCGCGAACGCGCCACTGACGGGGTGAAGGATGCGGTCAAGGCGCTGCATCAGGGCCTGTCGCGCCTGGCCGACCAGATCGGGCAAACCGCGAACCAGTCCGCCGCCCAGGTCACCGCCGTCACCCAGACGATTGACCAGCTTGCCTACAAGTTGGGCCAGGCGCGGGATGATGCCAGCGAAGGCGACCGCCAATTATCCGAGCGCATGGCCCAGGCCGACAACCGCATCGGCAATACGGAAAAAACCGTTCAGTTCGCCACCAACGCCATTGATCACGCCCTGGAGAAGCTGGAAGCCCTCAGCCAGCAGCGCGCCGGCGACCAGGTGGAATGGCAGCGCCGCGCCGGCCAGACAGAAGAAGCCATCCAGCGGCTGGAAGATTCCATCATCCGGCTGGAGCGCAGCGGCGATGACAAGGCGGTCGAACGCCGTCTCGACGGCATCGAAAACAGTTTGCACAGCCTGGCCGCGCGATTGGAAGCGCATAATCCCGCCGCCCCGCTGGAAGAGACCATCCGCACTGTCACCCGCCGCCTGGACACGATGGAGCGCCAGCAGGCCGACCTGGTGAACGAAATGCGGGCCAACATCATGGGCGCGCCCGCCTCCGAACCGGCCTTTGCCAAAACGCCAGTCTTTGAGGCGCCGCCCCTGACCGAACCGCCGCCAAAGCCGGCGGCGCAGAGCGAACCGTTCCTGCCGCCCTACGGCACCGACACTTTCGCACCAGAAAACTTCGCGACCGGCAACTTTGTCGAAACCCCTGATCTGGAAAGCGACGATCCCTTCGCGCCGCTGAATGGCATGGTGGAAGATGCGCCGGGGGGCGAGAATTTCCTTGCCGCCGCCCGCCGCTCAGCCCGCGAAGCGGCCGAGAAGGGCGCGGCGGAGAAGAAAGGCCGTTTCCAATGGAAGCGCAACGCCGCCAGTGACGGCAGGAAGTCGAAACTGTTGCCATCGCTGCTGGTGATGGCGGGCGTCGCGGCGCTGGCCGTTGCCGCCGCAGTGATCAGCAGCCGCTTGCAGCATCCCGCGCCCAAACCGGCCGCCCAACCCACCGCCGCCAGCGGCCAGCCCTTTGCACCGGCGCCGCAAGTCGGCACGGACAATAGCCAGCCGCAGCAGGAGGCATCCAACACCGATAACGGCCCACCGCCGTCGAAAGTGCCGCAACCGGTCAAGCCACAAGTCGCCACCAGCCAACCGCCGCGGGCGGCAGGTGGCGCACCCCCCACGCTGGAGCGCATCGCCCAGCTTGCTACCCAAGGCAACCCGATTGCCGAGACCATTGTCGGCATCCGTTTCCAGGGCGGCACCGACGGTAGTGCTTCCAACCCGGCCGAAGCCTTCAAGTGGCTGTCGCAGGCCGCGGCGCAAGGCCAGCCGGTGGCGCAATATCGCCTGGGCACGCTGTATGAACGCGGCCAAGGCGTGGCCGCCAACCCCGCCACGGCGGCGAGCTGGTATCTGAAAGCCGCCAATGCCGGCAACCGCCTCGCCATGTACAATCTTGCCGTGGCGCTGGCGAACAAGTCGCTGGGTCAGCAAAACATGTCGGAAGCGGCACGCTGGTTCATGAAAGCGGCGGGGTTGGGACTGGTGGATGCCCAGTTCAATCTGGCGGTGCTGTATGAGCGGGGCGACGGCGTGCCGCAAAACCTCAGTGACGCCTACAAGTGGTACATGATTGCGGCGGCGGCGGGCGACAACGGCGCCCAGCAGCGCGCGGCGGTGCTGGCGACGAACCTGTCGGAAATTGACCGCGCCGCGGCGGCGAAATCGGCGCAGGCGTTCAAGCCCACGCCGCTGAACCGCGCCGCCAATGTGCCGCCGGAGCCGCAAGACTTAGTGGGTCAATAATCCCGCCTGCTTCTTTATTTTGGTCGCGCGGCCGGACGGAAAAGTGGTGCCCACTTTTCCTGGCCGCCGCTCCTGAGCCGACCGATTTGGCGGGTCAATAATCTCCCGTCGCAAACTCACCATGGGCGGCCTTGAGCCGCCCATCCAACTTTTTGTTCGCTCCCAAGTTGGATGGCCGGGTTAAACCCGGCCATGGAGAGTTTTAGGGGGCGAATGGTTGACCCGTTCTATGCGCGCGCGCACATTCGCAAGCGATGGAAATCTATCTTCCCATCGCGGAAATGTCGGTCCATTGGGTCTATGTCGTGGGCCTGGGGCTGAGCGTGGGATTTCTTTCCGGCCTCTTCGGTGTCGGCGGCGGCTTTTTGCTGACGCCGCTGCTGGTGTTTTACGGCATTCCTTCGACCGTCGCGGTCGGCACCACGCTCTCCCAC
>JAFAVT010000034.1 GCA_019242275.1 Alphaproteobacteria bacterium
TCAAACTGGCATTTCACGGATTGCGGCAAGGTTTTGTTAACCGCCGGCGAGGCGCAAGGGCGCGAACAAGCGCGGTTTTGACCAGGCGGGCAGCCCATGGCATGAGGCGGCGGAACGTTAGGTGACACATGCTCGACATCAAGGCACTACGCGATGACCGGGACGGGTTTGTGGCGGCGCTGGCGCGGCGCCTGGCCTTCCGCGACAGCGCCGGGGCGGAAGCGGACAAGCTGCTGGCGGCGGACCGCGACCTGCGCGACCTGCTGGTGCGCTTGCAGACCATGCAGGCACGGCGCAACGAAGCTTCCAAGCTGATTGGGCAGGCCAAGGCGAAGAAGGACGAGGCCCAGGCATCATCGCTGCTGGCGGAAGTGACGGGACTGAAGGAGCAGATTCAGGCGGGAGAGGCCGAGCAGCGGGACCTGGAAAGCAAGCTGCGTGAGATGTTGGCGGTACTTCCCAACCTTCCCGCTGCCGATGTGCCGGACGGTGCCGATGAAAGCGCCAATGTGCCAGTGCCGCAGCGCGCTTTTGGCGGACCGCGCAAGGTGGCAAATCCGAAGCAGCATTTCGAGCTGGGCGAGGCGCTGGGCCAGATGGATTTTGAGCGCGCCGCCAAGGTGAGCGGGGCGCGGTTTGTCTATCTCAAGTCCGATCTGGCCCGGCTGGAACGCGCCATCGCTGCCTTCATGCTGGATACCCATACGGAAAAGTTCGGCTACACCGAAGTCAGCCCGCCGGTGCTGGTGCGCGACCAGGCGATGTTCGGAACGGGGCAGTTGCCGAAATTTAAAGACGACTTGTTCGCGACGCACACAACCGAGGAATACAGGCGTGCGTTTGAAGAAGCGATGCAAGAACATGACACGGCCGGCTGGCCCGAAGGGGAGACTTTACCAACGCGCATCGGTCACTTCCTTAAACGACTTTGGCTGATCCCTACTGCCGAAGTCTCGCTCACCAACTATGTGAATGACGAAATCCTGAACGAGGCCGAACTGCCGCTACGCTTCACCGCCCATACCCCGTGCTTCCGCGCCGAGGCCGGGGCGGCCGGCAAGGACACCCGCGGCATGATCCGCATGCATCAGTTCAGCAAGGTGGAGCTGGTCTCGATTACCACGCCGGAGCAGTCGGACGCCGAGCATGAGCGCATGACCGACGCGGCGCAGGAAATCCTCAAGAGGCTTGATCTGGCCCATCGCGTCGTCACCCTGTGCACCGGCGACATGGGATTTTCCGCGCAGAAAACCTATGACATCGAGGTCTGGTTGCCGGGGCAGGGCGCGTTCCGCGAAATCTCCTCCTGCTCCAACTGCGGCGCGTTTCAGGCGCGCCGCATGAACACCCGCTATCGCAACGCCGAAGGCAAGGTGAAGGGGCCAGTGCATACCCTGAACGGCTCCGGTCTGGCCGTAGGGCGCACACTGGTTGCCATATTGGAAAACTACCAGCAGCCCGATGGCAGCATCGTCGTGCCCGATGTGCTGCAGCCTTATATGGGTGGCAAGACGAAGATCGGTTTAGGTCAGACGTAAGTGTCATGGCCCGGCTCGCCCCGGCCATCCAGAGTCGAAAGCGCCGGTGTTTGTTGCTCTGGATGGCCCACGTAAAGTGGGCCATGACAATTTCGCAATTACGCTCCCCGCTTCCAGGCGACAGCGGGCCCGAGAAAATCCTCCCACTCCTTTGCCCGTGCCGCCCAGTTGCAGCGGCGGCGGATTTCGCGGCTCTGCTCAAAGCGTTCCTCCGACCAACCCGCCTTTCGCGCCAGAAAGTCCACAACATTGCCCTCGAGCAGCGGGGTGAAGCGGCGGGCAATCTCTTCCGGTCTGTCTTTCGCGCTGACCGGCATCAGATCGGCGAACCCCATGGTGGTTTCCGGAAGCGCCCCGACGGTGGTGGAAATCACTTTCATGCCGGCCGCCATCGCTTCCAGCGCCACAATACACCAGGTTTCGGGCACAATGGATGGATAGGCGAGGAAGGCGGCACTTCGCATCGCTGTGGCCAGCGTTTTCTGGCTGACGGGCGCATATAGATGTGCCCGCGCCGGCAGGGCATAGGGCAGTGGTGTCTCGACCTGCTGATAGAGGCTGCGGCCGGACCAGATATCGAGCCTGGTCTCGATATGCGCGGCGGCGAAAGCACTGGCCAGTATCTCCAATCCCCGCTCCGGCGCGCTGGCATAGACGGCACGGTTTTCCTTTGCCGCCGCCAGTTCTTCCGCCGAAGAAAACATGTTGTCGAAGGGCGGTGCGATCGCGTTGCCGATCACCTGTGAGGGCCCGGCGAAATGGCTGACAGAACGCTGCCAGTCGCTGACAAAGACAGCGCAGTCAATGAAGGGTGTCGCCTTTGCAAGCGGTGTCACGGCCGGTTCCCAGGGCGCCAAATGTAGCCAGGCGACATGAAAGGCACCGGGCGCAGCCTGCTTCAGCGTCTGGGCGTCGCCGGGCATGGAAAGCGCGATCACCGCGTCAAAATCTTCATCCCTGAAGAAGCCGAAGGTGCCGTCTTCCATCGGCACGTGCCGCACGCCATGCACACGCTCCAGCGTGCGCGGCGGAAGCGCGGCCAGCAGGGTCACGTCATGGCCGCGCACTGCCAGCGCGCGCGACAGCCAGGCGGCGCAGCTTTCGGTGCCGCCCAGCGGCGTATGCTCCGGCGTTGCCACCGTGAAGCGCACCGGCGTGGAAACAAAGAAGGCCAGTTTCATGGGCCTGCTCGCCGGGCGGCGATGGCGGGCGCGAGAAACCCTTCCCATTCGCGCGCGCGCACTTGCCAATTGCAGCGGCGCACCACCTCGCGGCTCTGGGCAAACCGCTCTTCGGCCCAGGCGCGCGGGTCGGCAAGAAACTCCGCTTCGGTTGCTTCCATGCGGGCCGCGAAGCTGCGGATCAGCTCGGCGTAGGAGAGCCCCGCAGCCGGCACCAGATCAGCGAAGCCAAGCGTGGTTTCCCGCAAGGCGCCCAGATCGGTCGTGACAACTTTAAGCCCGGCCGCGATGGCTTCCAGGGCGGAGATGCAATAGGTCTCGAAAAAAATGCTGGGGTAGAAAAGAAAAGCGACCGGTTTCAGGCATCGTGCCAGCGCGCTCTGTCCGATGGGCTGATGCAGGCGAAGACGGGGCGTGGCCCGGGCGACCTCGTAAAGCTCGGCAAAGGGGGCATCATCGCCCTGATAGACCCGCATGCCGGACCAGACATCCAGTTCAGTGGCAAGCCGCGCCTGCCCAAAGGCCTTGGTCAGCACGGCGAGACCACGAAACGGGGTGGTGATATAGGCGGCCCGGTTCTGTTTGGCAGCCAATAGTTCATCCGCCGAAGAGAATAGATTTTCAAAGGCCGGCGCGATGCCGTTGCCAATCACGTGCGATGTACCGGCAAAGCGAACCGCGCGGCGTTGATATTCGCTGACCAAAACCGCGCAATCTATTGTCTCTGCTGCTCCTGCCAGAGGTTGCATGGCCGCTTGATCAGGCAAAGCGTGCAGCCATGCAATTTGCAGCGCGTTGGGCGCCATGGTGCGCAGATAGGACGCCAGGGCCGGCGCCGTAACTGTGATGATGGCGTCGAAATCCTCAGCCGCAAAAAAATTTGCGTCATCGGCAGCACTCAGTGGAAGATGGCGCACGCCACAGACATGCTCCGGCGTGCCTTCCGCCAGGTGTGCCGTCACCGTGATGTCATGGCC
>JAFAVT010000083.1 GCA_019242275.1 Alphaproteobacteria bacterium
GACAAAATTGGTGAACTTTCCCGGCGGGCGTTTTTCCTCCAGGGCGGTGAGGATTTCGTCGGCCTCGCTGATCTGCCGATCCATGCAGGGCGCGATTGCGACGCGTCGGGCGAAGTAGCGGCTGTTGTTGTCGGCCATCTCGGCGAAGATTGCCTGGCGCGCGGTCCCGACCTCGCTCTGCCAGTGCAGCCATTCGACCGCCTGTTCCCCTGCGAGCGCAATGGCGACACCAATTACGATGACACCGATCTCTGTAAGGAAATCCCGCCAGGAGTGGGTCGGTTTGGGTTTGCGAATGTCCATCAGGTTGTCCCCATGCATTCAGTCTCAATATTCAACGTCCGCCGTACGCCAAGAGCGGTCATTCTTATTTGCTCATTTCGTGTTGCCAGAGAAATCGGGGATGGCCTTCACCGCCGCATCAAGCAGCGAGGGCATGGCAGATATGGGCCCCTGGCCATAGGTGGCCGGAACTGGACCGATAGGATCGCAGATGCCGTATCCAATCGGGGTGGTTACGGTGGGTTTAGCGCCCGTCATTTTTACCTGCTTGCCGCCCTCTAGCATCGCACGGTCCGCAGCGCTCAGGGGCAGGTTCAAGAGCCTTCCCCTGCCGAACAGCTGATTGCTCGCATTCGTAATGATGCGATTGCTACCGCGCGCCTGGCTAAGCGTCTGGCGCAGCACTGCCGCCGAGGCGGGCTCAAGACGCCGGCCGGGTCCGACAATGCCATACAGGATCTTCCACTCCTCCATTTCCTGGGTGGCGGCTTCGTCGCTTTTCTGGACTTGGGCGTAAACGATACCCAGCCTCTGCAATTCCAGACTGGGGAAATGGGGCGCGGTCTGCGACGCCACCACGCTGTCCCACACGCCTTTGCGGAATGGGCGCTGCATTGGCAATCCGATATCGCCCACCGGCGACAGGGCGCCGCTTTTTTCGCCCTCGTCCAGGATCGCTGCAAGCCTATCCAGCCGCTCCTCCACACAATGGGAGCTTCTCACCCGATTGATCGCCGAATAGAAATTGAGCGCCATTTCTCCGGCGATCTGTTCGCGCGCCAGCGCCACCTTGCCTTGCCAGTGATACCACTCCACGCCTTGTTCGGCGGCCAAAGCGACGGAAACGCCAAGCACAATGGTGCCGAACTCCCTCAGGAATTCGCGCCAGCCGTGCCAAGGTTTGGGCTTGTGAATGTCCATCAGGCTGTCCTCGTGCATTCAATCTCAATCATCAGTGTCCGCTTTGCGCCAAAAGGGGAAAATTTTCTGGCTCATTTCGCCGCCTGGGGTGTGGTACGGCGGATGGCTTCCTCGCGGGGTGTGGCAAGCGGAAGGCAAAGCGGCGGTGTTTCAAGGCGGAAAGCAATCCCGACCCCGCTGAGCGTTGTCCCTGATGGTAACGAAAGCGTTTTGATGGCGGGGGTGAGAAAAACCAAAAGGTACTGGATACGTTCGGCCTCCCAGCGCGCTTCGGCCAGTGCCTGGCGAAGGTTGGCGATCATTTCCGGCGACAGACTGGAGCGGCCTTCCAGCGCCTGGAGCCGTGCCCAGGCCTGGCGCTCGCGATCCTGCTCCAGGTCAATGGAGTGCAGGAATGAATAGAAATAACTGAATAGTGCCTGCTCCCGGCCTGAGAAGAGTTCGCTGCGGCCTGCTTCGCTTTCGGCGGAAAAGCGCAGTCGAGGCGAAAGGGATTGTCCGATCCAACTGGGCGGGGTGAAGGGTTGCTGCTTTTCTGCCTTGTCCAATATGGCTGTGATCTCGGTGATGCGCCGGGCAGAGCAGGCATTGCGCTCGGAGTCGCGGCGGCTGGAAAGGTTGGCGATGTCGCCGGCCAGTTCGTCCCGCATGGCGTCGCGCGCTTCCAGATATTGCCGGTGCTGGCGCCATTTCTCGACCGCCTGTTCACCGGCCAGGGCAATGGAGACGCCGATCACAATGGTGCCGACTTCTTTCAGAAAATCGCGCCAGTTGTGGATGGGTTTGGGCTTGTGAATTTCCATTGGTGGCTCCTCGAATGGTTCGGAAGCCGCTGTGGCGGTCGCGGATGCTTTTGCGGCGCGGTCTTTACCCGCGCCCTGTTCTTCCTCGGCCAACCCCAGCTCCCCAGCCCGGTTTGTACCAATTCAGACACATGCCTGTGACGCTGACAAGCTCAAGGATTTCGCCGCCAAAGCGGGTTTTACCCGCTATTTGCACGTCTGCTTTGGGTCATAAGCGGTCGTCCACGTAAACATATACCCGGCAAAAAACCGGCGCTCCGCTCATTGGCCGCTTTGGCAAAGCAGACATATCGGTAACGGTCTTGGCTGACCCGCCTGGAAGGCCGCCTGTAACCCAATGCAGACCTTCACCTAAGAGCCCATTCGCAGGCTCTCGCATAAATACTGCCGCTAACTCGGCATCCGGAAGCGACAGATCCAGCCCAGATCGTCGGTGAAATACATCTGATTGCCCACAATCTGGCAGCCATGCAGCACGGGCGAGCCCTCCGGCAACTGGATGCCTTCGCGGATCGCGCCTGTCAGCTCATAGCGATAGAGAATCTGCAAATTGGCGTCGGCGCTCCAGAAGCTGGTGCGCCCCGCGTCCGCCCAGCACAGCCCCAGCGGCCGGTTGCCCGGTGTGGGCCAGACGTCCTGCACCAGCCACCCGGTCTTGCGGATGGTGAAGATCGCCCGCGCTGACAGGTTGGAAACAATCAGCAGGTCGCCCTTGCAGAGCAGCCCGGCCGAGCCGGTGGCACTCCAGAAATGATCAGTCTTGGGGTCAACCCGCCCCGGCCCGAGGCCCGAGCCGGTATTGTTGCGCTCATTGTTGGGCAGATTGTCGCCCATGGCGCGGGATTCGCCCGGATAAGCGCGTTGCAGCGGACTGCTGCGCTGGGGCGCGTCGCCGACTTTTTCATAGATGCGGGTCGCGCCGGGGACAAAATATTTGGCCAGCGTCTTGCCGTCCGCCGCCTCCAAATGCACCAGCATCACGCCATGGGTATCGCTGGTCCACAGTGTGCCGTCATCGTCCAGCGCAATGCCGCTGGGGCCGATGGCCTCGGCCTGGATTTCGCGCACCACGCTGCCGTCGCCGGCCCGGATCAGCGTCACCTGCCGGCCGGTGCCGCGATCCTGCACCCACAGCGTACCCTGCTCTGACCCTTGCGCCAGACCATTGGGCTGGCCATGCGGCGCCTTGTAGGCGACTTCGACGGGGCCGGACGGGCGGATGGGAATGTTCGCCGGCACCAGGGCATTGCAGCCGGCGCGCTGTGCCTCGGCGCTGCGTGACAACAGCGCCGCCGGCATCAGGGCGCCCAATCCCAGAAAATTCCTGCGCTTCATCAAAGTCCCCTTTCGCAGCAACGCTATCACGCCGGCATGGCGAGGCAATTTCTTCCTGAACCGGCGCCCGCTTCCGCAAAAAAGTCAGAGGATAGCCGGAGGATAAGAAAAGAATTTCGTAAGTCGGCTCAAGCGGCCGGGGAAGGATAAGCGGTGGAGATGCCCTCTGTCCCTTTTTCTTGGCGC
>JAFAVT010000208.1 GCA_019242275.1 Alphaproteobacteria bacterium
CGCATGTCAGTCTTTTCCCAAACCAAGATCGGCTTGAGGACCAAGTGGCGGGTGATGCGCGCGGTCCACTTCTTGCCCGTCGCATCGCTGTAAATATCAGCAGCCAGATTGTGCGCCATGACGCTCCGTCACTGTGGCCGCTGGACAGGACGCCCAGCGAAATGGTCTGAGATTGCTTTCCGCAGCCAAGCGCGGTGCTGAAAGTCGCCGTGAGCGATGGCGTCATAAAGCGTTTCGACCGCATTGAGGCGCTGCACGATTTCTAAACAGGTCCCATCCTCAACATGATCGCCAAACCAAATCGTCGGCTGACCGCTCTTGTCGCCGGGCATTGTAGCCGTCGCCTGTTCCTCGCCTAAATGCAGTTCCAGCTTTTCCATCGAAGCCGCTCGCTTTCAGTTGCCGGTTAGGGTGACGGCGCATAGGTGGCGCGGCTTCGCAATGGACATGGCGACGGTGTACGCCAGTGCGAAATTGTTGGTCGCCTGCGTGATCGTCCAGCCGGGGTGAAGCTGCCAGCTAAGATAGTCGAGGATGTGCTGGTTATACATTCTTGGGCCTCCCTCAGTGGCTCTCGCCTTGGCGGATTTCGGCGTCGGGAAGTTCGCTCAGAAACCGCTTCAATTCTTCGCGCAGGATGACCGTATTGCCGCCGTCGCGTTTCATCTTCAGTTTGCCCTGGCGCGCGCGGCGGTAAAGCGTGCTGCGACCGATGCCGGTTGCCGCTGCGGCCTCGTCCAGGCGATAGGCCAGCTTCCAATCCGGCAGGTCGGCTTTTTCCATTTTGAGCGCGGCAGCCGCTGTGGATGGGGTTGTCATTTCTTCCTCCGGCGCAGCAATTCATTGGTGCGTGCATAGACGGTTGATGGCTTGATGTTCAGGTGGTGGAAGTCGCGGTGCCTGGCGATTTTCTCGCCGGTCATCCCGCGTCGGCGCATCGCCACCATCTTGCGGACATCAGCCGGCGTCACCTTCGGCTTTCGCCCAAGCCACATGCCTTTGCGGCGGCACTCGTCCATGCCACGCTTGGTGCGTTCAACAATCTGGTCGCGCTCGAACTGCGCCATCGCGCCGGTGATGTTCAGCATCAGCCGGCCGCTGGCGGTCTTGTTGTCCAGATGCGGTTCGGTGAGGCTGCGCCAGGCGATGCCTTCCGCCGCCAACCCGCGCAGCGTGGCAAGAATTTGCGGCAGGTCGCGGCCCATGCGCGACAGGGAGTGAAACAGGATGGTGTCGCCGGCCTCTGCCAGCTTCAGCAGAAGCTGGAACATCGGCCGCTTGGCGTTTACCGCCGAGACTTTTTCGACCAGGATTTCATCAGCGCCCGCTGCCTTTAGCGCCGTGATCTGCACGTCAAGATTCTGTTCCTCGGTCGAAACGCGGCCATAGCCAAGGACGCGGGCATGGGTAAGGCCATCTTGCACACACGGCAGGGATTGATGCTTTTGACAGGTTGGCGCGGCGGCCTTTCTGCGCCTCATTCCTCGCCCCCGTAATTGCGGCGCAAGGTGGCTTCGCTCATCTTGCCGTCCAGCGCGCGCACCAGCGCCTTCCATGGAATGTCAGAATCCTGCACCAGGTTGCGCAGAAACCAGTCAGCCGCGATTTCGGCCCGGCGCTGCTCAGCGGCGATGGCCTTCACCCTTCCGCCGCGCGCACCACGGCGGCGGGCGTCACGCTTGCGGCCGAAGCGCCCGCGGGCGATCAGGTTGCCGGCATGGGTGAGAAGGTCGGAAATGGTTTCATGCTGGGGATGAATAACATCCACCACGCGAATTTTGGCGCGCTCAAGACCGGCCATCACCTGGGCGATGTCGCGGCGGCTGTCACCAAACACCCGGCAATCTGGCGCGATATAGAGCCGCCCAGGCCGGCCGCGAAAGCTGGAAAGGCAACGGTCCAAAGTCTCGGCCCCGCGCCCGGCCAGCCAGATCAGCTTGTCGGTCAGGCCCGCCGTGCGCAGCGCGGGCAGATATTGCCGATCGGTGCAGAAGCCGCGTTCCACTATCATCGGGTGCCGTCCAGCAGGTCGGGCCCGGTGGCTTTGGCTGGCAGAAGCCCTGCCTGTTCGGCCTTCCAGCGGCGCACGCGCAAGGTGGTGTCATGGCACAGGATCATGGCATCAAGGCCGCGGTCATCTTCCGGGTGCAGGAAGGCGCGCGGCAGCCAGGTGCCGAAGCTGGCATGATTGCCGGCGGCGAACAGCACAGCGGTGGCCGTGCGGGTGATGACGCGCCCGGCCACGGCGATGAAGTCTGACGCGGCGGTCATGCCGCCACCAGAATTGGGCTGCGGTGCCGCCGCCTTTCCGCCAGTTCGGCGCGGCGCAAAGCCAGATTCGCGGCCTTGGCCTCGCCGAAGATGGCGGCCATGGCAAAAATATCATCACGGATCGCCGCCAGATAAGTGTCGGCCTGGCCAAGGGCCGGTCTGGTTTCATTTTGGACGAACCGATACACCGCCGCGCGAATGTCGAGCAGATCGGCCGCGAAGGCAGCATCGTCCTGGGCCAGTTGCTGCACCTTGCGGCAGGCCCAAAGAACGGTGGTGTGATCGCGCCCGCCGAAGCGCCTGCCGATCTGCGGCAGCGACAGGCCGGTGATGTCGCGCGCCAGGGCCATGGCGATCTGGCGCGGCCTGGCCGCGCGTCGGCGGCGCGTCGGCGCGGTCATGGCCTGCGGGGTGAGGTTATACCAGGCGGCGACCACGGCTCTGATCTCGTCCAGCCGCGGGCGGGGTGACGTCTCGGCCATCAGCGCCCGTCCAGAAAGAACAGTGCCAGCCAAGCGGCGTGCAGCGATGGCATGGTCAGCAGCGCCAGGAACAGGGCGGTCGCGGCGGCAAAGCCCACCGTGAAATCCACCCATAGCGGGCGTGGTGCTTTCAGCCTTTCTTCCCAACGCAGCGATTCGATGCCGGCTTCGCGCTGGCTGCGGGGAAAGACGGTGCGATGTGCAGCCGCGCGGCTGATGACGAAGGGCTGGCCGGTCATGTGATGCCCCCGATCTGATCCTTGAAGGCGGCGATCATCTGGCCGTGATCGCGCAGCAGCGCGGCCAAGGCCGCGCGCGGCACCTTCACCGCCTGGGCGCTCTTGCGGGCGCCATCCAGCGCGGCATGAACCGCGTGAAAGTCATCATGCGAGCATTCGAGGGTGAGTTTCTTGGCGATCAATGCAGGGCCCACCAGGAACAGCCGCCGATCACCATCAGCAGGAAGCCCAGATAGCAGCGCCAGAACAGGGCGCGGGCGCGCTGGTCAACACCGCTGTTCATGGCTGCCTCGCCATGTGATCCAGGCGCGGTTCGATGCGGCGGGCGGCGCGCATGGCGGCATCGCGGTTGGGCGCGATGCGATGCTCGGGCACGCCGGCGCGGGTCATGTCGGACTTTTCAACCGCCCGGCCGGCCCGCACCGCCTCGACAATGGCGCGGGCCATGATCTTGACGATGTCTGGGTTGGAAAGGGCGGCGATGCGCTCGCGCTCGCGCGCGATGTCGCGCTTGCGCCGTTCGCGGCGCATGGCCGCGATCATGGCGGCATCGCGCTTTAGCTGTTCCTGACTGACAAAACCCCTGGCGCCGAATGCCCGCATGGTTCACCTCCGATGCGGGGAGAATTGCGAAAATCGCTATAGTTGTCAAACACAATAGCGAAAAGCGCTATTTTTGTCGAAACGGCAAGGGCTTAGGTTGCGCCCATGGCAACGAATTATATCGGCGCGGGCGTGGCCGGAGGTCTCGGTGCCTTGGCCGTCATCATCCTGCTGCCGGTCGGGTGCTTCCTGTATGTGCGCGACGATTTTAAGGCCACGATGGACGCGGGCCGGGTTGAGCGGGCTGCAGAGAAAGTTACCGCCGATGCAGCAGCGAAGGATGTCGAAAACGAAATTATCCTGACCGGTTGTGCGGCGGCGCTGGAACAGGCTGTGCGCCGACGGGTTGTTGAAAGTGGCACCACAATAGATCGGGGTTCGTCGGCGCGCGGCGGCGATGTTCGGTGGTGTCAGACGTCGCCTGGCCGCAAATACAGAATCGTCTATCGCTTCACGTGCCCCGCGGAGACAGCGCAATGCGCGAAACTGACATCGGTTTGGCGCAACGCCGATGACCGCGCTCTGCTCAAACCTCCTTAGACTCGGCGGCCAATCCAGATCACGCGCCCCAATAGCGAGACGCTTTTCGGATCAACGTCGGCATAGGTTGGATAGTTCGGGTTGTCGCTTTTGATCGTGATGGTGCGCTGAACCGGGTGCATACTGATGCGCTTGACCTGCAGCACGTCGTCAATCCTGATCGTGTAAAGACCTTCGCGGCGCGGGTTGATCTGGGCCATGTCCACCAGCACATGGTCGCCATCGTGCAGCGTCTCCCACATGCTGTCGCCGCGCACGCGCAGGACAACAAGCTGCGATAGGTTGGTGCTGAGATCGCGCAACCACTCGCGGCGGAATTTCAGGAAGTGCTCTGGCTCCGCTTCCTCGACCCATGTGCCAGCACCGGCTGCGGCGTCAATGTCAAAGGCCGGCACGTCGTAATAGACATCGTCCCGCACAGCGATGCCGGCTTGATGATCAAAGCTGCGTTCCTCTTCCCGCGCTTCCGGAGTTTTTTTCAGCCAGGCCCGAAAGGCGCGGTCTTCCTCGGCTGTGAACTTGCGAACCTGCCGCACCACCTTGTTGAATTTCACATAGTCGAGGCCGATGGCGTCGGCCGCTTCCCTTTGGTTTTTTCCCCTTTTCTCAAGGGCTTGCAGAATCTCTGTTGGGGTCATGGTCGCCATGCTTGCCTTGAAGCTGCGGCGCGGCCATTGCGAATAGCGCTATTCCCACTTGCCAATGAATAGCGATTATCGCTATGACTGGCGGCATGACGATAGCGCGCCGGGTAATTGACATCATTGGTGGCCCCACCAAGGTCTCCGAAATCGCCGGTGTGGCGGTCAGCCAGGTCCATCGCTGGACGTGGCCCAAGTCCCGCGGCGGCACCGGGGGCCTGATCCCGGCAGCACATCAGCAAGTGCTGTTGAACTACGCCCGCGAACACGGGCTGCAACTGCATCCAGAGCATTTTTTCGACGCCGCTGACATCGCGGCGGAAGATGCCAAACGGTGCGAACCCGCGCAGCGGGTATCCGTCGCTGCCAAACCCGCAAAGGCGTTGCGGGCATGACCGCCTACAAGCCACGCCGCGCCGGATCGCTGCGCCAGGCCCTGGCGGCGCTGGTGGAAGCCTGCGGCGGCAATGCCGCCGCCGCCGTCATTCTCGGCTTCAAGGGGCCCAATCACGTCCAGCGCCTGACCGATGATGGCGCCGACAATGCGCGCCATCGCGTCAGCCTTGAACAGGTGGCCAAGCTGCAAGCCGCATCCGGCTCAATCATCGTCACGCGCTGGCTGGCCGAACAGCAAGGCTGCATCGTTGAACCGCTTCACGTGAAACCACTTGATCCCGTCAGCGTCGTGGTGGGGCGCATCACGTCGGAGACCGGCGATGTGCTTTCCGCCGCCGCCGCCGACATGGCGCGCTGCGCCCTGACGCCGGCCACGGCGCGGCTGGTGATGAAGGAAACCGACGATCTGCTGCCGGCCATTCTGGAATTGCGTGCCGGTTGCCGCGCGGTGATCGAGGCGGCGCCATGATCATGAACCGCCACAGCGCCCGCGCCTTCCTGGTGCGCCAGCAACTGATCAGCCAAGCCATGGGCGCCTTTGTCACCATGGCGCTGGACCGCAGCGAGACGCGCGACGATCTGGGCGAGGATGCGCTTCTGATCCAGATCGCTGGGCTGCGAGAAGCCGCTTCGCTGCTGGAATGCCGCCTGGCCACGCATCACGCCGCAAGGGTGCGGGCATGAACCGGCGGCGCCGTCATCATCCGTTCGATGCCCTGGCGCTGGCGATGCGATCCGCCGCCGCCAATATCGAAATTACGCGCTTCCGCGAGATTGGCGCCCGCGCCGCCGCCAGCATTCCGGTGCTGCTGTGCGAACGCGGCACCGGCCGCCGGGCGGAAATGGCGCGGCTGGGACGCAAGCTCCTGGCGGGGCTGCCGGCCCTTGCACCGCAGGATTTCGCCGAAGCGCAAAAACTGCTGCGCGCCTATGCCGATGCGCTGGCCAGCCGGTTCGAGGAAACCAGTGTGGAGCGGCTGGGGACGCGACGACGATACCGAAGTGAGGCCTGGGCGGGCTGAATGGGAAACGGGCGATGGTGTCGAAGGGCAGGGCGGATGGAAACGGACAACAGCGGTTATGGACCGCGGGCGATAGCGATCATCGCTTCGCGCGGGCGTGTGCGGGCACAAGACATGATGGACGAATGCGGTATTGATGACGGCGCGGCGCGCGATGCGCTGGCGAGATTGGCGCGGGCGGGCGTCTTAAGCATCAGCCATGGCGGCGCCTATGTGCTTCCGCGCCAGGTGCGGCTGCCCGGCGAAAGCTGGGTCAGCGCCTTCACCGTACCGCTGGCGCGATTGATGGGAGCCAGGGCATGAGCGTGTGGCAGAAATATCCGAAGCTGGACGCCAAGCTGCGCAAGCTGGCGCCGGATTTTTCCGCCAGCCAGATCGCCGAGAAGCTGGGCCACGGCATCAGCCGCAATGCCGTGCTTTCCTACTGCAATCGTCATGGCATTGCCCTGCGCGGGCATGAGCCGAAGGCCAAGCGCGGCTGGCATCCGTGGCGCGGTGCCGATTTTTCCAGGCTGGAAACAATGGCGGCCGAAGGCGCCCCATCCTCCGAGATCGCACGGGAGTTGAAACGGCCCCGCTGGTCGGTGGAAAAGCATGCGGCGCAGCGTGGCATCACCTTGCAACGGATCAAGGCGCCGTCGCTTCCGGCAGGCAGCCAGCCGCATCCGCCCGCTTTGGTGCTGGCTGATGGCCGGCGCATTGGCATCATGGATTTATCCGCCACCACTTGCCGCTGGCCGCATGGTGATCCGACGGCCGAAGATTTCCATTATTGCGGGCATAAGCCCAAGCCCGGCTCGCGCTATTGCGAGCATCACGCCGCCCGCGCCGTCAGCAAGGCGCGCACGGTGATTGGCGAGGCACTGGCCGATCAGGGCCGCAACGCCGAACGGCAGTTCGCCCGCGTCTTTGGAGCAGCGGCATAATGCTTGTCACGTCGCACCATGCCCCGCCCGCCGCCCTTAAAGGGGTGTCGCGGCTTGATTTCCAGAAAGCGCTGGATCGGGTGCTGTACGGCCCCGCCGATGCGGCGCCTTCGCGCGATGATGTGCGGATGGTTGCCGCCTTCGCCTGCGCTCTCAATGCGGTGCTGGCGCAGGGCGCGGCGCTGTTCTTTGCCGAAGGGGCGAAAATTGAAACACCGCAGCAGGCGCGCTTTGCCCTGGCGCTCTACAATGCCGATCCGGGCCAGTTCAGCTTTGACGGCTGCAACTGTGACGCTGCCAGTGAATGCAGTCACCGCCAGGACTGGCTGGATTTCGTGCGCCGCAAGGCCAGGGCGGCAGCATGAAGCGGCGCAGCCACGGCCTGCATCTGACCGACGATGAGCGCGCGGCGCTGTATGCCGACATCATGGCCGGTGACGGCAACCGCGTGCTGGCGCACCGCTATAATCTTTCCGAGCGGGTGGTGCAGAAATACCGAAGCCAGCACGGTGCCTGGGGCAAGCGAAAGGGCGGGCCGCGCGGCACCAAGGCCCAGCCCAACTATGCTGCCCGCCAGCTTTGTCTGGTGGCCGGCTGCTTCGAAACTGCCGCGCCGAAATTCTGCCCGGCGCATAAATTCACTCCGCCCGCCAATCTGGCGCGGCTGACGGCGAGGCGGTGATGGCGCGCAATTTCAACATGGTATCGCCAAAGCTGTGGCGGTCACGCCGGTTCTTGGATCAGGCCTTGGAAGCACGGCTGCTGTATCTCTATCTGCTCACATGCGAACACGCCACCAGCGCCGGGTGCTATCGCCTGCTGCCGGGCTATGCCTGTGCTGATCTGGGCGGCTGGCAGCGAGAAAACTATGACCATGCCCTGTCGTCGCTGGCCCAGGCTGGCATGATCGAGGCTGACAGCGAAACCCAGGAAGTGCTTATCACGCGCTGGTTTCAGCACTCGCCCCCCATGAACCGAAAGCATTATGCCGGCACCATGAAGCTGGTGCTGGCCATTGAAAGTGCGCGTCTGCGGCAGACCGCCACCAAGGCACTGGATGAAGCCTGGCAGGCGGTTCAGGTCGCCTTGTCACAGCGCGACAATGGCACGGTGACTCCGTTGTCAAGGGCCTTGCGTGACCGCATCGGCAAGTCCTGACCGATACCCTATCCATACCCTATCGAATGGGTATCGAAACCCTATGGATATACAGAGACAGAGACAGAGACAGAGAC
>JAFAVT010000341.1 GCA_019242275.1 Alphaproteobacteria bacterium
AAGCGAAAACGGTCGTAACAGACGAATTCTGGTCCCTTGCGCCGCTTTGGCGCGGGTCAGGATTGTCAGAACAGGAATAGGCAAGTGAAGCGTTCACGCAGAGGCGGTCGCAGGCCGCACCAGGGCGGCGGTGGTGGCGGTGGCGGCCACAACAACAATAGCGGTGGCGGCTTCAATCCCAACCGCGCCTATGATTCCAACGGTCCGGAAGTGAAGATTCGCGGCACCGCTAGCCATATCTATGAAAAATATTTGCAGTTGGCCCGCGATGCCAATTCCACCGGCGATCGGGTCATGGCTGAGAACTACCTGCAGCACGCAGAGCATTATTACCGTATCGTTGCCGCCACCCAGGCACAGATGGCGCAGTATCAGGCTCAGCAGGCGGCTCAGGCTGCGGCTAATGGCCAGCAAAGTGGCGGACAACGCCCCTTGGGGCAAGGCGAGCAGCCCCAGATGACCGTGCAACAGGGCGCGGCCAATCCCTCCTTCTCCCTCGCCGAAGCAGCGGCGGAGGAAGAGGGCGAGGACGCTGAAGCCTAGAACTGTCTGTTGGCCAGGCCGTTAAGCGCTCCAGCCCTTGAAGGCACTGGAGCGGAAACCCACATTCGTTCCGTCGGAACCGCTTGGCGGGCCGATAACCCGCGCCCGGAAGGGGTGGGCAGGAGGAATGATGGATATCGAGAAATTCACCGAGCGGGCCCGCGGCTTTATTCAGTCCGCCCAGTCTCTGGCCCTGCGCGAGGGGCATCAACAATTCACCCCCGAACATCTGCTTAAAGTTTTAATTGACGATGAGGAGGGGCTTGCCGCCCGCCTGATCAATGCCGCAGGCGGCCGGGATACTGTTGTGCGCGCCGGCGTCGAAGCAGCGTTGAAAAAGCTGCCCAAGGTTTCGGGCGGTAGCGGGCAGGTTTACGTTTCGGGCGAAACCGCGCGTTTGCTGGATGCGGCCGAGCAGGTGGCGAAGAAAGCGGGCGACAGTTTCGTTACCGCCGAATATCTGCTGCTGGCACTGGCCATGGCGGCGGGCAGCGACAGCGCCCGGATTCTAAACGATGCCGGCGTCACACCGCAAAGTCTCAATAGCGCCATTGCCGATTTGCGCAAGGGCCGTACCGCCGACAGTGCCACGGCCGAGAATGCTTATGACGCGTTGAAGAAATATGCCCGCGATCTCACCGAACTGGCCCGCAGCGGCAAGCTCGATCCCGTGATTGGCCGCGATGAGGAAATACGCCGTACCATCCAAGTGCTGTCTCGCCGGACCAAGAACAATCCCGTGCTGATTGGTGAACCTGGTGTGGGCAAGACCGCTATCACTGAAGGCTTGGCCTTGCGCATCGTCAATGGTGATGTGCCCGAAAGTCTGCGCGACAAGAAGCTGATGGCGCTGGACATGGGCGCCCTGATTGCAGGTGCCAAGTTCCGCGGCGAGTTTGAGGAGCGGCTGAAAGCCGTGCTGAATGAAGTTACGTCCGCCGACGGGCAGATCATTCTTTTCATTGATGAGATGCACACCCTGGTTGGAGCGGGCAAGGCGGATGGGGCGATGGATGCCTCCAACTTGCTCAAGCCCGCTTTGGCGCGGGGCGAACTCCATTGCATCGGCGCCACCACGCTGGACGAGTATCGCAAATATGTCGAGAAGGACGCTGCCCTGGCAAGGCGCTTTCAGGCCGTGTTTGTCGGGGAGCCGACTGTGGAGGACACCATTTCCATCCTGCGCGGCTTGAAGGAGAAGTATGAGCTGCACCATGGTGTGCGCATAACAGATAGCGCTATCGTGGCGGCTGCGACTCTCTCCAACCGCTATATCACCGACCGTTTTCTGCCCGACAAGGCCATTGACCTGATGGACGAGGCGGGCTCGCGGTTGCGGATGCAGATTGATTCCAAGCCGGAATCGCTGGATGAACTCGACCGCCGCATCATGCAGCTCAAGATCGAGCGTGAGGCCCTGAAGAAGGAAACCGACAAGGCTTCTCGGGACCGGTTGACCAGCCTGGAAAAAGAATTGGGTGATCTTGAGGACCAATCGGCCAGTCTGACGGCCCGCTGGCAGGAGGAAAAAAAGTCCGTTGCCGATGTCCAATCGCTGAAAGAGAAACTCGACCAGGCCCGTTCCGATGTTGAAGTGGCGCAGCGCAAGGGTGATTTCGCCCGTGCCGGCGAGCTGACTTATGGGGTTATACCTGGCCTGGAACGTCAGCTTAAGGCTATCGAAGAGAAGAAGAATGACAGTTTCAACGCCGAAGCGGTGACGGAAGAAAATATCGCGCAGGTGGTTTCGCGCTGGACCGGTATTCCCGTGGATAAGATGCTGGAAGGCGAACGCGAGAAGCTGCTGCACATGGAGAAGTCATTGGAGGCCCGCGTGGTCGGTCAGGACGAAGCGGTACGGGCCATTTCCAATGCTGTGCGCCGGGCCCGCGCGGGTTTGCAGGATCCCAACCGCCCCATCGGCTCCTTTCTTTTCCTGGGTCCAACCGGCGTCGGTAAAACGGAACTGACCAAGGCGCTAGCCGCTTTCCTGTTCGATGACGATACCGCCATGGTGCGCATTGACATGAGTGAGTTCATGGAGAAACACGCTGTCGCCCGGCTGATTGGCGCGCCGCCCGGCTATGTCGGCTATGAAGAGGGGGGCGTTCTCACTGAAGCGGTGCGGCGCAGGCCCTATCAGGTAATCCTGTTTGACGAAGTAGAAAAGGCGCATAGCGACGTCTTCAACATCCTGCTGCAGGTACTGGATGACGGACGACTCACTGACGGCCAAGGCCGCACGGTGGACTTCAAGAACACGGTAATCATCCTGACTTCTAACCTCGGCACTGAGTTTATGTCGGTGGAAGGCGGCAATGAGGCGCAGGCTCGTGCCCAGGTGATGCAGGTGGTACGGCAGCATTTCCGTCCGGAGTTTCTCAATCGGCTGGACGAAATCATTCTCTTCCACCGCCTGACGCGGGCGAACATGGACAAGATCGTGGACATCCAGATCGCGCGCCTGGGAAAGTTACTGGCTGATCGCAAGATCACGGTGAGCCTGAATGAGAAGGCCCGCCACTGGTTGGGGAATGCCGGCTATGATCCCGTCTATGGCGCGCGCCCGCTCAAGCGCGTGATACAGCGCCGGCTGCAAGACCCGTTGGCCCAGCTTCTGCTGGAAGGCAGAGTCGGCGACGGCGCAACAGTGACGGTCAGTGCCAGCAAGTCGGGACTGAGCATCAACGGAGAGGAATTCGCTGCCGGCACGGATGAACTGGCCGATCTTCCGCCGCCCGGAACGTCCTTGAATTAACAGGTGTGCTGGCGTTCTACAGAGGCCCCAAGCAACGTCTGAGCCGACGATTGTTCGCTGAGGAAACTGGGGGCCCCTTTCCTCGCCGCTGATCGCGGCTCGCCCGGGGGCAAAATAGTTCGCCGAGAGAGCGAACTATTTTGCCTTCGCTTGGCGCAGGTCGGTCGAGATGTCGCTCACCCGCGTTTCCAGCGGCACCGATGCCATGGTCTCGTCAATCTGCAACCGTGTCTGCAGGAAGGTTGAAAGTTCGCGGCCCGTGAGCGTACGTCCCTGGGCCATCTTCAGAGTGAGGGGATTGATCTGGGCGCCGTGCTCGAAAATCTCATAATGCAGATGGGGGCCGGTGGTGAGGCCGGTGTTGCCGCTATAGGCGACAATCTGGCCTTGTCGCACCCGGACGCCCTTGCGCAGGCCTGAGGCAAAGCGTGACAGATGGGCATAGCCGGTGCCCCAGCCATTGCCCATGTCAATCTTGAGAAAGTTGCCATAGCCGCTGGCCGTACCCATGAAGTCTATGGTGCCAGAACCAGCTGCCTTTACCGGCGTGCCCACCGGCACGG
>JAFAVT010000344.1 GCA_019242275.1 Alphaproteobacteria bacterium
TGAATTACGGCAATGTGCTCAAGGCGCTGGGACGCGATGAAGACGCTTTGGTCTATTGCGACAAGGCTTTGACAGCCGAACCGGACCATGCGGGGGCGTTGTACAACCGCGCTAACCTTCTGCTGCGCCTCAAGCGTTTTGAAGAAGCCCTGACGGGCTATGGTCAAGTGCTGGCGAGCAGACCGGGTCATGCGGAATCGCTGAACCATCGCGGCACCTGCTTATATTACTTGGGTCGCACCGGAGAAGCTTTGGCGGCTTACGAAAAATGCCTGGTGATCAAGCCAAGTTTTGCTGAAGCCTGGAACAATCATGGCATCGCCTTGCGCGACATGGGCCGCCTCGACGAAGCGCTGACGAGCTATTCAAAAGCCTTGGCGGCCAAGCCGGATTATGCGGAAGCATGGCATAACCGCGGCAATGCACTCCTTGTGCTGAAGCGCTTCGCCGAGGCAGTGGCGAGTTACGATAAAACTCTGACCATCAATTCTGACAATGCCGAAGCGCTGAACAATCGCGGTATCTGCCTTTATTTTATGAAACGCATCCCCGAGGCGCTGGCGAGTTATGATGGTGCCCTAAAGATCAGGTCCGATTATGCGGATGCGTTGCACAGTCGCGGCATGATCCGATGGCGGGATGGCCAGCATTACGATGCGGCAGTCCGCGATCTGGAAAGCGTCGCCCGCCTAAATCCGGATCATGATTATGTGTGCGGCGACCTGCTGCATCTTAAAATGCATGGGTCGGACTGGTCCGGCTTCGAGGAGCAGGTGTCACTTATCAATGCCGGCGTGCGGGCAGGCAAGCGGATCGTGGACCCGTTCATGTATCTTGCGGTCTCGGAGGCCCCCGCGGCATTGCAGGACAGCGCAACGATCTTTACCAATCATTTTCATCCGCCGGGTCCGGCACTCTGGAAAGGAACGGATCGCAGCGACAGGAAAATCCGTGTGGGATACGTCTCCGGAGAGTTTCGCGAGCAGGCAACGGCCTATCTGACCGCGGGCCTGTATGAATGCCACGACAGAAGCAAATTCGAGGTTGTCGCCTTCGACAATGGGGATCGTACTGATAGTCCCATGCGCAGGCGCTTGGAATCGGCGTTCGATCGGTGCCTGCCCATATCGCACCTTTCCGACCAGGCGGCGGCAAAGAAAATTGTTAGCGAGGAGATAGACATCCTCGTCAATCTCAATGGTTATTTCGGAAATCACCGCATGGGTGTTTTTGCGCAGAAGCCGGCGCCTGTTCAGGTCAATTATCTGGGATTTCCCGGCACGTTGGGTGCTGACTATATGGACTATATTCTGGCCGACCGCTTCGTCATCCCGCACGACGAAAGGCAATATTACACGGAAAAAGTGATCTACCTTCCGGCTAGCTATCAGGTGAACGATTTCCGGCGACACTTGCCGCGCGTCACGCCAAGGCGGTCCGAAAACCAACTACCGGAAACCGGCTTCATTTTTTGTGATTTCAATATGGGTTATAAGTTCACGCCGGCGATGTTCGCGATCTGGATGCGGATTCTGAAGCAGGTCGAAGGCAGTGTTCTATGGCTGCTGGAGAGCAATACCGTCGCTCCGAACAATCTCAGATCCGAGGCCGAGCGTCACGGCGTTGCAGGTGAGCGGCTAATTTTCGCGCCATTTGTTGCCATGGAGCATCAGTTGGATCGGTTGCAACTTGCCGATCTGTTTCTTGATTCCGTGCCGTGCAATGCGCACACCACGGCGAGCGATGCTTTGTGGGCGGGTGTGCCGCTTCTCACCTGTTGCGGCACGACCTTCTCCGGCCGCGTTGCCGCTAGTCTTCTGCATGCCGTTGGTCTGCCAGAACTGGTGACGACGAACCTGGCAGATTATGAATCGCTGGCGATCAAGCTGGCCAACGGTCCGGCGCTCCTTCAGACTATTCGGCAAAAACTGGCCCGCAATCGACAAACTGCCTCCCTGTTCGATACCGACCGTCACCGGCGGCATCTTGAAATCGCCTATGAGCGGATGTGGGAAACTTTCCAGCGCGGCGAAGACCCGCAAAATTTTGATGTTGCGCCGGTATAGTGGCCGGCAATCACAGGGAGCGCCATCTTCGACTGCGCGCTAATAGCTGTGACGATTCCGATCACAATTCCATAGCGGCCAAGCAGCACAAAGGAACAGTATTGAGATGTTACTCCGATAAGTGACGGCTGCCTGCGTTGCCAAGGGCAAGCACCTCTGATTTTATGAAGCAAAGTGCCATGGGGGATGATCATGCGTATCGCAAAATCGCTGGCTTTTGTGGCTGTTGCCTTCGTTGCCTTGTCACCCACTTTGGCGCAGGTTCCGCAGGAAACACCACCATCGCCGGCCGCCGCGGGCCGGGGCGGAGCAGCTGCTGGTTGCGGCATGATCACCAGCTATGGCGAGGTTCAGCCCGTTGCTGCTGCCATTGCATCTGCACCGGGCGGCCGGGCCCCTACTGCCGGCGGCGCCGCAGGCCGTGGCCGCGGCCGTGGTGCCGCCGCCGCTGTGACCGAGCCGGTGACCATTTCCATCCCCGATGCGCCGCAACTGCCTTATACGCCGGTCCCAGCCCCAACCCCGCCGGTGGGGACAGAATTCGCGGGCATCGGCAGCCTCGATGTCATGCCCAACGGCCATATTCTGGTTTTCCAGCGCCAGGCGGCGAACCAGCTTATGGAATATGACGCTGACGGCAGATTGGTGCGCACCTTCGACGACAATATCGCCGCCCGTGCTCATGGGTTGAAGATTGATCGCCATGGCAACATCTGGCTCACTGACGGCCAGTGCAACACGGTGATGGAACTGGCGCCGACAGGGGCGGTGCTAATGACGCTTGGCACCAAGGGCCAGGCCGGCAGTTGGGACGAGGCGGCGGGCAAGCATTTCTTCAACCAGCCCAACGACGTGATCTTCGGCAAGAACGATGATTTCTGGGTCGTCACCGGCCATGGCAGCAACCCTGATCCCCGCGTCGAGCATTTCGACAGGAATGGCAAATGGATCAAGGGTTGGAGTATCAAGCACGATGACGGCACCAATGCCACCGTTCACACTTTGGCCATCGCGAAGAATGGTGATCTCTACATTTCAGACCGGGAGGTTCACCGCATCCTGGTCATGACGCAGGATGGCAGGCTGTTGCGCACCATTCAGATGAGGAACCGCATCGGCAGTCTTGTCGTGGACAAGTCCGGTGGTCTTTGGATGTCGGCGGGCGAGGACGGAATGATCTTCAAGCTCGACTGGGACGGCAAGGTGACCGGCTGGATGGGCAAGGTGGGGCCCGGGCCTTACGAATACAGCGAGGCTCATTACATGGCGATCTCACCCGACATGAAGACGATCTATGCTGCGGACTCGCTGGGAAATAAGATTCACAAATATGTGAGGAATTGAACCAACCGGGGTACCGGCTACCGGCTCTGGTTGGCCAGGCGAAACCCGCTATAGCTGAGGAATCCTGCGACAAGAACGCCCGCCCCACTGAGCCACATCGGCACCTCCCAGCCACCGATCACGGCAGGCCAGCTCTCCACCATGCGCAGGACATGAAGCACCGCTACCAGAGCGAAGATCACGCCCGCGACCAGGGAAAATGTCTTGCTGCTCATTGCATGCCTCCTTCGAAAACTTCCGGTGTTCAGAAGTGAAACTTGGCAATCCCTGCTTCGGCACAGGCTTCGTCAGTATCCTGGCCAGTAGGGCTGGAAACTGCCAGCGCGCCAATGATCGCGCCGCCCTTGACGATCGGCAGTCCGCCCGCCGAGGCCCTGAGATTCGGATCGCCCTCGATCACGGCGTTGACGGGAGGCGAGCCGACACTTTTGGCGAAGGCGCCCGAGGACATGCCTTTCTTCAGGACCGTGTAAGCCTTGCGCCGCGCCGGCTCGAACGAGTTGGTGCGCGCCCCATCACCCGACAGCAGCACTTTGACGTTCTGGTTGAGGTCCATGACTTCCACCGTCGCGGGCGAATTCTTGGCGGTGCAGGCCGCCAGCGCTGCTTGCGCCGCCGCTAAAGCCTGGTCGAGGGGAATGGATTTTTCGGGCGCCAATTGCGGTGGCGCCGGCGGCATTGGTGCCTGTGCGCCGATCCCAGTCGCAACCAACAGCACCGCGGTGGCTTTACTTGCCTTCGACCAGTTCAATCGCTTCATGGCTGGGCCCTTCGATCATCACGGCGCGGGTACTACCCACCTTGTAAGGTTGTTCTAGGAAAGTGATTTTTTCCGTTTTCATCTTCGCCACCCAGGCGTCGAAATCGGTGACGGCCAGTCCGATATGATCAATCAAGTGACCACGCGTCGGCGCCAGCGGCCGCTCACCCTGGTTGGGATACCAGTTCATGGCGACGCCGCTGAAACTGACGCCACCAGTGGGCGCGCGATAGGTGCCGTTCTTGGTCAGGGACGGCCAGGAAGGTTCGGCCGTGCGCGGCATCTTGCAACTTTCCACCATCGGGGCCGGCGCCTCGGCGGCGCCGCGGCCGGCGCGGCGCGGCGTGGCTTCCAGATGGGTTTGGTACCAAAGCTGGGCGCAAAGCGGGTCATCTTCCCACATGTGTACATGGTCCACCCGTTCCGCCTGGTTGCCGGTGAATTCAATGAAGGCGCCCTCGGGGGCGCGGATATAGCCATTGCCGCCCCTGCCGCTGGGCTGGAGATTCTGCGCCTTGGCTTCCGCAAGCTGGGCACGGGTACGGCCGGGCACGCCTGGCGGGTAGGGATAGGTGTCGCTGCTGATGCCGACAAAATCGCCGGCATCGTCGGTATAGAAAGGCGCCAGAATGTTCTGGTTGCGGAATGTTTCCAGGCTCTGGCGCGAATCCGCCACATTCCAGCCGAAATGCCAATAGGCAGTGACGTTGGCATCCGCTTCAGGCGCCCGTGCCACCTTGTGGAAGACAATCAGAACATTGTCCGGCGAGGAAAGCGCCGGCATCCCTTCCCAGGTGGTGCGGGAGGTCGAAGGAAATTCCTTCATATAGAAGGCGATGGCGGCATCGGGATCAACGATGTTAAGTTC
>JAFAVT010000018.1 GCA_019242275.1 Alphaproteobacteria bacterium
GCAGACTTCGGCGGCGGGCTTCCTCAACATCGCCTGGTTGTCGCTGCCGTGGGGGTCGTGACAGGGAAAACAGGTGACGCCGCGGGGGTACATCACGCTTTGCAAGAAGTCGTTGCCCTGCATGCGGTTCTTGTGGGCGGTGCCGTCGGCAAAGTGGAAGAAATTCTGCTCACCCAGTTTATGTTCTTCCAGCTTCCAGAAATCCTTGAGGTTGAGGCCAGCGTGATAACCCACCGCCCAGTCATAATATTTGCCATTGATCGGATTCTTCAGCGGCTGGCCTTGGCTGTGGCACTGGATGCAGGTATCGCTGGCATGAACATAATCCTGCCGTGCCGGATTGAGGATATTGTCGCGGCTGGGGCGGGCAACATGAGCGCTGCCGGCGCCATGGCACATTTCGCAACCGACATTCCATTCAGATGGCTGCTTGGTGGCGATGTCGTAGTTCACCGAATGGCAGCCATCGCAAAGCGGCCCGGTGGGGCGGCCCATATTGTCGCCGGCGGGATCGGGATAGAATTTCGCCCACCAGTCACCGCCCTGGTCGGGCACGTGATAAGCCAGCCATTTCTTGTTCTGGATATCCCACTGCACCGGATAGACGAAGTAATCATCGCCGACCTTGTGGAAATAGCGCTGCTTCCAGACCGAGCCATAGGTGAAGGCGACATCATTCTTGGTGAACTTCACCATCGGATCGGCATGGGCGAGATCGGGGATAATGGCATCCGGATGGGTCTTGGGGTCCTGCACGATGTTGGCCATGCGGGTCTTGGACCAGCGGGCATATTGATCCTGATGACAGGATTGGCAGGCCTGGCTGCCGACATAATGCGCCGTCAGCACCGCCTTGGCCTGGGTGACGGCAAGGGGATCGCCGCCCATGCCGGGCATGAAAATGGCATAGGCCGCGCCGGAGACCGCCACCACCAACAGCGTCACCAGTGGCAGCATCATTTGGCGCAGCGGCGGCAACTTCATTGGCGTTCTCCCACGAATCCGGCGCCATGCTAACCCAGCGACTCGGAAAGAAAAGCCGCAACAAGAGGTTGGCCGGCTCGCGCTGAAAACAATTATGCGGTATCGCACCACGCATCTTTTGGTAAAGGGCACAAGGGTTTGAGAATTGAGCCGGGGCCGGTGCTGGGGTAAGAAAGTCCGTCGAACCTGGGCAAGATGATGCGTTCCCTTTCCTTCACCCTGCTGGCCGTCTTCAGCCTTGCCGCCCCGGGCCTTGTTCCTGCCGCCTGGGCCGTGGATTTCGGCCGGGAAGTGCAGATCAATCCGGTTTCCGCCACGGGACGGGAAAACCTGCTTTACCCCGGCGGCCAGTATATGCGGGTGGTACCGGCCCTGCGTCAGCCCGGCGACACCGGCGCCCCCGTGCGGCTGCACATGCCGATCAAGCGTGCCCGCCCGGCCCGCAATACGGAAACAGCGGCAACCGTCCCAACCGAAGCACCGCGGCCAGTGGAAAAACCCCGTCCGGCGCCAAAGCTGGCCAGCGCTGCACCCAGCCGGCCGGCGCCTGCGGCACCGCCGCCGGGCGCGCCCTATAGCGGCGGTCCCGGCGCGGCCAGCCTGTTCAACTCCCTGCCCACGCTTTCGGCCACGCCCAACACCCAAACCGCTTCGGCGGCGCCGCCGGCCGGCGCGACCGAGGGCCTGAACAAGCAGGGCGTCATCCTTTTTGCGCATGACGCCGATGCGCCTGCCGAGACGGCGCTGGATTCCATCCGCGCCTTGGCCGGCCAGCTCAATGGCAGCCTGGGCAAGGCCCAAGCCCGCGTCGAACTGATGGCTTATGGCGGTAATAAGGGCGACAAGAACTCCGACGCTCGCCGGCTGTCATTGAAGCGGGCGCTGGCCATTCGGCAACTCTTGATCGATTCCGGGGTGAGTTCGGCCCGCATTGATGTCCATGCCGAAGGCGGCGTGGACGATAGCGGCCCGACCGACCGGGTTGACGTTTATATCCGCAGCTAGCGTTAAAAAGCGCCAATTTTGCGCCATTGGGAATTGCGCGGACGGCCGCGCGGGCTAGGGTGACAGAATGAAGCGTCTTTGTTCTTGTCTGGCCGCCGCCCTGTTATTGGCCGCTTTTCCCGCCCGCGCCGATACCACCGAAACTGCCGGCACCGCCGTTGCCATCGCCTTGCCCCTGACCGCCGCCGGCATCGCCATCAGCAAGCGCGACTGGAACGGGGTGGTTGATCTGGGTCTCACCACCATCGCCACCGTCGGTACCGCCTATGCCCTGAAGCACCTGGTCAAGGAGAAACGTCCGGACGGCAGCGACTTCCAGTCCTTTCCGTCCGACACCCAGGCCCTGGCGTCGTCCGGCTCGGCCTTTCTGTGGGCCCGCTATGGCTGGCAATATGGCCTGCCGGCTTTCGCAGCATCCGCCTTTGTCGGCTATTCGCGGGTCGAGGCCAAGAAGCATCATTGGTACGACACCGCCGCCAGTTCGGCCATTGCCATCGGCTATGCCGCCTTTTTCACGCCCCGTTTCAGCAAATACAGAATCTATTCCTCGCTGGACACTTCGCCTGACGGCGCCATGCTGCGACTGTCTTACGCCTATTAAAGCTCAGGCATGCACATCTTCGAAGCGGTCCACCCGCCTGAGCGGGACAAACAGCTTCATCCATAGCGCCACCACCAGAAGCGTGCCGATACCGCCCACCACCACCGCGGGCACTGTTCCCCACCAGGCGGCGGTGGTGCCGGATTCAAACTCGCCTAGTTCATTGGAAGCCCCGATGAAGAGCATGGAGACGGCGCTGACGCGACCGCGCATGGCATCCGGCGTGGAAAGCTGGATCAGGGTGCCGCGGATATTCACGCTGACCATGTCGGTGGCACCGAGCATGAAAAGGCACAGCAATGACAGGGGAAACCAGGTGGAGAGGCCGAAGCCGATGGTGAAGGCGCCAAAGGCGGCCACCACCGCGAACATGGTGACCCCGACCCGGCGGGTGAGCGGCCAGCGTCCCAAAGCGAAGGCCATGGCAAAGGCGCCCACGGCTGGGGCGGCGCGCAGGAAGCCCAACCCCACCGGTCCCACCTGCAAAATGTCGCGGGCATAGACCGGCAAGAGTGCCGTCGCCCCGCCCAACAGCACGGCGAAAAGATCGAGGCTGATGGCCCCCAGGATCACCGGCCGATGCTTGACGAAGCGCACCCCTTCGGCGACGCGCTCATAGCGGGAGGCCAGCGATTGCTCTGGTGTGAAGCGCCGACCGCCCAGATGCGCGACGATAAAAGCAGCCGCCTGGAAGAACAGGAAGCAAAGGCCATAGACGAGGGCCGGGTGACCGAGGGCATAAAGAAAGCCGCCCAGCGCCGGACCGGCAATCACTGCCGCGGTAAAGGCGGAAGAGGAATAGGCCATCGCCTTGGGCAATTTTTCCGGCGGTACCAGGAAGGGCAGCAAGGACGAGCCCGAGGGGGCGGAAAAGCCCCGCCCCGCCCCGAACAACACCAGCACGCCATAATAGAGCCAGACCGTGGTGACGTGCATCAAAGTCAGGACCACAAAGGCCAGGCTGCAAAGCGAAAGCACCC
>JAFAVT010000247.1 GCA_019242275.1 Alphaproteobacteria bacterium
TGTCATGGCCCACCGGAGTGTGGGCCATCCAGGTGGGCACGGAACGCAGCGCCGAAGAATAGAATATCGACCTAATTGTTGGATTCGTGCGGCGTCACCTGGGTGGCCCGCTTTCGCGGGCCATGACACACAAAGAAGCGGCTTAACCCTCCGCATGCACCTCATGCCGCTCCCGGGTCTTGAGCAGCTTCACCTTGGGATAACGCTCGGCGACATAGCCCACTTCCCAGGCCGATTTGGCCAGAAACACCGGCGCCCCGTCGCGGTCGGCCGCCATGCCGCCGCGGTTGGCGGCGGCGAATTTCTCGATCTCGGCCGCCTCGCCCGAAAGCCAGCGGGCGGTGTCATAGGGGCTCTGCTCCAGATCGGCGTCCAGATCATATTCGGCCACCAGCCGCGATTTGAGCACATCAAGCTGCAGGGCGCCGACCACGCCCACAATCCATTGCGAACCGATGGCCGGCTTGAATACTTGCGTCACCCCTTCCTCGGCCAGACTTTCCAGGGCGCGGGCCAGGTGCTTCTGCTTCATCGGGTCGGCGAGGCGCACCCGGCGCAAAATCTCCGGCGCGAAATTGGGAATGCCGGTAAAGACCACATTGCCGCTTTCGCTCAGCGTGTCGCCGACCCTGAGCACGCCATGATTGGGAATGCCGATAATGTCGCCCGGCCAGGCTTCATCCACCGTTTCGCGCTCACTGGCGAAGAACAGGATCGGATTGTGCACGCCGATGGTCTTGGCCGTGCCCGACTGTTTCAGCTTCATGCCGCGCCGAAACTCGCCTGAGGCCAGCCGCAGAAAGGCGACGCGGTCGCGATGGTTGGGGTCCATGTTGGCCTGGACCTTGAAGACAAAGCCGGTGACTTCGCCATTGCCCGGCTCGATGGCGCGGCCGAGGGCTGCCTGGGCGCGGGGCGGCGGCGCGTATTTCGCCAGCGCCGCCAGCAATTGCTCGACCCCAAAATTCTTCAGCGCCGAACCGAAGAACACCGGCGACAAATGACCTTCGCGATAGGTGGCAAGATCAAACTTCGGCAGCCCTTCTGACGCCAGCATGACGTCTTCTTCCAGTTTCGCCGCTTCTTCTTCGCGCGGCACCTGGTCATTGAAGGCGATGAAGCTGCCGCTTTCAAACGCCTGCACGCCGCGGAAATTCAGCCCCATGCCGCAGGGCCACATCATCGGCGCCGTCTCGATCTGGAGCTGGTCGGAAATCTCGTCCAAGAGTTCAAAGGGATCGCGGGCCTCGCGGTCCATCTTGTTGACAAAGGTCATGATGGGAATGTCGCGCAGCCGGCAGACCTCGAACAGCTTGCGGGTCTGAGCCTCGATGCCCTTGGCGGCGTCAATCACCATCACCGCCGAATCCGCCGCCGTCAAAGTGCGATAGGTGTCTTCGGAAAAATCTTCATGCCCCGGCGTGTCCAGCAGGTTGAAGACCGCGTTCTGATACTCAAACGTCATCACCGCGCTGGTGACGGAAATGCCGCGTTCCTGCTCGATCTTCATCCAGTCGGATTTGGCCCGCCGCGCTTCGCCACGCGCCTTCACCCGGCCGGCGGCATGAATGGCCCCGCCCAGGAGCAGCAAATGCTCGGTCAGCGTGGTCTTGCCGGCGTCGGGATGGGAGATGATGGCAAAGGTGCGCCGTCGCGCGGCTTCGCTGGCAGGGGTACGGCTCATGGCGGGCGAGGTATCAGGCCCGGCCTGTCAGGGCAAGTTCCCCATTGTCATCCCGCGCGCGGCGCAGCAAATCCCCAATTGTCATCCCGCGCGCGATGCAGCGCGGAAGCGGTGCATCGCAGACGCGGGACCCATCATGCCGTATGATAAATGGCTCGCACTGTCCCGGCCTCATGCCGCGCTGAACGCGCGGCATTGCGGCGTTCGCGCCGGCAAAAGGTCCACTGGACCTTTTGCTTATCCGCGTTCACCCATCACCTTTTTCGCACGCAAATACATTTCCACACTGCGCACCGTGAACATGGCGGCGGTGAAGACAATCAGGGCGTCCACGATCACGGTCGGATTCAGCGGCCAGTTCGCGCCCGCCAGCCCGGCTTCACTGCGCGCCACCGTGCGCGAGATCACCAGCGCCGCCAGCACCAGCAATCCCACCGGACTGGTGGTGACCATCAGCGTGCCGTCTTCGGGATAGACCTCGATCGCCATGGTGCGCCCCAATTGCCAGCCGCCGATGGCGCCCGCCAGCGCGGCAAACGCCAGCACCACCCAGTCTTGCGGCGTCAGCACCAGCGGCGCCGCGCCCGGCCGCGGCGGCAGAAACAGGATCGCGGCGCAGGCCAGCAGCAGCAAGGCGGGACGCAGCCACAAAAGCCCCAGCTTCAGCGGCTGGGGCTTGCCCACCCGCCGCGCCCTGAGCAGGAAGACCACGGCGATGATCGCCACCGGAAGCACAAGCTGCAGCGTTTGTGGTGACATGGACGGCCCCTCTTGCCCGCGGGCACCTTACACGATCGCCTCATCCACGAAAGCGCGGCCCTGACGGTCTTCGATCTCCACGATCCACAGATCGGGGTCGAACCGGACCTGTTTGTCACACCAGTCTGCCGCCCTGGCCTCGGCCACGGCCTCGCCCAGGGGCCGGGCCCACACCAAAGCGCCGTCGCCCATCCGCGCCTGGTTCAGCACCAGAACGGTGCCGTCCAGCCTGGCCACCTTGAGAATGATGGCGCCGGCTTCCTCATTGCCCTTGCGGACGATAAAGGCCGAGGCGCCTTCCACTTCGGCCCGGCGAATAAGCGCGCGCACGAAGATGCCGGCCTTGAGGCGGGGGGTGGGGTGCATGGCCTTCTAGCACTACTCCCGAAATTACTTTCTCACCATGGCCGGCCTTGAGCCGGCCATCCAACTTTTCATCAGGCTGCACGAAGTTGGTTGGCCGGGTCGCGCTCGCTCCGCTCGCTGCCCGGCCATGGTGAAGTTATTATGCCGCCGCCCCGCGCAACGGCACCACATTCGCCGCCGGCAAGGGAACAGCCGCATGCGGCAGGCGCACCGTCACCACCGTGCCTTCGCCCAACACCGACCGGATCATCACATCGCCGCCATGCAGGCCCGCCAGCGCTTTCACCAGCGCCAGCCCCAGCCCGGTGCCTTCGCGCCCGCGCGCATTGTCGCCTTGCGCAAACGGCCGGCCCAGCCTGGCCAGCTCCTCCGCCGCGATGCCGGCGCCGGTGTCGGCCACCGTCAGCACCACGGCGCGGCCTTCGACCGTCACCGCCAGCATCACCTGCCCGCCCGGCGGGGTGAACTTGACCGCATTGGACAGCAGATTGAGCAGGATCTGCTTGACCGCGCGCCTGTCGGCAAAGGCGCGCCTGGCCGCCGGCGCCACCGCGGCCTTTAATTCCACGCCGCCTTTCGCCGCCGCCGCTTCCACAAACCGCGCCGCGCCGGCCGCCACTGCCTCAAGGTCAAACAGCGCCTGATGGATATCGGCCTTGCCGGCTTCGATCTTGGCCATGTCGAGCACGTCATTGATCAGCTCCAGCAGATGCTGGCCGCTTTGCGCAATCAACGCCGCATAATCACGATAGCGGGGCGAAAGCGGCCCGAACATTTCCTCTTTCATCACTTCCGAAAAGCCGATGATGGCGTTCAAAGGCGTCCTCAGTTCATGGCTCATGGCAGCGAGAAAACGCGTTTTCTCTTGCGTCGCCGCCAAAGCCGCGTCGCGCGCCGCCGCCAAAGCGGCGCTTTCAGCCTTGAAGGCGGCAATCTCGCGCGTCACCGCCACAATATCGCCGCTCCATTCTTCGCCGCGCCCCACCGTCATGCGGCGGCAGCGCAATTCCACCCAGACATGGCGTCCGTCGGCGTGAAGAAGCCGCGCCGTCACCGCGCCGTCGCGGCCAAAATAGCTGGCCTCGCGAAAGGCGGCTTGCACGCTCGCCACATCATCGGGATGCACGAGGTCCCGAGGCGTCAGCCCTTCCAGCAGCAGCGGCGCCCTTCCCAGCAGCGCGGCGCCGCTTGCCCGGATGATGCGCCCGTCCGGCACATGATGGGTGATGAGATCGGGCGCTTCCGCCGTCAGCGCCCGCCATTCTTCGACCGGCGCCGCCGCGGGGGCGCGAAGCGCCTGCAACGCCGCGCGCAGCCTGCCGCGAAAAGAAGTGTTAACGCCCATGCAAGATCGCCGGCGGCCGGTGAGATTTCGTTAATCAGCTTGGGCTTTCAGCGTTAACGAATGCTGAAGAGGGGCCGTTAGCGTACCGAAAATCTGCGGCTTTTCACGACCGTCCAAGGCTTTACCTAACCATTCGGCAACACCGCATGCCGCAGGATGGCCCGGTTACAGGGGACTGGCCGTGGCGCTGGCAACATCGCAAGCCTGGCAGGATGAAACGCGGCCCGATGATCTTCTGGCGGCGCTCGATGCCCTGCGCATTGCCATCACCATTTTCAGCGCCGATGGCCGCCTCGTCCACGCCAACCGTCATCTCAATTTTCTCTTTCCCACCTTGCCGCCGGTCGAGCGGCTGACCGGCGAAAGGTATGAGGAATTGCTGCGGCGCCAGCTTGCCGGCGGCGCCATCGCCATGGCGGCACGCCCCGCCGGCGACGAAGTCTTCCTCGCCACCTGCCTCAAGCAATTGCAGCCCGGCGCCTTTGCCCCCCGCGATCTGCTGCTCTCCGACGGCCGCATCCTGGAATTGAAGGCCCGCCGCGACAAAGTCGGGCGCACCGTCATTCTGTGGAGTGACGTGACCCAAAGCCGCCACCATCTGGGGCGGCTGGAAGAAGCCATCGGCCTTTCCGCCGACGCGGTGGCCTTTTACGACCGCGGCGAGCGCTTTGTGATGGGCAATGAGCGCTATGCCCAACTGGCCGGCGCCCCGCTGGAAGAACTCAAGGGCAAGACCATCACCGAAGTGGTAACCCATGCCGGCCGCTGCGGCCTGATGATGCAAGACCGGCCGGAAGCGGAGTGGCTGGCGCGGCGCCTGGCCAAGCATCGTGCGCAAGAATCCGCCCACACACTGAAAGCCACCGACGGCACCGTCTATCTGGTGCGCACCCGCGCCACCCCCGATGGCGGCCGCGTCATCGTCTTTGCCGACATCACCGAAAAGACCCGCGCCGAAGCAGCGCTGGCCAATACCGAACAGGCCCTGGCCGACCAGCAGAGCAAGGCCGAAGTGCAGAACACCTATCTGGCCGATCTGTCGCAGAAGCTGGACCGCGCCAGCGCCGAAGCGGAGGGGGCCAAGAACACCCTGCTGCGGGCGATGAGCCATGAACTGAAGACGCCGTTGAACGCCATTCTCGGCTTCTCCGATCTGATGCAGAGCATGGCCGGTGAACTCAAACCCGAACAGGTGCGCGAATATGCCGGGCTGATCCACCAGGGCGGCGCCAGCCTGCTGCGCCTGCTCAACCAGATCATGGACCTCACCAAGCTGGCGGCCGGCCGTTATGATCTGCGCCGCGGGCCTTTGGACGCGGGCCTGGCGCTGGCCGACGCCGCGGCGCCCTTTGCCGTGCGCGCCGCCGAACGCAACATTGACCTCAGCCTCGCCACTTGCCCCAAGGGCGTGCTGATGGATGCCGACGAAAATGTGGTGGGCACCATGCTGGCGCAGTTGGTGGACAATGCCTTGCGCTTCACCCAGCCGGGCGGCGCCGTGCAATTGTCGCTGGCCCAGGAAGGGGCGATGATCGCGCTCTTGGTGGCCGACAATGGCCCCGGGGTTTATCCCGCCGATATTGCCCGCATCCTGCGCCCCTTTGAGCAGGCCGGCGACCTGCACCAGCATGCCGGCGGCTCGGGACTGGGCCTGACCCTGGTGAAAGCCTTTGCCGAACTGCATGGCGGGGCGCTGCATATTCACAGCGCACCGGGCGAAGGCTTCTGCGCCAAGGTGACGTTTCCCGCGGCGGCTTGAACCCCGCGGCAAGTTCCCAAACCGCGACCAGGGAACCCGGATCAGAAAGCCTCTCAGCCTCGTTACCATCTCACGCGTTGGAGACAGGCATGCGGCTAACTCCGGCCATTTTTGCGCTCATCCACTTTTGCTGTCCTGCCTTGGCGCAGGCGCCGCCGGTTGCGTTTGCGCCCGTGACCGGCGTGCCCGTGCCGTTGCAGAGCGTCAGCGGCCGTTTCAGTTCGCTCAACCCGCTCAACCAGCATGCCTGCCCGGAAAAACGCGTCAGCGGCCGCATTGTCTCGCCGCGCCTGATCCTGGTCAGGGACTTAGATTGCGGCCGGCCGGGGCATGACAATCTTCTCATCAATGTCCAGCTTGCCAACCCCGCCGATGCGGCGCGGATGGTGCCGGGCGCCCGCGCCGTCATCACCGGCACTTTCAAAAGCGCGGAGGAAGACCGCGATCCGGTTTTTGTCGCTGAATTCCTGATCGCGCAGCAGGCCCAACTGGTCTCGGTGGACCGCACCACGGCACCGGCGCCGCCCTTCACCAGTTACATGCTGTGCCAGCCGCCGGAGCTTGACGCGCTGGCCACCAGACTGGGCAGCGAACTCTGCGTGCAGAACACGCTGCTGACCAATCTTGCCGACACCAGCTCGTTGCTGGAAATCGCGGCCCGCGCCCCGGCCAAACTTGCGCCGCAGGATGCCATGCCCGGCGATGCCGGCGCGATTTCCTGCCGTCTCGATCCCGGCGTTTCCGACCGCAACCTTTCTTCCATCGCCTGTGCCCGCAACAGCTATTGGTCCTGGTATCAGCGAAAGTGGCACGATCCCCTGTTCTCCGACCCTGCCCCGCCATGACGATGCCGGACCTGTCGGCGTTCCTGCGCCCGCCGGCGCCGGCGCACCGCGACAACCGCAACCGCCTTGCCGCGGGTTTGGCCAGTTGCGCGATCTATGCCGGATTTGCCTTGGGCGTGTGGTGGTCGCTGAACCACGTCCCGGCGCTCACCACACATGCGGAAATCAGTGCCGCCGTGCTGCCGGAGCGTTCCAGCAAACGTGTGCCGCCGCCTGAGCCTCCTGCCATGACTCTGCTGCGGCCCCGCGCCGAGCGTCCTGCTCCACCGGCTTTCACCATCGCGACCGGAGCGCCACCGCAAGCACCCGCGCCGCTGCCGGCCTCGGCGGCCACCATCTCGCCCATGGTCGGCGGCACATCGGGCAACGGCACCATGGGTCAGGCCGGGGGCGGCACCGGCGGCAACGGCAGCGGCGCCGGCATTTGTCTTGATCCGGTGTGGCTGCGGGCGGTGAGCGAGCGGGTGCGCCAGTTCTTTTATTATCCCGGCGCGGCCCTGGCCGTGCACAGAACCGGCGTGGTGCTGGTGCATTTTGCCGTGCGCCGCGATGGCCGGCTCGAGCGGCTGGAAATCAGCAAATCCTCCGGCGATCCGGAGCTTGACCAGGCGGCAATTGACATCCTGCGCAAGGCCGAACCGCTGCCGCCGATCCCGGAGCGGATGCATACCGAACGGGTAGATGGCGAATTGCCGGTCAATTTCGGCGTGCGCGGCTTTGCCGGCGGCACCAGCACCGGCAATTGCTGAAACGCGCGCCGCGCCTGCTCGCTTCTCTTTCAGTTCGAAGCCGGCGCCACCGCGACCTTGCCCAGAGCCGCATGCAGCCCGGTCAGCAGCTTGGGCAAATTGTCTTCCGCCCAGAAATGCATGAAAAACAGCCGCGGCTGGTCCTCCAGCATGTGATTGTGCAGCGCCGTCACCTCGATGTCATTCTCGCGCAGGGTGGAAAGCACCGGATTGACTTCATCTGCCGTCAGCATGAAGTCGCCGGTGATGGCGGCCCTGCCGCCGCCCAGCGGCTGAAAGTTTATGGCTTCGGAGGCGCCCATCGGCACGGGCATCGCCATGCCATGGTCCATCACCGGCGCGCGGCGGCCCATGCTGACCTGATAGACGCCGCCGGCGACGCTGCCTTTGGCGCCCAGGGCGCGGTCAATTGCGGCGGTGTCCAGGTCCAGCGGCGGCGGCGAGGCCGGCGCCGGAGCGGCGGTGAAAGGTGTCTTGCTCAGCGCCAGCGCGTCATGGATGGAGCGGGCCAGGGTGACGGGATTTCCCTGGCCGTAAATGTGCATATAGAAGGTGGCCGGCGCGGCATGAAACAAATGATTATGCAGCGCCGTGATCTGGATATGCTCCGCAGCCAGCTTCTTCATCACCGGATTGACTTCATCCTCGGTGAGAACCAGGTCGCCCATCACCATGGCATTGTCGCCCATCGGCATGAAGGCCGTCCAGGAGCCCAGCGCGAAAGTGGGACGAAGGGTAATGCCGTTCAGCTTCACGGTAAGATCGGTACGCGGCAAGCCGACGCGATAGACCCCGCCCGCCATCACCGTGCCGGATTTGCCCAGCGCCTGTCCCACGGCGTTCCAGTCCGGCGCAGCCTCAGCCCCCGAAGTCAGCGCGGCCGCAAGCGCGGTGGACAACAAGAGGCAGCGAACAGGGTGCATGGTTGATCTCCTTTGATAAGGTGCCCACCGGGATAAAATTGGCAGTCGGGAAAAATCGAGCCCTAACAAGCGACAGTCGCGGCGAAGCGATTTGGTTCCCCTCGTCCGGCTATAAATTGTATGACGAAGGCCGCCCCGTCCCGCCCCCTTTGTCATCCCGCGCGCGGTGCAGCGCGCAGCGGTGCACCGCAGATGCGGGATCCACCTGCCTCCCCACGCTGGCTATGGGTCCCGGATCAGCACCGCATCACTACGTGCTGCGGTGCATCCGGGATGACATTAAGAGCGTTTGCCCTCACTCCTGCCGCGCAATTTCGCGCGTGGCTGCGGCTGGCACCAATCTCAGCAGCTCGCCCGGTTTTTCGTCCGTCAGCACATAAAGCGCCCCGTCCGGACCTTGGCGCACGTCACGCACGCGCTTGCCCCGGTCCATCAAAAGATGCTCCTCGGTGATGACCTTGCCGCCCACCAGATGCAGGCGGATCAGGCGCTTTGCCGCCAAGGCCCCCAGGAAAAGATCGCCCCGCCATTCCGGAAACAAGGCGCCGTCATAAAAGGTGAGACCCGAGGTCGCCATCGAAGGGGTCCAGAAATAAACCGGCTGCTCCATGCCCTTCGCCTTCAGCTTGCCGGTGCCCAAAAGCCGGCCTTGATAGTCCAAGCCATAGCTGATGGTGGGAAAGCCGTAATTGCGGCCGGCCCGCACATGATTGAGTTCATCGCCGCCGCGCGGTCCGTTTTCCGTGGTCCAGAGATCGCCCGTCGCCGGATCGAGTGCAGCGCCTTCCGGATCGCGAAAACCATAGGCATAGATTTCCCCCCGCACGCCTTTGCGTCCATAAAAGGGATTGTCGCGGGGCACCGTGCCGTTGGAATTGATCCGCAACACCTTGCCGTAAAGATTGTTCAGCTTCTGCGGTTCATTGTCGGTGGGAAGATCGCCGGCGCCCGGCGTATCGGCGGCAACCAGCAGCTTGCCGTCGCGGCCGAACACCAGGCGGCGCGCGCCCATTGCCGGCGCCTGCAGAATGATCTGGAAATGCTCCAGGCGTTTTCCATCGGAAGACAGTTCAGCCCGCCCGATGGTTTCAAAACCGATCTTGTGCGCCTCGCGTGTCGCCACCGGCAGCTTCAACCAGGCTTCCAGCGCCGCTTCAGTGTCGGGCGTGGGGTTGGCGTCATTGGGCGCAAAATAGCTGAAATAGATGCGGCGGTTTTGCGCAAACGCCGGGTCCAGTACTACATCATGCAGCCCCTTGGTCCCCGCCGCCTTGATGGGCGGCAAACCGTCTATCGGTTCTGACACCTCGCCGGCGGTGGAGACGATCCGCAAGTGCCCTGCGCGCTCGGTGATGAGAAAACTTCCGTCGGGAAGAAAGGCCAGCGACCAGGGATGATCCAGATTGCCGGCAATGACTTCGGTCTTAACCGCTGACGGCGTTTGCGGTCCCTTCGCCCGTGTCTGTTCCGGGAAGGCGGGCCTGGGGGCATAATCATCGCCGAAAGAGGCGCCGGGCTCGGGATGCGCGGATTGCGCCAGGACCGGCAGCAGGGCGGAACCGGCCGCAAAAGCCAGAAAAACCAGGAAAGGCGGCCTTAAATGCATATCGGCTCCGCCACGCTTCCATCAGATAACGTTGCAGAACAGATCGGGGTCCGACCCGACTTCGATCCTCACAGACGAAGCAGCGCCGCGGCGTAATAGGCGCCGGCAGCGATCAGGCCGGCCGCGGGCACGGTGAAGACCCAGGCCCAGACAATCCGGCGCGCCACATGCCAGCGCACCGCCGAAACCCGCCGCGCCGCCCCGACGCCGACAATGGCGCCGGTGATGGTGTGGGTGGTGGAAACCGGAATGCCCATATAGGTGGCCATGAACAAGGTGATGGCGCCGGCGGTTTCGGCGCAAACGCCCTGCACCGGCGTCAGATGGGTGATACGCGATCCCATGGTGCGCACAATCCGCCAGCCGCCGAACAGGGTACCCAGAGCCATCGCCGCCTGGCAGCTCAGCACCACCCACAGCGGCACATGGAAATGACCGCCCGACAATCCATGCGCGAACAACAGGGCGGCAATGATGCCCATGGTCTTTTGCGCGTCATTGCCGCCATGCCCCAGGGAATAGGCGCTGGCGGAAACGAACTGCACATGGCGAAACAGCTTGTCGGTCTTGAACGGGGTGGAGCGCATGAACGCCCAGGAGACGATCAGTACCAGCAGCAGCGCCAGCACAAAGCCGGTGCCCGGTGAAATCACGATGGCGGCAATGGTCTTGTTGAGCCCGGCCCATTTGACGGCGTGAAAACCGCCGGCCGCCACCCCGCCGCCCACCAGCCCGCCGATCAGGGCGTGCGAGGAAGACGAGGGAATGCCGCCCCACCAGGTGACAACATTCCAGACAATGGCGCCGCACAGGGCCGCGAACACCGCCTGGTCGGAAATGATTTTCGGGTCAATGATGCCGCTGCCGATGGTGGCGGCGACATTGAGGCCAAACACCAGAAAAGCCACGAAGTTGAAAAATGCCGCCCAGAACACGGCATAATGCGGCGCCAGCACCCGGGTGGAAACGATGGTGGCGATGGAATTGGCGGCGTCGTGCAGCCCGTTGAGGAAATCGAAAACCAGCGCGACCGCGATCAGAAGAACTAGCGCGATGGTCACCGTCACACCTGTTCGATGACGATGCCGCTGATGCGGTTGGCGACGTCCTCAAACCGGTCCACCACCTTTTCCAGATGGTCGTGGATTTCATTGCCGATGATGAAGGCCATGGCATCGCCGCCGCGATGCTTGAGAAACAGGGCCTTCAGGCCCGCATCATTGGCTTCGTCGGCCTGCTCTTCCAGCTTGATGATTTCCTCGGCGATGGCGTTGATGCGGGCCGGCTTGTCGCGCATGGTCCCCAGCATGGCCACCGCTTCCACCGTCAGGGCGGCGCAGCGGCGGATGATATCGCCCAACTGGCGCATATGGGGCTCGAATTCCGTCACCTCGAACATGCTGATCGCCTTGGCGGTCTTCTGCATCTGGTCAATCGAATCGTCCAACAGGCCGATCAGGTCCTTGATGTCGCCGCGGTCAAACGGGGTGATGAAGGATTTGCGCAAGTTTATCAGCACTTCGCGGGCAATGGCATCGGCCTCGTTTTCATGGACGATGATGCGGGCGCATGCATCGGCGACCCCGGCGCCACCCTTGAGCAGATCATTCAGCGCCTCGGCCCCCGCCACCAAGGTGCGGGCATGGGCGTTGAACAGGGGAAAGAATTTTTCCTCCCGGGGAAGCAGGGCCTGGAAGAAGCGCATGGGGCTGCCTTTTTTCGGGGATTCGGCCGGGAAGCGGCCGGGAAAGTGTCACGAACGCCCCGCCTTAAGCAACCGCGCCGCAAGGGCCGCTGTGGATAGAGCGCAATCCGAAAAGTGCGGAGCGGTTTTCGGTAAAATTGCGCGAAAAATCAAATAACTAGAGCGTGATCGCGATTCAGAGAATTGCGGTCACGCTCTATCGCCAGCCCGCCCTGCTCTGACATTTCCCGCCTTTGCTGGAGCATTTCCGGTTTAGTTGGAATCTCTCTCCCTCACCATGGGCGGGCTTGACCCGCCCATCCAGAGCAACCAATACCGGCGCGTGCGGCGCCGGATGGCCACCCTGGAGGCCTGCTATGGCGAGGTTGGAGAAAACCTGCATGCATCAATCCGAAAACTGTCTTAATAATCGTCTTTCAACCGGCTCGCGAAGGGCCCTGTCATGTTGAAATTCTGTACCCTGTTTCTGCAAGCGGTGGTGGTGCTGGCCGCCATCGCCGCCTTAGGACTTTTGCTGTGGGAGCCGCAGCTCGAAGGCCGCAACGCCCATGCCACGCAATTTCAGATTTATTTCCAGGATCCCTTCCTGGCTTATGCCTATACCGGCGCGATTGCCGTGTTCGTGGCGCTGTTCAAGACCTTCCGGCTTCTGGGTTATGTGCGGCAGAACCGCAGCTTCTCGCCGCAAAGCATCGGCGCCCTGAAGACCATCAAACTTTGCGCCCTCACCGTGATCGGCTTTGTCGTGACGGGAGAAGTTATGCTGCTGCTGAGCAGCTTCGGCGAGTCCGACGACCGCACCGGCGGCGTTGCCATGGGGCTCTTGATCATTTTCGCCTCCGCCGTGGTGGCCGCCGCCGCCGCGCTCTTTGAAAAAATCCTCAAGGACGGGGCCGCGCTGAACCCGGCCGCGGCGTGAGCGGCGCCGGTCGGCACCTCTTCATTCGCCGCGGGCGCTGTTCCACCACTGGCGCACGGAAAAGTGCGCGGGACGCGTCTTCAAGACCCCAATCGTCAGCGCCGCCACAAGAATAAGAATCGTGGGCAGCAGGATGACCAGGTTGGTGACAAGGCGCCTGCCGGCGCTGGGGACGGGGTCTGGTTGTACCGGCGGCGGGATTTCACTTTTGAAAACCAGCACCGGCACGCGCGCATGCCGGATCATGCGGCAGATGCCGCTTTCATCATTCCAGGCCTCGCCCCGGCCCCATCTTTCGCTGGTTGCCCAGTGGCCGGCGATCAGAAGATCGGCTTTTGCCCTGGCGAGCAGGCGCGGCAGCACCTTTAGCGGCTCGCCATTCTCGATCAGCAAGGAAGCATCGCTCCCCGCTTGGCGTTGCAGTTGCGCAAACTTTTCCGTCGCGGTCGCGGCAAAGGATTCCTGCCACATCCGGGCCGAGAGCGACGCCCCGCCCGGCGCATGAATTTCGGTACTGAAGGTGGCGTGGCCGATGGTGAGCGGCGC